>DATBHU010000549.1:0-30646 GCA_036557265.1 Polyangia bacterium
CCCGTGCATGCCCCCGCGCGCGCGGCGCGCCTCGTCCCCCTCGACGATGAAGTGGCCGTGGTCCTGCTGGATCGAGAAGTGGATCACCCGGAACCGGTCGACCGATGCTCGAGCGATGGCGCGCCGGAGCGCCCCGAACACGCGCGGCGAGCGGAGCGACGGCAACCCCGGCGTCGCGCGGATCGTGACCTGCACTGGATATCGCGGATCGACCTTCGGCCGCGTGTGGTGGGGCATCGAAGGACGGCCGCGCGGTTTTCGCCCGGCGCCCTTGCGAGCGCCGCCCCATGTGCGCGCCGCCGCGAGGGGCAAGCTGAGCTGACGCCGCCGTCGCACCGTCTTGATTCCGCGCATGTCCCGTTGTCGGCGGGGACTGCGGCCGGTTGCGTGATGGGTGGGAAGGGCGACACCGGCTCGAGGGAGCGAGGCAGCCTTCGGGCACTTGATTCCAGCGCATGTTGCGACGCCGCCCGGCGCCGGTAGAGTGGGCGCGGCGCTTCGCGGGCGGCTCCCAACTTGATTGCGCGGATGTTGCCGTCGCCGAATATGTGACGAATCGTGAGAGGCGGCCGCTTGGATGGTTGCGGCCGAAGGGATGCAGGGCTTGCGGTCGCCGCGGGAGCCGAGCCGCTCCCCGCCCCTCCGCCCCTAAAGTGAATCGAGCGAGCGGAGCCTCAGTCGCGCACGCGGCGCTTGCGCAGCACGTCCCCGTCGACCATGGGCGCGGTCAGCCCGGCGACCGTGCCGTGGGGCGGCGTGCGCAGCGGCCAGTGCGCCATCAGCGGCGTCGGATCCCAGTAGGTCTCCGGAAACGCGGGCGACGGACGGACCGACAGCGAGAAGTGCAGGTGCGGCCGCGGCGAGCGCTCGCCGGCGACGCCGGTGTCGCCCAGCAGCCCGATGACGTCGCCGGCCGCGACGTGCGCGCCGCGCCCCACGCCGCGCGGGACCGCGGCCAGGTGCGAATACTGCGTGAACACCATCCCGCCCAGGTGCGCGATCCGCACCGTGCCGCCGGCGTGATCGTCGTGGCCGGCCCCGCGCGCAAACTCGACGACGCCGTCCATCACCGCGTAGACGTGCTCGCCCCACAGCTCGCCGCCCAGCACGACGCCGCAGGCGCCAGCGGTGCGGCAGATCGGGGCCGGACCGCGCGCCGGCTCCGGGCCGAGGATGCGATCGCTGGCGGTCGGCGCGCGGCGCGCCGGACCGGGCAGCGGGTACAGCCAGCGCGCCCGATCGAACGCGTACAGCCAGTCGGCGTCGGTCGGCGGCCAGACCGGTCCGATCCCGGGCGGCTGCGGCGGCGCCTCCCGGTCCGGCTTGATGTCCACCCACGACAGCGAGAGCGACCGCGGCCGCGGCGCGTGGTGGCGCCACAGCATCCCGCCGCCCGCCAGCATCAGCACCGCCAGCGAAGCGCCCAGCAGGGCGCCGCGGCGGCGGCGGGCGGCGGCGGCGCGGCGCTCGGTCAGCGTCTCCTCCAGGCAGCCCTCCGAACAGTGCACGGCCCGCTGCCGGCCGCGCGCGAGCACCAGCTGCTCGTCGGCGGCGGCGACCGCGCCGCAGACGACGCAGGCGGTGGCCTTGCCCTTGGCCTTCGTCCTCATTCGTCTCCCGGCGCGTCGGGTGGGGCGGACTCGGGCGCCGACTCGTCGCCCGACGACGGAGAGGGGCCGCTCTCCTTCGCGCCGCCCGCGGACGACGCGGCAGCGGCCCCCCGCTTCATCGCCACCGCCTTGCGCTTGCGCCCCGCGACCCACGGCATCGAGCCGAGCGGCACCCCGGGCGCCGACACCGTCGTCACCAGGCCGGCGTCGCCGCCGTCGATCGGGACGCGCAGCGGCCAGAGCGCGATCAGGGGCTCCGGATCGATGTACTTCTCGGGCCGGTCCGGCCACGGCCGGATCGAGACAGAGAAGTGAAGGTGCGGCGCGGAGTCCTTCACGCCCGTGTCGCCGACCAGGCCGACGACGTCGCCGCTCTTGACGAAGGTGCCGCGCTCGAGGTGGCGCGGGATCGCCGCCAGGTGGAAGTACATCGTGATCACCGTGCCGCCGCGGTGGGAGATGCGAACGAACGAGCCGCCATGCTCGGGGTTCGGCCCGCGCTGGACGAAATCGACCACGCCGTCGTGAACGGCGCGCACGTACTCGCCCCAGATCTCGCCGCCCAGGTCGACGCCGCAGTGTCCGTTGCGGCATTCGATGGCGCGATTGCCGGGCCGCACGGCGCCGAACACGCGCGCGTCGGTGCGGGGCATCCGGCGCACCGGGCCGGCCAGCGGGTGGATCCAGGCGTCGCGCCCCAGCGCCGCCAGCACGTCCGTCTCCGTGGGCGGCCACTCGGGGCCGAACCAGCCCGCCGGCCGCACGCGCCCGGCGGCGGCCGCGGCGGGCGGCGCGCTGGCCATCGCGGGCGGCCGCGGCACCGGCGGTCCCTGATGCGGCACCAGGCACGCCCCCGCGACGGCGAGGCCGATGATCAGCACCTTCATGGCGCGCCGCCGCGCCTTCCAGCGCCGCCGGCGCGCCGCCGCCTGAGCCGCGCGCAGGCAGACCTCGGAGCAGTAGCTACGAACGACGACGGCCGGGTCGGCCTGCAGATAGCGCCGCCCGACCAGAGACGCCCCGCAGGACGCGCAGGCGTCGGACGAGAACGGAACGATGCGATCGATCGTCGTATCGTCCGTCGTGTCGGCGGGATCGATCATGACGCACGCGCCTCAACGGCAGGGGCCAAGCATAGCGCAGCCGCTGGGTCGATCTTCGCATCGTTCGCACCGATTGCTGCGCGTCCGGATCTTGCTTGCAATTTGCGCGCTGTGCTTGCTCGCCGGGCGACGCGTCGCCAGTTTTGCATTGGAGGCACACATGCGACGGGGCCGCATCATCAAGGCGCTGGTGCTCTACAAGGTGTTGAGGAAATTGCCGCTGTTTCCGCTGATTCCAATAGCGCCGGCGGCGCTGGTTTTCGGCTCACTGTTCGCGTCGCTCCGCGCGCTGGCGCGCGTGAAGCGCCTCGAGCAGCGGCTGCCGGCGGCTGCCACCTGACCACGGCCGAGCTCGGACAAATTCATGACGAGAGCCGAACGATTTCAGGTTCAGCAGCAGCGCGCGGCGCAAGCTGGCAAGTCGAAACATCCCGATCACGCCTCGGCCGGTTGGCGCGCGCGCAGCCGCGGACGGCGCAAGGATCGAATCCCCAACCCTGCGTCGCACAACGAGGCTGCGCGCGCGGCCCGGAACAGCACGTACGAGCACGAGGTGAGCGCGACGGCGCGCCCCTCGCGCAAGTCGAGCCGCAAGAGCCCGGGCCGCATCAAGACCGACACCGCGATGCGCCTGCGGGCGATGAACCGGAACGCCTCGCCGAAGCGGCGCTCGGCGCGTCGGACCGGCAACCCGAACTGACCGCGCGCGCTCAGGGGTGCGCCGCCGCGGCGGACGTCGGCGCGCTGACGAATCCGTGGCGGTAGGCGACGCGGCCGTCGGGCGTGCGCACGGGACAGACGGAGAGCAGCAGCCGGCACGAGCCCGCGGTGCGGAAGGCCTCACGGCCGGGTGCGATCGCGACGCCCGCCAGATCGAGCTTGCTGTCCTTCACGTCGAGCGCGATCGGACCGGCGATCTCCCCGCCCGTGATGATCAGCGTCGACGCGTCCGCCACGATCCCGGCCGAGAAGCTGGAGCGGACGACGCTGGCGGTGCTGCGCCGGATCACCAGGCTGGTGGTCCGCACCCGGTCCAGCGTCACGCGCGCGCAGTCCTCGATCACGACGCTGTCGTAGACGCCGCTCAGCTGGACGTCCGGCTGGCCCTGGCAGACCGCCTTGCCCTGCGAGGCGCCGGCCGCGACGGGGGCGGGCGCGCGCCCGGCCGGCGCGTCGGGCCCGGCGAGGTGGCGCTCGATCTCCGGCACCAGCAGCCCCGGCGCCTCCGCCATCACCCGGTGGCCGACGCCGGGCAGGACCACCAGCCGCGCGTCGGGCAGACGATCGGCCAGCATCAGCCCCGTGCGCAGCGGGGCGACGACGTCGTCGGCGCCCCACACGATCAGCGTCGGCGCGCGCACGCGCGCGATGAGGGGGCCGTAGTCCTGCAGGATCAGGCCGAGCGCCGCGATGCGCTCGGGCCGGCCGCCGAGGAGCTTCTGCCGCAACGGCGCCAGCTCCAGCACGATCTCGGGCGCGGGATCGAGGATGCGCGACGTCTCGGAGACCAGGTCCGCCGCCTCGCCGAGCAGATCGGCCACGCGCGGCAACACGGCGTGGGCGGGATCGGTCACGCGGCGCACGTGATGCGCGAACCAGGCGTCGCGGTGCAGGATGCCCGCCGCGTCGACGACGATCAGCCGGCGCACCTGCGCCGGGTAGGCGGCCGCGTGATAGAGCGCGATGGCGCCGCCCATCGAGTGCCCGACGACGTCGACGGGGCCTGCCGGCGCGAGCGTCGCGATCACCCGCGCCAGCACGGCGGCGTACAGATCGGGCGCGTAGCGGGCGTTGGCGCGGGCGGAGCGGCCGAACCCGGGCAGATCCAGCAGCACGACCCGCCGGCGCGCCGCGAGCGGCGCCAGCACGGGATAGAAGTCGCGCATGCCGTTCGGGCCGAGGCCGTGCACCAGCACGAGCGGCGGCGCGGCGGGATCGCGCGCCGCGGCCGCGCCGGCCGTGACGACGTAGATCGGCCCGAGCTCGGCGTCGACGAGCCAGACGGCGCGCGCGTCCGGCAGCCCGGCGAGCTCACGATCGAGCGGGGCCGCCGGCCCTTCGAGGCCGGCCGGGGCGGCGGGCTGCGCCGCCCGGGCCGGGACGGGCGCCTCGTCAGGTCGAACGTCGTGCTTCGTTCCGGCGCACGACGCGGCGGCGACCGCCAGCGCGGCCCGCGAGAGCGCTCGCCGCATCGCCGGCGATGTTAACCCATCCCGATGGCCGGATCCGTCATGCTGTCCGCGCCGGTCTCGACGTGGCCCGCCAGCTGCTGCTTGAACGCGGCGTCACCCTCGACGGTGATCGTCAGGTCGTACCAGCCGAACGAACCATCGAGCGGCCAGCTCTGCCGCACCGTCTCGCCGGGCTGCACGGCCTGCACGATCCGCTGGCGCGTGTACCCGTCGGTGGTGCGCACCTTGCTGTGCGCGGCGCCGCGGTTGTGGATCTCGAGCGCGATGCTGCCGCAGCCGCGGTCCTTCTGGTAGGTCGCGCGCACGGTCAGGTTGGCGCGCTCGCGCCCCAGGCTGCCCTCGAACGAACGGAAGAAGCCGTTCGGACCGTAGACCGACAGATCGTACGACGACTGCCCGTTGGCGCGCAGCGCCCAGGTCTCGACGACGTGGGCGTCGGCGCCGACGGTGTAGGTCCACGGACCGGCGGGGCCGCGCCCCGAACGCACCTGGAACACCGCCGCCGAGCGCCCGCTGTTCCCGAGGTGCATCCGGAGCTCGCCCTTCGACAGGTCGGCCTGCGCCAGCACGTGCAGCTCGTACGGCACCGGACGGGCCGGCTTGATGCCCGGCTCCTGCGCCGGCAGCTTGTGGCTGTTCGGCGGCGTCGGTACGTAATCGGGGTGGCGGTCGTAGTCGGGCGGGGCGTAGCCGGCCGTGCTCGGCAGCGACGCGATCGCGTCGTTGGGCGAGCGGAAGTTGAACGCCGACCTCAGATCACCGGTGACCGCGCGCCGCCACTTCGTGATGTTCGGCTCGGCGATGCCGAAGCGCTGCTCGATGAACTGGATCAGCGAGGTGTGATCGAAGACCTCGGAGCAGACCCAGCCCCCCTTGCTCCAGGGTGAGATCACGATCATCGGCACGCGCACGCCCAGGCCCAGCGGGCCGCTCTCGTAGGTGGAGTTGCCCGCGAAGATCTCGTTGCTGGTGTCGATCGTCGACAGCCCGTCGGCGCGCGAGCGCGGCGGCGTCGCCGGCACCATGTGATCGAAGAAGCCGTCGTTCTCGTCGAAGTTCAGGAAGAACGCGGTCTTGCTCCACACCGCCGGGTTCGCGGTCAGGGCGTCGAGGATGTTCGACACGTACCAAGCGCCGTAGTTGGTGGGCCAGTTCCCGTGCTCCGTGTACGCCTCGGGCGCGACGATCCACGACACCTTCGGCAGGCGGTTGTTCTGCACGTCCGCCTTGAATTGATCAAACAGCGTCCCGCCCTGCGAGATGTTCGTTGAATTGAAGGCCGCCTCGTGCAACGGCGTGCCCGGCTGCGAGTTCTGATACTGGTGGAAGTACAGCAGCGAATTGTCGCCGAAGTTTCCGATGTACGCGTTCTCGCCCCAGCCCCAGAAGTGCGCCGCGTCCAGGCCCGCACCCGCGTCCTGGTAGATCTTCCACGACACGCCCGCCGCGAGTAACCGCTCCGGGTACGTCATCCAGTCGTAGCCCGCCTCGGAGTTGTCGAGCACCGGCCCGCCGCCCTGGCCGTCGTTGCCGACCCAGCCGGTCCACATGTGATAGCGGTTGGGATCCGTCGCGCCGAAGAACGAGCAGTGGTAGGCGTCGCAGACCGTGAAGGCGTCGGCCAGCGCGTAGTGGAACGGGATGTCCCGGCGGGTGAAGTACGCCATCGTCGTCGTCCCCTTGGCCGGCACCCACTGGTCGTACTTGCCGCCGTTCCACGCCTGGTGCGTGTCTGGCCAGCCGTGAGGGAGGTCCTCCAGGAACTGCAGGCCGAGGTTGGCCGCGTCCGGATGGAACGGCGTCACCACGCCCGTCCCGTTCGGCTGCCGCCAGACCGATTCGCCCGACGGCAGCGACACCGCCCGCGGATCGCCGAAGCCGCGCACGCCCTTCAACGTCCCGAAGTAGTGATCGAAGGATCGGTTCTCCTGCATCAGGATGACGATGTGCTCGACGTCGGCGATCGTGCCGGTGCGGTGATGGGCCGGGATTGCGAGCGCCTTGTTGATGCTGGCGCGAAACGTTGCGGCCAGCGCGCCCGCGCCGGTGAGCTGCATGAATCTGCGACGATCGACGGTCATTGGAATCACCTCCGGCGGAGAAATTGAAAACGCGCGCAATCAACTAACACGGGCTCTCGCGACGCCGCGTTGCAGGTTGCCGACGAGATGGTTGCGCCCGTGTCGCGGCCGCGCGTCGATCGCGATCCGCCGCCGCCGGACCTTCCGCGGCCCCGCTGTCAAGCGATCCTGGCGATATCACCGGCGAAACGGTTGTCACGAGAAGGTCACGCGCGGGCTCCGGCCGCCGGAGCTAGGGTCGCTCCTTTCGCACGGGAGAGACCCCCATGAGCATCGGCGCCGCCCTCGAACCGCAACCGACCATCGAACCGCCCCGCCCCGGCGCCTCTCGCCTCGACGAGAAGATGACCAAGGGTCCCGGCCGGGTCGGGATGTTGATCTTCCTCGCCGCGCTGGTGATCGGCCTCGGCTACGCCGGCTCGCAGCTGGTCCGCGATCTCGCTCCCGTGACGCTCGGCTCCGCCCTGCCCTACGTCCTGCTCGGCGTCGCGCTGCTGGTCGCCCTCGGGTTCGAGTTCGTGAACGGCTTTCACGACACGGCCAACGCCGTCGCCACCGTCATCTACACGCACTCGCTCACCCCGCACACCGCCGTCGTCTGGTCGGGCGTCTGGAACTTCCTCGGCGTCGTCACCTCGAGCGGGGCGGTCGCGTTCGGCATCATCTCACTGCTCCCCGTCGAGCTGATCCTCCAGGTCGGTAACGGCGCCGGCTTCGCCATGGTGTTCGCGCTGCTGACCGCGGCGATCATCTGGAACCTCGGCACCTGGTACTTCGGGCTGCCGTCGTCCAGCTCGCACACGCTGATCGGCTCGGTGATCGGCGTCGGGCTCGCCAACCAGCTGATGGCCGTCCACACCGCCACCAGCGGCGTCGACTGGAAGCAGGCCTCGAACATCGGCCGCTCGTTGCTGGTGTCGCCGCTGGTCGGGTTCACGGTCGCCGCGCTGCTGCTGCTGACGCTGCGCAAGGTGGTGAAGAACCGCGCCCTCTACGTGGCTCCGGAAGGGACCGCCCCGCCGCCGTTCTGGGTGCGCTGCCTGCTGTTGCTCACCTGCACCGGCGTCAGCTTCGCGCACGGCTCGAACGACGGCCAGAAGGGCATGGGCCTCATCATGTTGATCCTGATCGGCACCGTGCCGACGGCCTACGCGCTGAACCACGCCGTGTCGGCCAAGGAGTCGCAGGACTTCGTGGCCGTCTCGGCCCACGCCGCCACCACGCTGGCGCACTACGCGGGCGAGCAGCCGATCGCCGGCGACGGCCGCGCCCAGGTCACCGCCTTCGTCCGCAGCCGCGAGCTCGCGCCCGACACCCTGGGCGGCCTGCACACGATGGTCGGGGCCGTCGGCTCCGACATGGCCCGCTACAAGGAGCTGAAGGAGGTTCCGGCCGCGCAGACCCGCAACTTCCGCAACGACATGTACCTGATCAGCGAGGCGCTGCGCCTGATGGACAAGACCAAGCAGCCGGCCGTCTCCGCCGACGACGCCGCCGTGCTGAAGAACTACCGGAAGCACATCGACAAGGCGACCAAGTTCATCCCGACCTGGGTGAAGGTGGCGGTCGCCATCGCGCTCGGTCTCGGCACGATGATCGGCTGGAAGCGCATCGTCGTCACCGTCGGCGAGCGCATCGGCAAGGACCACCTGACCTACGCGCAGGGCGCCTCCGCCGAGCTGACGGCGATGGCGACCATCGGCGCCGCCGACGCGTTCGGCCTGCCGGTCAGCACCACCCACGTGCTGTCGTCGGGCGTGGCGGGGACCATGGCCGCCAACAAGTCCGGCCTGCAGATCGCCACCGTCCGCAGCCTGCTGCTGGCCTGGGTGCTGACGCTGCCGGTGTCGATCGTCCTGTCCGGCAGCCTGTTCTGGCTGTTCAGCAAGCTGCGAGGTTGATGGCATGACCGCGATCGAAAACACGGAGCCGACCGCCGCCGCGCCCCCGACCCTCTCGGATCCGGCGCTGTACTTCAACCGCGAGCTGTCGTGGCTCGCCTTCAACCGCCGCGTGCTGAGCGAGGCGCAGGCGACCGGCTGGCCGCTGCTGGAGCGGGTCAAGTTCCTCGCCATCCACTCGTCGAACATGGACGAGTTCTTCATGATCCGCGTGGCCGGCCTGCACGACCAGCTGGAGGCCGCGCTGCTCGACACGTCGCCCGACGGGCTGAGCCCGCGCGAGCAGCTGACGCGCATCGGCCAGATCGTGCGCGAGCAGGGCGAGGCCGCGGCGGCGCTGCTGACCGACGATCTGATCCCCGCCCTCGCCGCGCACGGGATCCACATCCGCAACTGGAAAGACCTGGACGCCGAGACCCAGCGCGCGGCGCGCCGCTACTTCCGCCGCTCGGTGTTCCCGGTGCTGACGCCGCTGGCCGTCGATCCCGGCCATCCCTTCCCGTTCCTCTCCAACCTGTCGCTGTCGCTGGCGGTCGAGGCGCGCGATCCGGAGACCAAGGAACGCCGCTTCGCGCGCGTGAAGGTGCCGGAGAGCCTGCCTCGCTTCATCCCGTTCTCCTGCTTCTTCTCCGAGGACGCCACCGTCGACAGCGCGGCCACCGACTATCTGCCGCTGGAGCAGCTGATCGCCGCCAACCTCGACGACCTGTTCACGGGGATGGAGATCCTGGGCTGCCATCCGTTCCGCGTCACGCGGGACATGGACATCGACATCCTGGACGACGAGGCGCACGACCTGCTGTCCATCGTCGACCGCGAGGTGCGGCGCCGCCGCTTCGGCGCCTGCGTGCGCCTGGAGGTGGACGTCGGCATCCCCGATCGCATCCGCAAGCTGCTGACCGAGAAGCTGGAGATCGACGACGAGGACGTCTACACGTCGGCGGCGCCGCTGGGCCTGAGCGCGCTCATGACCATCGCCATGCTCAACCGGCCGGACCTGCGCGATCCGCCCTTCGTGGCGCGCCTGCCCGAGGAGCTGGCCGACGCCCGCGATCCGTTCGCGGTGATCCGCAAGCGCGACCAGCTGCTGCACCACCCCTACGACTCGTTCTCGATCGTGCTCGACTTCATCCGGCGCGCGGCCGCCGATCCGCACGTGCTCGCGATCAAGATGACGCTCTACCGCGCCGGCTCCAACTCCGACGTGGTGCGGGCGCTGGTGCAGGCCGCCGAGAACGGCAAGCAGGTCGCCGTGTCGATCGAGATCAAGGCGCGCTTCGACGAGGCGAACAACATCGCCTGGGCGCGCGAGCTGGAGCGGGCGGGCGCCCACGTCTTCTTCGGGCGCGCCGCCTCCAAGACGCACGCGAAGGTGGTGCTGGTGGTGCGCCAGGAGGCGGGCGGCGTGCGCCGCTACGTCCACGTCGCCACGGGCAACTACAACGCCACCACGTCGCGCATCTACAGCGACGTCGGCCTGCTGACGGCCGACCCGGCCATCGGCGAGGACGCGTCCGAGCTGTTCAACGGACTGTCCGGGTTCTCGAAGCGCCCGCGCTACCGCAAGCTGGCGGTCGCGCCGATCGGCCTCGCCGAGGCGGTGCTCGCGAAGATCGACGAGCAGACGGCGCGCGCCCAGGCGGGCGGGCGCGGCTACATCTTCGCCAAGCTGAACGCGCTGGTCGACGTGCGCGTGATCCAGGCGCTGTACCGCGCGTCGGCGGCGGGCGTCACCGTCGATCTGTGCGTGCGGGGAATCTGCTGCCTGCGGCCCGGCGTCCCGGGCGTGTCCGACAACATCCGGGTGGTGTCGGTGGTCGGCCGCTTCCTGGAGCACGAGCGCGTCTTCGTCTTCGGCGCGCCGGGGCAAGGGCAAGGGGGCGAGCAGATGTTCATCTCGTCGGCCGACTGGATGCCGCGCAACCTCACGCGCCGCGTGGAGGTGCTGTGCCCGGTCGACGCGCCGGCCGCGCGCGAGCAACTGCGCAGCGAGGTGATCGAGCCGGTGCTGAACGACACCGCGCACGCCTACGACATGCTGCCCGACGGCGCGTACGCGCGCCGGGTCCCGCGCGCCGGCGAGGCGCCGCGCGGCGCGCAGGCCATCGTGCTGGCGCGGACCGTCGGCCTCGTGACGCCCGAGCCCGACGCCGCGACCGCCGCGCCGACGACCGGCGCGCCGGCCGATTCGCCCGCGCCTCCCGCCGACAAGGAGCCGCGCGAGCGCGCGCCGCGCAGCCAGCCCGCGCCGACCACGGCCGAGACGAACTAGCGCCCCGCGCGTTCGCAGCCGGCCAACCCCTGGCGGAGTCGCACCAACAATCTTGATTTCGTCGCGCCGGCCAACCTCGCGACATCCCGCCGCTTTCCGGCCCATGCAGGGCAATTCCCTACGCATGGCCTTGATCTCGACGCAAGCGATCCTAGATGTTCTCGGACGACATGAGTCCGGACGTGCTGTCTGACGGGGGCGAGATGGGCGCGCTCATGCGCTCCATCGACTGGGCCAAGACCCCCCTCGGGCCCGTGTCCGGCTGGTCGCAGGCGCTGCGCACGATGGTCGGGCTGCTGCTGCGCAACCGCTTCCCGATGCTGCTCTGGTGGGGACCGCAGTTCGTCCAGCTGTACAACGACGCTTACCGGCCGATCCCCGGCGACAAGCACCCGACGTCGATGGGCCAGCCCGCCGCCGCGTGCTGGAGGGAGATCTGGCACGTCATCGGGCCGATGATCGAGGCGCCGTTCCGCGGCAAGCCCGCCAGCCACAGCGACGATCTGGAGGTGCTGATCGTCCGCAACGGATTTCTCGAGGAGACGCACTTCAAGGTCGCCTACAGCCCCGTCCCGGACGAGACCGTGCAACCGACCGGCATCGGCGGCGTGCTGGCGACCGTCGCGGAGACGACCAGCGTCGTGTTCGCGGAGCGCCAGCTGCGGACGCTGCGCGCGCTGGGCGAGAACGTCGCCAGCGCCGAGACGCCCGAGCTGGCGTGCGCGGCGGCGGCGGCGACGCTGGCCGAGAACGCGCGCGACGTGCCGTTCGCCCTCTTCTACCTGCTCGATGACAACGGACGCACCGCTCACCTCGCCGGCTCGTGCGGCGTGCCGACGAACGGGGACGTCGCGCCGCCGACCATCACACTGGCGACGCCGTCGAAGTGGCCGCTCGCGGAGGTCGCCGAGCGGCGCAGCGTCGCGCTGGTGGAGGATCTGCGCGAGCGCTTCGCCGCCGTGCCCTGCGGCGCCTGGAGCGAGCCGCCCCACACGGCGATCGTGCTGCCGCTGGCGGCGCCCGAACGGCCGCGCGCCTGCGGCGTGATGATCGCCGGCGTCAGCCCGCACCGCGCGCTCGACGAGGGCTACCGCGGCTTCTTCGACCTGGCCGCCGGGCAGGTGCTGACGGCGATCCGCACCGCGCGCGCGTACCAGGAGGAGCGCAAGCGGGCAGAGGCGCTGGCCGCCATCGATCGCGCCAAGACCGAGTTCTTCAGCAACGTCAGCCACGAGTTCCGCACGCCGCTCACGCTGATGCTGGGCCCGACCGAGGACGCGCGCGCCGCCGGCGGCGCGCTGACGGGCGAGGCGCTGGAGATCGTCTACCGGAACGAGCTGCGCCTGCTCAAGCTGGTCAACAACCTGCTGGACTTCGCGCGGCTCGAGGCGAACCGCGCCCAGGCCTCGTATCAGGCGACCGATCTCGGGGCCCTGACGAAGGATCTCGCCAGCAGCTTCCGGGCGGCGATCGAGGGCGCGGGCGTCGAGCTGCGCGTCACCTGCGCGCCGATCGACGAGCCGATCTTCGTCGACCACGACATGTGGGAGAAGATCGTCCTCAACCTGCTATCGAACGCGTTCAAGTTCACGTTCGACGGCTCGATCACGGTGACGCTGGCGGCGCGCGGCGAGCGCGTCGAGCTGGCGGTGGCGGACACGGGCACCGGCATCCCCGAGCACGAGATCCCCCACCTGTTCGAGCGCTTCCACCGGGTGCGCGGCGCGCGCTCGCGCTCGCACGAAGGCTCGGGCATCGGGCTGGCGCTGGTCCACGAGCTGGTGCGGCTGCACGGCGGCAGCATCTCCGTCAGCTCGCGCCTCGGACAGGGGACGACGTTCACGGTATCGATCCCGCGCGGCCGGGCCCACCTGCCCGCGGAGCGGGTCGGCGGCGAGCGCGCGCCGGCGTCGCAGAGCTCGACGGCCGCGGAGGCGTTCATGACGGAGGCGACCCGCTGGCTGGTGGACGACGCGCCGCCCGCGCCGGCGTCGGCCTCCGCCTCTGCCTCGGCCCCCGAGGAGAAACACCAGCGGATCTTGCTGGCGGACGACAACGCCGACATGCGCGACTACGTGCGCCGCATCCTCGAGCGGCGCTGGCAGGTCGAGGCGGTGGCCGACGGGCAGGCGGCGCTGGCGGCGGCGCGGCGCCACCCACCCGACCTGATCCTGACGGACGTGATGATGCCGCAGCTCGACGGCTTCGAGCTGGTGCGCCGCATCCGCCAGGACGAGGTGCTCGCGTCGACGTCGATCGTCATGCTGTCGGCGCGCGCGGGCGACGAGGCGCGCGTCGAGGGGCTGGACGCGGGCGCCGACGACTACCTGGTCAAGCCGTTCTCGGCGCGTGAGCTGTGCGCGCGCGTCGAGACGCAGCTGAAGGTGCGGCGGCAGCGCCTGGCCGCCGAGGAGGCCCGCCGCACCGCCGAGGAGGCGACGCGCGCGAAGGACGAGTTCATGGCGATGCTCGGCCACGAGCTGCGCAACCCGCTGGCCCCGATCCTGACCACGCTGCAGGTGATGCAGCTGCGCGGCAGCAACATCTTCGAGCAGGAGCGGGCGCTGATCGATCGGCAGGTGCGGCACGTCGTCCGCCTGGTCGACGATCTGCTCGAGGTGTCGCGCATCGCGCGCGGCAAGATCTCGCTCGACCGCACCACCGTCGATCTCGGCGAGACGATCGGCCGCGCCATCGAGCTGGCCAGCCCGCTGCTCGAGCAGCGGATGCACCACCTGACGGTCGACGTCGAGACGGGCCTGATGCTGGACGGCGACAAGATGCGCCTGGCGCAGGTGTTCGCCAACCTGCTGACCAACGCGGCCAAGTACACGGCTTCGGGCGGCGCGATAACGGTCACCGCCAGGCGCGTCGGCGATCGGCTGCGCATGGCGGTGAAGGACACCGGCATCGGCATCCGCGCCGAGCTGCTGCCGGTCGTGTTCGATCTGTTCGTGCAGGGGCCGCGCGGGCTGGACCGTTCCGAGGGCGGGCTGGGCCTCGGGCTCAGCATCGTCAAGTCGCTGGTCACGCTGCACGACGGCACCGTCGAGGCGCTCAGCAACGGTCCGGGCAAGGGGAGCGAGTTCGTGGTCTGGTTGCCGGCGCTGTCCTCGACCACGGCGGCGCCGTCGCTGCCGGTGCTGTCGCATGCGGGGCGGCAGGGCGTGGGGCTGGGCCGGCGCGTGCTGGTCGTCGACGACAACGAGGACGCCGCGGCCGCGCTGGCGGAGGCGCTGCTCGACCTCGGCCACGCGGTCGAGGTGGCCCACGACGGCCCCCAGGCGCTCACCAAGCTCGAGACCTTCTCTCCCGACATCGCGCTGCTCGACATCGGCCTGCCGCTGATGGACGGCTACGAGCTGGCCCGCCGGATCCGCCGCGAGCCGCGCCTGTCCGGCATCAAGCTGGTCTCCATCACCGGCTACGGCCAGCACAGCGATCGCCTGCGCGCGCAGGAGGCGGGCTTCGACGTCCACCTGGTCAAGCCCGTCGACCTCAGCGTCATCGAACGCGTCATCGCCGACGCCCCCAACTGACCTCTTTCCCCCTCTCCCGCTTGCGGGAGAGGGTCGGGGTGAGGGCAAGCCTTGCGAGAGGCGCGCTATGCTACCCGCCGTGCACGCCGCCCTCCTCGCGCTGGCCCTCGCCGCCGCCGCCGCGCCCGCACCGAAACAGGGCCTCGTCGCGAAGCAATGGCAGGCGTTGCGGGCGCCGTCGACGGGGCCGGCGCTGTCGATCGGCACCTGCAGCTGCGGCTGCCTGCAGGGCGCGGCGACGCTACCGGTGAGCGGCCCCGGCTACGAGGTGTTGCACCTCGGGCGGAACCGCCACTTCGGACACCCGCTGCTGGTCGCGTACATCGAGCGGCTGGCCGTCGCCGCCCGGACGGCGAAGGTCGGGCCGCTCGTGGTCGGCGATCTGTCGCAGCCGCGCGGCGGGCCGACGCCGAGCGGCCACCGCAGCCACCAGACCGGCCTCGACGCCGACATCGGCTACGCCGCGCCGGCCGGCCTGCGGCCCGGGCACGTGTCGCGGGGCGCGCGCGAGCAGCTGTCGGCGGTCGCCGTCGCCGACCCGAAGACGCACGAGACGACGAGCGCCTTCACGCCCAAGGTCGCCGCGCTGCTGGCGCTGGCGGCGGCCGATCCGGCCGTCGACCGCATCTTCGTCGAGCCCGGGATCAAGAAGGCGATGTGCGAGGCGCCGGCGAGCGCGAAGGCGCCGTGGCAGGGCAAGCTGCGGCCGTGGTGGGCCCACCACGATCACTTTCACGTGCGGCTCAAGTGCCCGCCCGACAGCCCGCAGTGCGTGCCGCAGGATCCACCGCGCGACGACGGCTGCGGCGCGACGCTGCGCTGGTGGTTCAGCGACGACGCCACGGCGACGCGCACCAAGAAGAAGGAAACCGAAGCCGTCGAACCTGAACCGCAGCTGCCGCCCTCGTGCGGCGTGCTGGTGGACGCGAAGCGCTGACGCAGCGCTGGGCGCGCGCCTTTTCCTTGACCTGCTTTCGCGAAATCACGCGACTATTCCTGTATGCGCGTCCGGAGAGCGCTGATGCTGGCAGCGGGAATGATCGTCGCGGGTGCCGCGGCGGCGCCGGCCTGCTCGCGCACGCTGGACGCCGGCCCCGGCCTTCGTGACGCGGGCGGCGCGGGATTCTTCGACGGCGGCGGCGCCGGCGCCAGCAGCGGATCCAGCTTCGTCGCGTGCGCGCCGAACACACAGGTGGGCGCCATGTACCTGGCGGTCCAGGCCACCAGCACGACCACGGGCTACACGGCGTTCGACGCGACGATCTGGGACGGCGTCCACGCCGAGCCGTACCAGAACGTCGCGACCAGCGGCGCCTGCGCGCTGCTCGCCGGCGCGCCGCCCGCCGACTGCACGCCGCCCTGCGCGGGTGCGCAGATCTGCCGGCCGCCCGGACAGTGTGCGCCGCCGCCGCAGACTCACAGCGTCGGCTACATCGAGATCGCCGGCCTCGCGAACCCCTTCATGCTTCCGCCGTTCGACGGCGGCACCATCACCTACGAGAGCGAGCCCGGCAGCGAGCCGTTTCCGCCCGCCGCGGCCGGCGCGCTGCTCACGCTCACCACCACCGGCGGCGACTACGCGCCGTTTTCGCTGACGGGGACCGGCGTCGCGCCGCTGTTTCCACCGGCCGGCACGCTCACCGTCGCGCGCGATCAGCCGCTGGCGCTGACGTGGCCGTCGCAGGGCGGCCCGGCGCAGGTGCGCGTCTCCGCCGACGTCGATCTCGGCAACAACACCGGCCTCGACATGGGCCGCGCGCCCGGCACGGGCATCGTGCGCTGCGAATTTTCCGACAGCGGCGCGGGCACCGTCCCGGCCGAGCTGATCAACACCCTGCTCGATCAGGGCGTCGGCACGGGCCCCCAGGTGCGGCTGACCCGGCAGACCGTCGATTCGACGACGATCGCGCCCGGCTGCGTGGAATTCACCGTCGCCTCCGGCACCACGCAGCCCGTCACCATCAACTGAAGCCGCCTACACCGGCCGTTCCGGCTCCGCCGCCTCCGCCAGGTGGGCACCGCCCGGCGCGCCGACGATGACGCCAATCGCCGCCATCAGCACGCCCGCGACCGCCCCGCCCATCAGCGCCGAAAAGCCACCGAGCACGACGGCCGACACCACCCCTCCCACCATCGCCGCCTGCGGATGCCTCTTGACCGCCGCCAGCGGCTCAACCGTTCTGAGCGAAGTATCCGACTTCATTTCGCCCTCCTTTCGCTCAGGGTCAACCCTAAGCACGGTCGCGCTCGTAAGGAAGATACGGACGACGACGCGTGACACGCCGCTTCTGTGATATGCGGCAGGCATGTCGCTGTCCGCGCGCCTCTCCCCCGCCCTCGCCGCGACGACGGTGTTCGTCGCCGCCCTGTCGACCGCTCCGAGCGCGATCGCGCAGCCGATCGAGCCGCTCGGAAGCACGCGCCCGGCCGCGCCGGCTGCGCCGCCGGACGTCGCGGCCGCGCCCGCCGACGCGACGAGGACCGAGAGCGGACTGGCCTTCAAGGTCCTGGCGAAGCCACGCGGGACGGTGCGGCCCGGTCCTCACGACAAGGTCACGATCACCTTCACCGGCTGGACGCCGGACGGCGAGGTGATCGCCAGCTCCGTCCCCGACGGCGAACCGTTGACGCTGCCGCTGGACGACGCGATGAAGGGTCTGTCCGAAGGGTTGCGCCTGATGAGCCGGGGCGAGACGCGCCGGCTCTGGATCCCGGAGGCGCTCGCCGGCGCGGGCCGGCCGAAGCGCAGTCGATCGGGCGCGTGCGTCTTCGACGTCCATATGGGCGACTTCGTGAAGATGCCCGATCCGATCGCGGTGCCGGACGACGTCGACGCGCCGCCCGCCGACGCCAAGCGAACCAAGTCGGGCATCGCCTACAAATTCCTCAAGCACGAAAAAGGGAAGGAGCACCCGACCGCCGACAGCACCGTCGAGGTCCATTACAGCGGCTGGACCCCGGACGGGAAGATGTTCGACAGCTCCGTGCAGCGCGGCCAGCCCACCCGCTTCCCCCTCGGCGGCGTCATCAAAGGATGGACCGAGGGCGTGCAGTTGATGGTCGTCGGCGACAAGGCTCGCTTCTGGATCCCGGGCGCGCTGGCGTACGGCGACAAGCCGTCGCAACCGGGCGCGCCGGCCGGGCCGCTGGTGTTCGACATCGAGTTGCTGGGGATCCGCTGAGAGCGGTGCGGCGGCTCGATCGGCCCGTGGCGAGAGTGGTTCGGTGAGCTATTCCTTGGCCGTTCCGGCTGCCGCCCCGCCGAGCGCGCGCGCCGTCCGCGACGCCCTCGCCATCCCCGACCTCCACCTCCGCCCTGACGATCCGCCGGGGGACGCCTGGCCGCCGGGCGGCCTGCGTTTCTGCCGCGCCGCCCGTTCGACCCGCCTGACCGAGGTCGACTGGCGCGACGGCGAGCTGACGATCGTGATCCGAGCGCTGGCGTCGCCGGACGATTGCGACCTCGCGCTGCGCATCGCCGAGACGGCGGCGCGGCTGGCGGGCGCGGCGACCGTCGAGGCGGACTACTTCGGCGCCGTCGAAGTGGGCGAGCTCCGGCGCCTGCACAGCGCCGACTGGATGCGCGAGCAGGCGATATCGGGGACGCGCGCGCTGACGACGCTGATCCGCGACGGGCGCGGGCCGATGTCGATCTCGGGGCCGAACCGCGCGTGCACCATCGGCGCGCGACTCCTCGCGGAGCTGGAGGCGGCGGGACCGCCCGACACCCTCTCCGATCGCGTGCTGGCGACGATCCGCCGCGTGCAGTGGGACGTGGGGGCGGGCGTCCGCGACGCCGGGGTGTTCGAGTCCGCCGGCCACGACGACGGCGGCCGCAAGACGCACTTCGCGATCTGGCTGCCCGACGAGGATCTCGTGATCCCGTACGTCGACTACGTGGCGCTCCGGATCGCCGAAGGCGAGGTCATCATCGTGCCGTTCGCCGCGGTCGCCGGGCTGGCCGGATCGCACGCCACGCTGCTCGACGAATGCCAGCTCGTCGTCCGCGCCATGAGCGACGACGACTGGAAGGCGGTGATCGCGCGCGCCCGCCCGCTCGCGAAGCCGCCACGCCGGTGACGCGGCGCAGGTGAGACGGCGCAGTGAGGCGATTGACGCGCCCTCGGCGCGCCCCCTACCCTCGTCGGTGATGGCGCCGAGTCCCCGGCTGGACAGGCGGCTCGCGGCCCTGGCGGCGAGCTTTGGCGCGACGATGACCCGCTACGCGGACGACCTGGCGTGCCTCGCCACCAACTTCAATACGAAAGCGCTTTCCTCGCAGATCTACGATCGCTGAGGCGCGCCTATGACCTTCCGCTCATCACGCGCGCAGCGCTTCAACTGGCCGAGCAGGCCGAGTTGCCTTCGCGCAATCGGCGGCCTCTAAGAGCCCCGATCTCGTGGTGCCCAGCGGCAACCTGGCAGCAACGCATTGAGGGCTATCGCATCCTCTACCGTGTCGACGACGGCCTGGTACGGCTGCTTCGGGTACTATTCAAGGGTTCGAAGTCCACCGAGGAGATGGGCCGATGAGTACCTGGCACACCCAAGAGGAAGTCGACGCTTTGGTGCGCGAGCGCGTGTCGGAGCAGTTGCGCAAGGACATCGCCGCATACGACGGGGCGCCGGCCGCGGCGAAGGAGATCCTTCGTGGGCTGGCCGCGGCAAGGATGATGAACATCGATCTTGGCCCGTTCGAGGATGCGCTCGCCGAAAAGCACCAACAACTCGATTCGGACGCTGCCTGAATGGTGCCGGAGCCGTCGGCTCCTCCCTCCCCTCTCCCCGGGTTCAGCGCGAGGGCGTCGCGTGGGAGCGGCCGGAGTGGCCTTTGTGGCGATGGCGTGAGTTGCCGCGGCTCTTGTCCCCGCCGGTGCCCGACGGGGCGGCCGGGGGCGCCGCCTCGCGCGCGCGGTCGGCCGGCTCGCTCCGCTCGGCGGGCGGCGCCGGGGCGGCCGCCGGTGACGGCGCGGCCACCGGTTGAGACGTCCCCGAATCGTCCTTCAGCGCCCGCGTCAGGTTCGCGGTCCGCTGTCGCTCCAGCTCGGTGGTCTCGGCGATCGCCGCCGTCAGCGCCTGCATCTCGGCGCGCAGCTGGCTCACCTCGCGCTTCAGCTCCTGCACCTCCTTCGGATCGGCGGTGCGCGCGACGGCGACGGTCGGTGACAGACCCGTGACGCCGGCGGCTGCGACTGCGATCAGGGCGGCGGTTGCGAGCGCGCTTCTGCGTGGATTCACGGGGCCTCCGTCTTTTCGGGCTGCGGCCCCGTATCTCGGCACTTCGTCCGCGTTGGTTGAGGGCGGCCTTCGCCCCTCCCAAATCCTGTTGGCGAACTTACTTACAGATCCACTTCAGGTACCAGCCACCGACGGTGGAGCAGCGGCAGCGGTGGGTCGTGTGCCCGATGGTGCACATCTCGCCGATGCCGGCGCACGGGGTCATCAGCTGGTTCGGGCACAGCTGCTCGTCGACGGCCGCCGCCGACAGCTCCATCGTGTCCTGACACATGCCCTGCGAGCAGCCGGCGTAGACGCCCTTCTCGCAGCGCGCGCATCCGCTGATGAGCGAGCTGTCGGGATCGCAGTCGCCCGCGCACCCGGCCGTTCCCGTGCACGCGCGGCCGAGCGCGCACACCGCCGTCCAGGTCGCGCCGATCGCGTGGGTGCCGCCGCGCGCGGCGGGCGCGCCGCGGGCCTCGCGCGCCGTCGCCGAGACGACCCACCCCATCGCGATCCCGGCGCACAGACCGAGCAGCGCCCTCGTCCCCTGCCAGCGCAACTTCTTCATGACGACGACCTTTCGCCTTTCGCGTTCCGTCAGGGATTGCAGGCTTGCTGCCTGCAGTCGGTGAACGCGGTGTTGTCGCATGCCGCGCACATGGTGATCGTCGCCGTGCTGGGATCGCAGCCGCCGATGCACCCGACGGTGCCGACGCAGTTCATCCCCTGCGCGCAGTGCCCGAGCGTCACGGGCGGCGGCATCTGAGCGCGGGTCTGCGGAACGCTCTGCGCCATCTGGCTGGCGCTGGCCGCCCCCGGCCCGCGCGTCATCGCGGTCTTCATCTCGGGGCCCTTGCTGCCGCCGTTGACCGGATCGGTCTGATTGACGCCGCCGCATCCGTCAGCCGAGATGGCCACGCCCAGCACCACGCTCGCGCACAGGGCCAGCACCGCTCCCCAACCGCTCCGCCGCGAACCAACCATCTTTGCCCCCTTCCTCCGCCTGCTGGCTCTTCCGCTGTCACCTCGAGCGGACGCGCCGCCGACGCCGACCTCAAACGTAGGCATCGCCCAGCCGCAGGCAACGCGCGCTAAACCCTGACGCGTTCGACGATCGGTGGATCGTAGGGCGCGGCGAGCTGCCGGAAGAGCTGCCGCCAGAATTCGGGCAGGCGCTTGCCGGCGAGCGTCAGCGACAGCGCGCTGACCACCGACGCGCGCCGGGTCTCGGCGCGATAGCGCGCCAGGTCGGGCGGCATCGGCAGCCCGAGCATGGCGCGCCGGAACAGCAGCGGCTCGAGCACCAGCTCGCCCAGGTTCCACTCGGTGAAGTATTGAAACGCGCCCTCCAGCAGCAGCCGGATCGACCACCCGCGCGCGGATTCACGCCGCAGGTCCAGATCGCAGATCAGCCGCTGCACGTCGAACGAGAACAGGTTGCCGAACCAGTCGCCGCGGCGGCCGACGACGCGGTCGGCGCCGGCCGAGGCGCAGCGGAAGCCGCGTCCCTCCCAGAAGGCGAGCGCGGCGTCCCAGTCGCCGCCGCGCTCGGCGAGCAGGCTGTCGTCGAACGAAAACCGCACCAGGCGCTGGTTCCACTTCATGGCCGGCCGTCGAGACCTCGGAAGCGATCCGCCCGCCGGAGTCTAACGCGAATCAGCGCGCCGCGATCGCCGTGCGGATCGCCTCGACGTCGTACGGCCGCTCGAGGATGACGGCGCCGAGCCCGGCCGCCTGCGCCTTCACGTCGGGATCGAGCGTCACCAGCACGAACGGCGTCGGATCGCCCGCCGTGCGCAGCGCGCTCAGCACGGAGAGACCCTGGATGCCGGGGAGACGTTGCTCGGAGACGATCAGATCGTAGTGCGGGCGCCGCTGCTCGATGATTAGCGACGCGACGACGTCGAGCAGCCGCGCGCCGTCGCTCGCCTCGACGACGAAGTGGCCGTCGCGGCGAAGCACGAGCGCGATCAGGCGGCGCAGGTGATGGTTGTGTTCGGCGAGCAGGATGCGAAGCGGTCCGGTTTCGGGCGCGATCGTCCGGTCGTCGCCGCCGTCACCGTCGGTGGCGGGGTCGGAATCCAGGCGGGCAAGCGCGGCGCTGTTCATGTACACCTCCTGACCAGCGACGGTGTGCATCGCGCGTGCCGCGGCGAACGCGCCGCGATGGCGGCGGCGCGCGCGGCCGCGGGCGCCGCCGCCTGCCGAGTCTGCACGGCTCGGCTGCCGTTTCGGCAGCGGCGCGGCGCGGATCACGCGCGCGCTCTCGCTTTCGTCAGGGCACCAGGCAACGGTAGGCGATGTCGACCGCCGCCCTGTTGCCCACGTCGGTGCAGACCTGACCGTAGAAGGCGATGGCCGACATCGACGCGTCGGTGTAGTTCCATCCGCCCGCCGTGGTCGGATCCTGCGCGATGATCTGACCGTCGACGAAGACGGTCAGGCCGGTGAGATCTCCGCCGACCGGACAGGGCAGGCTGACGTGGCAGATCGAATCGGCGTCGGGCAGCACGCCGCGAACGCCCCCGCACAGCTGCAGGCACGCGGACCGGCCGTCGTCGCCCGCGTCGGCGCCTGTCCCCGCGCCGGTGCCGCCCGCGGCGCCGCTCGCGCCCGCGGCGCCGCTCGCGCCCGCCGCGCCGAGGACGCCGGCGCCGGCGCCGCCCGCGCCCGCCGCGCCGGTCACGCCCGCCGCGCCGCCCGCGCCGCCCGCGCCGACGGTGCCGCTCAGTCCGCCCAGCGCGCTCGAGCCCCCGTCCGCGGGCGCCAGCGATCCGCCGCAAGCGAGCGCGAGCAACGCCGCCGCGGCGGCGACCGAGATCGGTCCTCGCACCGTCATCACAACGTCCGGCGCAGGAGCCCGCCCTCGACGCCGAGGATCCAGATCGTGTCGCCCGCGCCGTGAATGCCGGCGAGATCCTCGTCGGTGCCGCTCTCCTCGCGCGTCCAGGCCCGCCCGTCGAAGTGCAAGATCAGGCCGCCCGTGCCGACGACCCACACGTCGTCGAACGCGCGGGCCCAGAGCGCGCTCGCCGCGCCGCGCGTGACGCCGACGTCCAGCTTCTCCCAGACGTCGCCCCTCCGCCGCAGCACCAGCGGGCCGCGGCCGGTGTCGCTGGTCCCGTCGGGCTGCCAGCCGACCGCCCACATCTCGTCGTCAGCGGGGGCGAGCGCGGTGATCTGCCCCCGCGCGAGCGGCACGCGGTCCGCGTCGGCGAGCGGGCTCGGCGTGTCGCGCCAGTCGACGCCGGCGAACGCGAACATCGCGCTGTCGACGGCGACGAGCGCGCGGCCGCCGGCTTCGGGCGCCAGCTTCGGACACATGTTGTGCACCGCCGCGTAGGCGGGGCTGGGCGCGACCGGTCGCGGTGTCCAGCGCGCGCCGCTCCAGTGCGCGGTGAATCCCATGTAGTCGCAGGCGGCGACCCAGACGTCGTCGCGCGCGCGCCCCGCGACGGACGTCAGCCACGGGCGGCCGGGCAGGCGCTGCTCGCCGAGCCAGCCGCGGCCGTCGAAGTGCATCACCAGACCGCCGGCCCCGACGGCCCAGACGTCGTCCGCGTCGCTGCCCCAGATCGCGCCCACCACCTCGGGCGCCTCGGCCGCCGCGCTCCATTCGCGGCCGTCCCATCGATAGAGCAGCTTGCCGCCGGCCGCCCAGCCGTCGTCCTCGCTGGCGAGCCAGAGCGCGCCCGTGTAACCGAGCGCCGGATTGACGGCGACCGTCCAGCCACGACCGTCGAAGTGCGCCAGCCAGCGCCCGGTCTCGTCGACGGCCCACAGCTCGCCGCCCCCGACACGGTAGCCGCGCTTCAGGCGCATGCGCGCCCAGTCCGGGCCCGGGTGCGCCGCCCAGAGACGGGCCAGTTCCGCCTCGTCGACGCGCGCGCTGTCCGGCGCCGGCGCGGGCGGCGCCGTTCCCGAGTAGGTGCCGGGCCGCCAGGGGCCGCAGTCCTGGTATTTTTTCCACTGCTCCCCGCGGCGACACCAGTCCTGCGCCACGCTGCCGCCGTAGACGACGCACCCGGCGTGCATCGTCGGTCGATCGATCCCCGTGCGGGCCCAGAGGACGCCGGACGATTCGCCCACGCTGGTGATGTCGCCGTTCTGGCCGCCGAAATCGCGGGGCGGCGCCGGCACGCGCGTCCAGGTCCGCCCCTCCCAGTGCATGATCGCGCTCCCCGACCAGGCCCAGACGTCGTCGGGCCGCTCGCCCCGCATGTCCTTGATCGGCCCGATCGGGATCGGATTCCACGACACCCACCGTCCGGCGCGCGGCTCCGGGTGGGCGGGCCAGACGCGGACGGCGCGCGCGAACCAGCGGCCGTGGGTGGTGCGGTGGATCGCCGCCGCGCCGAGGACGCCGAGCGCCAGCAACGCGAGCCAACCGCTTTTCACGCTGCGCCCCATGCCCCGGGCCTATTATCCGCCCACCCGGCCATGATGTCCCGCGATCTCCTCGCCAGCCTGAGCACGCTGACCACGTTGGCCGTCGCCGCGGCGGCGGTCGGGTGCGCGCACGGCGGGGCGAAGCACCACGATGCGTACGTGGAGAGCGGCGTCGCGTCGATCCAGACGTGGATCGCGGGGCTGCCGCGCTGTCCGGTGAAGGCATCGCTGGAGATGGCGTCGTTTCGCGAGGACGAAGCGACGGCGGCGGTCGCGGTGCGCGGACAGCTGACGCTCGCCGCCGCGCCGACCTGCACCAGGATCTCCTGCGTCGGGGACACCGCCTGCTGCAACAACTGCTTCCCGAGCTGGATCGTCGTGCCGGAGGCGGCGGACGCGCCGCGCGAGCTCGCCATCCAGAAGTCGGGGACGGATCGCCCGCTGTCGGCGGTGGTCCGGGACTGCAAGCTGGGCGCGGTCCGCGAGCAGCTGCCGTCGACCCGCGTCGTCGTCAGCGGCTTCCTCGAGGGCGGCGTCATCATCCGCGCGTCGATGTGCGTGCTGGAAGCGCCGCCGACGGCCGCGCAGTGATGAACTTGCGCGACCTGAACATTCGTATAGTCTGGGTCGGATGCAGCTCAATCCGGCGCAGCAGCGCGCCGCCGACGCGGACGATCGCCCCCTCCTGATCGTCGCGGGCGCGGGCACCGGGAAGACGCAGACGCTGGCGCACCGGGTGGCGGCGCTGATCGCGCGCGGCGCCGACCCGCGCCGGATCCTGCTGCTCACGTTCTCGCGGCGCGCGGCGCAGGAGATGACCCGGCGCGCGATGCGCATCGCGGGCGCCCGGCGCGGCGGCGGCGGCGTCTCGGACGCGGCGCTGCCGTGGGCGGGGACGTTCCACGCCGTCGCGAACCGCCTGCTGCGCCAGCACGCGCCCGAGCTGGGCCTCGACCCCGGCTTCACGCTGCTGGACCGCGAGGACGCGGCCGACCTGCTCGATCGCCTGCGCCACGAGGGCGGGCTGGCGCGCACCGATCGCCGCTTCCCGCGCAAGGGGACCTGCCTCGCCATCTATTCGGCCGTCGTCAACACGCAGGAGGCGCTGCGCGACTGCCTGCGCGCCCGCTTTCCCTGGTGCCTGGAATGGGAAGAGCCGCTGCGCGCGCTCTACGCCGCTTACGTCGACGCGAAGGGGGCGCGGGCGGTGCTCGACTACGACGATCTGTTGCTCTACTGGTTCCATCTGATGTCCGACGCGGGGGCGGCCGCGCGCATCGGCGCGCGCTTCGATCACGTGCTGGTCGACGAGTACCAGGACACCAACGCCCTGCAGGCCGAGATCCTGCGGGCGATGAAGCCGGACGGCCGCGGCGTCACCGTCGTCGGCGACGACGCGCAGGCGATCTACAGCTTCCGCGCCGCGCGCGTCGACAACATCCTGGCGTTCCCGGCGCAGTACGATCCGCCCGCCGCGATCGTGACGATCGAGGAGAACTACCGCTCGACGGCGCCCATCCTGGACGCCGCCAACGCGGTGATGGCGCTGGCGCCCGCCGGCGAGCGCCACGAGAAGAACCTGCGCGCGACGCGCCCGGGCGGCACGCGCCCGGCGCTGGCCACCGTCGCCGACGAGCTGGCGCAGGTCGGCTACGTCGTCGAACGGATCCTCGAGCGGCGCGAGGCGGGCGTCCCGCTGCGCCAGCAGGCGGTGCTGTTCCGCAGCGCGCACCACAGCGACGCGCTGGAGGTCGAGCTCGGGCGCCGCAACATCCCGTTCGTGAAGTACGGCGGCCTGCGCTTCCTGGAAGCCGCGCACGTCAAGGACGCGCTCGCCTGTCTGCGCTGGGCCGAGAACCCGCGCGACAGTTTGGCGGGCTTCCGCGTCGCGCAGCTCCTCCCCGGGATGGGGCCGCGCTTCGCCGACGCGCTGGTGGGCCACCTGGCGAGCGCGCGCTTCGCGCTGCCGCCCGCGCTGGCGACGTTCGATCCGCCGCCCGCCGCGCGCGCGGACTGGCCCGCGTTCGCCGAGCTGTTCGCGCGCCTGTGCGACGCGGCCGCGCCGTGGGCGGCGCACATGGGGCTGGTGCGGCGCTGGTACGAGCCGCACGTGGCGCGCCTGTACGACGACGCGCGCGCGCGGCTCGGCGATCTGGAGCAGCTGGAGCAGCTGGCGGCGGCGGCGCCGTCGCGCGAGCGCTTCCTCTCCGAGCTGACGCTGGATCCGCCGGCCGGCACCGGCGCGGAGGCGGGGGCGCCCCACCTGGACGAGGACTACCTGATCCTGTCGACGATTCACTCCGCGAAGGGCCAGGAGTGGGACAGCGTCTTCCTGCTGTCGGCGGCCGACGGTTGCATCCCGTCCGACCTCGCCACCGGCACGCCGGCCGAGATCGAGGAGGAGCGCCGGCTGCTGTACGTCGCCATGACGCGCGCGAAGAACTTCCTGGCCGTCGTCCACCCGCTGCGCTTCTTCATCCGCCAGCAACACCGCCTGGGCGATCGCCACGTCTTCACGCCGCGCACGCGCTTCATCCCGGACGCGATCGTCGGCAAGTTCGAGCGCGTCGCCCCGGTCGAATACCCGGAGGCGGGCGCGCCGCCGGCGGCGCGCGGCGCCCCGCGCATCGACGTGGCGGCGCGCCTGCGCGCCACCTGGGCGACGCCGACGACCTGACGCGCCGCCGGCGCCGGGTCCAGTGGCGCCCCCCAACAGGGACGCCCCCGCGCCCCGTTGGTTGGTAGAGTGGACCCGCGGTGGCAGCCATCGATCTGGTGATCTTCGACCTGGACGGAACGCTGGTCGACACCGCGCCCGACATCGCGGGCGCGCTGGGCGCGGCGCTGGCGGCGGTTCGCGTGCCGACGCCGCCGCTCGCGATCGTCAAGCAGATGGTGGGCGACGGCGCGCGCGAGCTGATCCGCCGCGCCGTCGAGCACGCCGGCGTCGCGGCCGACGTCGACGCGCTCCACGCCGCCCTGCTCGCCCACTACCGCGCCCACGTCAGCGATCGTTCCGGCGCCTACCCCGGCGTGACGGCGGCGCTGGCGGCGCTGCACGCGGGCGGCGTCGCGACCGCGGTGGTGACCAACAAGCCGGGCGACATCGCGCGGCGCCTGCTGCAGGATCTGTCGCTGGCCGATCGCTTCGTCGCCGTGATCGGCGACGGCGACGGCTTCCCGCGCAAGCCCGATCCGGCGGCGGCGCTGTCGTTGATCGCCGCCAACCGGACGCGGCCGGCGCGCACCGCGGTCGTCGGCGACGGTCTGCCCGACATGCGGATGGCGCGCGCGGCCGGCGCGCGGGCGATCGCGGCCGCCTGGGGGTACATGGCGCCCGATCGCCTGGCCGCCGAATCGCCCGACGCGCTGGCGCAGACGCCCGAGGAGACCGCCCGCCTGCTGCTCGCGTGACGGGCGTGCCCAGGCACGGGAACTGGGCGTCCTCACGCGCCTTTTTCGGCCACCGAGAACCCGTGGAACCGGACAATAGATGAAGATGAAGCTCCGCCGGGCTCTGATCGCCGTCGCCGTTGCCTCCTCCTGGTCGTGCGCCGGAGAAGGAGTGGATCAAAGCGGCGCCGGTGGAACCGGCGGCATGACGTCCGGCAGCGGCGGCGGGGCCGGAAACGTTGCGACGGGAAGCGCCGGCACGACGGGCGCCGCCGGCACGACGGGCAGCGGCGGCACGACGACGACCGGTGGCACGACGGGAGCTGGAGGATCGGCGACGGGCGCCGCCGGAACGGGCGGAACGTCCGGCGCCGGCGGCAGCGCGGGCAGCGGCGGCAGTGGTGGCGGCGCAGGCGGCGCGGGCACCGGCGGCGTGAGCGGCGCCGCGGGAGCGGCCGGGCGCGGCGGCGCGGGCGGCGGCGCGGCCGGGTCGGCCGGGCGCGGCGGCGCGGCAGGCAGCGCGACCGCGGGCGCGGCCGGCGGCGGGCGCGGCGGCGCGGCGGGCAGCGCCACGGGCGGCGCGGCCGGGACCGGCGCCGGCGGGACGGGGGGCACCCCGACGCCCGCCGCCGTCGTGTTCACGCCGAACATCCGCCTCAACGACGACAGCGGCAGCGGCAACCAGAGCGAGGTCGCGCTGGCGACCGGCCCCAACGGGCTCGCGCTGGCCGGCTGGATGGACGAGCGCTCGACGCGCGTCTGCGCGTTCTCGTTCTCGACCAACGGCGGCCAGACCTGGAGCAAGAACGTCTCCATCCCGAACAACACCGGAATGTTCGTCGGCGATCCGTCGGTCGCCATCGACGGCGGCGGCACGATGTACGCCGTCTGCCAGGAATACCTGACCATCAGCGGGTCGACCACGACCGGAAACATCCGGATGATGACGTCGTCGGACAAGGGCGTCACCTGGTCGCCCATCCGCACGATCCAGAGCGCGCCCGACAAGCCGTGGGCGGGCGGCGGCGTCACCGACGGCGTCGTGTTCGTCTCGTGGCTCGGCAACCCGGGCGGCATCAAGCGGTCGACCGATCACGGCATGACCTGGGGGACGACGCAGTCGCTCGGCAACATCATCCACGGCACCGCCATCACGACGTCGACGACGGGCCTGGTGCACGTCCCCTACAACCTCGATTCGAACCGCAACCAGCTCCGCTACCTGCGCAGCAAGAACAACGGCGATACCTGGGAGACCCCGAAGGATCTGATCCCGGACATGGGGACGTTCTGCTTCAGCTGCAACCCGCGCCAGCACCCGATCGTCGGGTCGGCCGCCGATCCGACGGGCCGCACCGTCGCGATCACCTGGGCCAGCACGATGACCGGCGGTCAGGGCGACGACGACGTCTGGCTGCTGTACTCGAAGGACGGCGGTGACACCTGGACGCAGCCGATCCGGGTCAACGACAACACGGCGAAGTCGCGCCAGTTCGAGTCGTGGGTGGCGGTCGATAACTACGGCCGTGTCCACGTCGCCTGGACCGACTTCCGCGACGGCGGCAACAACGAGACCTGGTACGCGCGTTCGGCCGACCCGACCAAGGGCTTCGAGAAGAACATCCAGATCACCGACGGACACGGCAGCGGGAACACCGACTTCCTCGGCGACTACAAGGGGATCGCGGTCTCCGGGCCGGACGTGCTGGTCGTCTGGGAGGACACGCGGCGCGACTCGGGCGACATCTATTTCTCGCGGGCGCCCGGCGCGGCCGGCCCGTAGCAGATAGACTCGCGCCGTGAACGCGGCACGACGGCTCGGCCCCGGCCTCTGTCTCGCGCTGTCGCTGGCCGGCGCAGGCGCGCGCGCCGCCGACGCGGGGCCGGGCGCAGGCGCGCGCGCGGGCGATCGCCTGCCCGAGGATCCGGTGGCGGGCGCGAAGTCGACGCAGCAGTGGCGCCAGTTCATGGCCTCCGAGGAGCACGAGCGGCACCTCCGCTACGACCGCAACCATCTGAAAGAGCACCGCGCCGTTCTGAAGTTCATCACCGCGACGCGCGCCCGCTACGACCGCGCGAAGACCAAGAGCGCGGTGCTGTCGATCCAGAAGAACCTGCCGCCGGCCGTCGAAGGCGTCCGCCGCCGCATCACCGCCATCGACCACTGGGGCAACAACTCGAACCTGCTCGGCGACTACGACGCCCTGCTGAACGCGCTCGGCGTCGCCTACCCGGCTGCGCGCGTCGCCGCCCTCGAAGGCGATCGCGCCGCGCAGGACAGCGTCCGCGCCGACTTCGACCGCCGCGTGAAGCACGCCAAGGACTGGCTGGCCGAGGCGGCGGAGGCGAAGGACGACTAGCGCCGACGCACGTTCGGCCTGACCGGGATCGCGCCCGCCGCGACCGCCGCTAGGCCGTCGCCGTCTCGCGCAGGCCGCGCCAGGCGACGAGCAGCGCCAGCGCGTCGATCGCCGCCATCGTCGCGAACAGCACCGTGAACGATCCGTAGGCGACGACCACGCCGCCGACCAGGGCCGCGCATCCGGTGGTGAGGTGCGTGCCGCCGGCCCAGATCGACCAGTGCTTCGCCGAGGAGTGCTCGATGTCGTCCGTGAACAGCGCGTCCCAGGTCGGCTCGATCATTCCGGTCGCCAGGCCGGCCACCACCTGCGCCCCGAACAGCTGCCACTTGTTGACGACGAAGATGTACGAGATGTCGCAAGCGGCCGACGTCACGAACCCGAGCATCAGGAAGCGCTTGATGTTGTGCTGGAACCAGGACCGCGTCCCGATCAGCGCGACGGCGCTGCCCGTCGCCATCGAGAACACGGCGAACGCGATGCCCGCGTCGAGGATGCTGCCGCCGACCTTCTCGGCGAAGGCGGCGTACATCGGCACCAGCATCGCCTCGGCGAACGTCACCATGAAGCTGATCTTCAGCAGCAG
>DATBHU010000550.1:0-22078 GCA_036557265.1 Polyangia bacterium
ACCACAGCTCGAGCGGCGACAGATCCGGCTCGCCCGTCGGGATCGCCCGGAGCTCGAGCCTCGCGCCGAGTCCGGCATCATGGACGAGCTCGGGGAGCGCGTTCGACAGCCCGCCCGCGCCGACGTCGTGGATCGACAGGATCGGATTGCGGTCGCCCATCGCCCAGCACCGATCGATGACTTCCTGGCAGCGGCGCTGGATCTCGGCGTTATCGCGCTGCACCGACGCGAAGTCGAGGTCCGCCGCCGACGCGCCCTGCGCGAGCGACGATGCCGCGCCGCCGCCGAGGCCGATCAAGAATGCCGGTCCGCCGAGCACGATCAGCGCCGCGCCCGCCGGGATGTCGGTCTTCGCGACGTGCTCGGGGCGTACGTTGCCCAGCCCGCCCGCCACCATGATCGGCTTGTGGTAGCCGTAGACGCGCCGGCCCTGCCCCGCGCCCGCGTCGACCTCCATCTCGAACGTGCGGAAGTAGCCGCACAGGTTGGGGCGTCCGAACTCGTTGTTGAACGCCGCGCCGCCCAGCGGCGCTTCGATCATGATCTCCAGCGCGCTGGCGATGCGGTCCGGCTTGCCGTGGTCCTTCTCCCACGCGCGCACCGCCCCGGGCAGGCGCAGGTTTGAGACCGAGAAGCCGGTCAGCCCCGCCTTCGGCCGCGCCCCCCGCCCGGTCGCCCCCTCGTCGCGGATCTCGCCGCCCGATCCCGTGGCCGCCCCCGGAAACGGCGAGATCGCCGTGGGGTGGTTGTGGGTCTCGACCTTCATCACGATGTGCATCGGCTCGCGGCGCGCGCCGTAGACGCCGGTGGCCGGATCGGGGAAGAAGCGGCCGCCCTCGTGGCCCTCGATCACCGCGGCGTTGTCCTGGTAGGCGGACAGCACGCCGCCCGGGCTCGCCTCGGTGCTGCGGCGGATCATCTGGAACAGCGTCTGCGGCTGCGGCTGCCCGTCGACGATCAGCTGCGCGTTGAAGATCTTGTGCCGGCAGTGCTCGCTGTTGGCCTGCGCGAACATCATCAGCTCGACGTCGGTCGGATCGCGCCCAAGCCCACGGTACGCCTCGACCAGATACCCGATCTCGTCGGGCGAGAGGGCCAGCCCCAGCGTCTCGTTGGCGCGCTCCAGGACGGCGCGCCCGTCCGATCCGAGCGCGACGCGCGTCAGCGGGCGCGGCGGCGCGTGCTCGAACAGCTTCGCGGCGTCGCCGGTCCGTTCCAGGATCGACTCGGTCATCCGGTCGTGAATCGCGCGCCGCAGGGCCGCCTCGTCCACCACCTCGCCGACGATCACATAGAGGATGCCGCGCTCGATCCGCTTGACGCGCGTCAGGCCGCAGCTGTGCGCGATGTCGGTCGCCTTGGACGACCAGGGCGAGACGGTGCCCAGCCGCGGCACCACCAGCACGCGGCGTCCGAACGCGACCGTGGCGCGCCCGGCGCTGTCGGAGGTCGGCCGCGGCCCGTAGCGCAGCAGCCGCTCCAGCACCTTGCTCTCGTCCGGCGTCAGCTTGCCGTCGACGTCGACGAAGTGGTCGAACGACGCGTTCAGCGCGCGGATGCCCGGGTTCGCCCGGCGGATCAGGGTCAGCTTCTTCTGCTGACGAGCCGATGTGAAGGCTGAGCCACCGCCGAATTCGATCATTTAAAGCCGCAGCGTATCACGCCGCGGCGTGGCCGCGGCGCCCGACGCACCGTCGCCCGCGGTCGAGGCTCGCCGCGCTGCTCGACGCTCATCCGGGATTCGGCGGCGGCGGCGGCGGCGGCGGCGGCGGCGGCGCGGGCGGCGCCGGCGTCGAGATCGGGGGCGGCGTCGGCGCCGTGCCCGGGATCGGGATGGGCGGCGTCATCGGCGTCCCTGTCTCGACCTGCACGCACGACGACAGGTCGAAGAACATGAACTCGAGCGTCTTCTCCTGCGCGGTCAGGGCGGGGATCGGCGACACGCACCCCTGCGGGAACGGCGTCTCCGGGTGCGAGCTGTCGCCGCCGCCGAGCGAGACGTGGACGTCCGTGAACACGACGCGCCCGCACTGATTGTCGGCGCGCGATTCGACCGGGGTGTTGAAGGTCAGGTACTGCGTCGACGGCCGCATCATGCTGTCGTTGACGTTCTGCGGGACCCAGACCCAGCGCCGCGCCGCCGGCATCGTCACGTCGGCGACGGAGTGCTGGCCCATGATCAGCGAGATCTGCCCGCGCGTCGTCGACGCGCCGGTGCTCTGCAGCCAGCTTGCCATGGCGTCGCCCTTCGGGAACGAGGTGTCGACGTTCGCGGTCACGGGGGTCGGCAGATCCTTGCCGACGCCGATCCAGTTGGCGGTGGCCGGCCAGGGCGGCAGCCCGAGGCGGATCCAGGCCGAGTGCAGGTGGCCGGCGAAGATGCGCCCGCCGTTGTCGGCGTAGCGCTTCATGTTACCGACGTAGGGCTGCTTCTCGTTCTCCAGCTGCTCGCCCTCGCACTGGAGCATGATCATGTCGTAGCCGGCCATCTTCCCGTAGTTCGGGAAGAGCGTGCCGTACGAGTCGGCGAACTTCGCGCCCGACACCAGCATCGCCGCGCCCTGGTCGCCGCTCTTGCCCGCGCCGCCCACGTACATGTGCACGCGGCCGGCGCCGCTGTCGGGGGTGAACTCCGAATCGGAGATGCCGATCTTGCGCAGCAGGCAATCGAGCGCGTCCGAGTGGCCGGTCGACAGCGCGATCTGCGGCATGTGGACGTCACCGGCGTCGTCGCCCGCCGCGCGGTCGTTCATGTTGCGCGGCAGCCGGACGGTGTTCGGGTCGTTGAACGCGTTGTCCTGGCACTTCGTGACGGTGGGCAGGATGATCTTGCGCCGCCACTTGCCGATCTGGATGACCAGCGGGATGTTCGTGCCGGACGGCGCGTTCATGATCTTGAACTTGCCGTCGGCGCCGCTCAGCGCCGCCGCGACCGGCGTGCCCGAGATCGGCGAGTCGCAGCGGTCGCACGACGCGCCCGTCGAGATCGGACCGAGCGCGGTGTTGGGCACGTAGACCAGCACGTTGTAGAGCGGGTTCTTCCCGGCCGGGTCGAACACGGTGCCGCTGATGGTGGTCCCGGCGCCCGTGCACTCGCCGGGCTTGTCCAGCTGGCACTGCAGGTTCGCGCACGGCCCGGGGCCGGACGACGGGCAGACGTGGTTGGTGCCGCACGCCATGCCGTTGTCGCACGCGCCGCAGTCGATGCTGCCGCCGCAGTTGTCACCGACCACGCCGCAGTACTGGCCGCCCATCGGCTTGCAATTGAGGCGGTTGGTGCAGCTCGCGGCGGGCGTGCCGCAGACGCCCGTGATGTTGGCGCCGCCGCAGGACATCGGCGCGCCGCAGCCCATGCAGTCGAGCGAGCCGCCGCAGCCGTCGCCGATCATGCCGCAGTACTGGCCGCCGCCGGCGATGCTGCAGGTGAGCGGCATGCAGCCGGCCGGGACGCACAGGCCGCCGCTGCAGACCTGGCCGTCCGCGCACGCGCCGCAGTCCAGCGCGCGGCCGCAGCCGTCGCCGATGGTGCCGCAGTACTTCGCGGCTCCGCCGGACTGGCAGGTGATCGCATTGCAGCTCGCGCCGCCGATGCAGATGCCGGGGTTGGTCGCGCCGCCGCTGCAGGTGGCGTCGCCGGGACAGGCGCCGCAGTCGAGCATGCCGCCCTTGCAGCCGTTGCCGATGACGTTGCAGTAGCGGCCGCCCACCGGCGTGCAGGTGACGGACGGGACGCAGGCCGCCGTCCCGCCGGCGCCGCCCGTCCCCGTCGAGCCAGCCGTGCCGAGCGGCGTGACGCTGCCGCCGCTCCCCGTCGCGCCGCCCGCGCCCGCGGTGCCGTGGCTTCCGGCAGTCGCCGCTCCGGCGGCGCCCGTCGACCCGGCCGTGCCGCTGGTCTGCTTGACGCCAGCCGAACAGCCGAGCGCCAGCGCCGACGCGACGGCGACGGCGGCGACGGTCGCCGCGGCGGCAGAAAACCTCTTGTCCGACATGGAGCCTCTCCTTTGCGGAAGCGCGAACAGAGAAAGACCTACGGCCCGGCCGTCCACTCGATGGCGGCCATGAGCAACTTGAACCCCTCGATGGTCAGGTCCTGGACCGAGTCGACCTTGACGCCGAAGCCGACCCGGCGCGCCGCCGCCGTCCCGGTCGCCATCGCCGCGCCCTTCTCGTAGGCGAACGAGACGAGCTGCGTCGCCTGTCCCATGATCGACGCGGCCCGGATCGGCGACCCGCCCGGCGTCCCCCAGTAGAGGGACGTGCTGCGGCTGTCGAGGATCATCTTGAACCCGACGCCGGTCATCACGTCCGAGACCAGCGGCGAGGTGCCGTCGACCAGCGAGCAGAGCGTCGTGCTGTTGACGGAGCCCTTGCCCGACGAGCTGGCGATCCAGCCGAGGTTCGAGTACGCGGAGTTGCCGAACACGATCATCGGCACCGCGGCGTCCTTGAAGATCGGCGTGAAGTCGCCCGAGCCGACGCTGGACGAGACCAGGATGACGTTCTGTCCGCTCGCGATCGTGGCCGGCCCGGTGCCGGGGCCGACCGTCACGATCATCCCGCGGTTCTCCAGCGTCAGCTTCAGGATCACCTCGCCGTCGTCGAGGCTGCTCGGGCTGTCGACCAGCAGCAGCGCTTTGCGCCCGTTCAGGTTGACCGGGCCGCCGCCCGCGCCGCCTGATCCACCTTGCCCGGTCGCGCCGGCGGTGCCGGTCGCGCTGGAGCCCGCGGTGCCGGTCGCCGTCGAACCCGCGCTGCCCGCGGCGCCGCTGCTGCCGCCGCGCCCGCCGGCGCCCGTGGCGCCGCCGCTGCCGGTCGTGCCGCCGCGGCCGCCGCCGCCCGTGGTTCCCGCCGCGCCGCCGGCCGCTCCTCCGGCTCCGGTCGCGCCGCTGCTGCCGCCGGCCCCTGTCGAGCCGGAGCTGCCGGAGGTCCCCCCGCCGCCGGCCGTGCCGTTCGTCCCCGCCGTGCTGGTGGAGCCGGCGCTCCCCGTCACGCCGCTCCCGCCGGTGCCTCCCGTCCCGGTGGTCCCGCCGGCCCCGGTCGTGCCGGCCGCGCCGGGCTGGCCGCTGCCGCCCTGGCTACCGCCCACCCCCGGCGATCCCCCGCCGACGTCCGTCGCGCAGGCCAGCAGGGTCAGCGACAGCGCCAGGCCGAGCGAGAGCCACGAAGGTCGCGGGACACCCGTCATGGTCGGAGGAGTGTCCGCAGCCCCCGGCCACGGTTCTCCAGGGCCCGCCGCGACAACGTTTTCGGACGCCCGCGCCGGGACGGCCGCGAGGCTATATAGAAGACGCATCGATGAAGGAGACGCCGCGATGACCAGCCCCCCCTCCTCGCCCGGCGCCGCCGCGGTTGTCACACGTGGCGACGGCATCGACGCCTGGCACGCGGCGGCCGCCGCCATCGTGGACGGCGACGGCCGCGTCACGCACGCGCTCGGGGATCCGGAGCTGGTGACGTTCACGCGCTCGTCGCTGAAGCCGATGCAGGCGTTGCCGCTCTGCCTGACGGGCGCGCGCGACACGCTCGCCATCGACGACGAGGAGCTGGCGCTCGCGGCCGCCTCGCACGACGGCGGCGATCGGCAGCGCGACATCGCCGCGCGCTTGCTCGCCAGGGCGGGCGCCCGCGCCGACCAGCTGCAGTGCGGAGCGCACTGGCCGATCGGCATGCGCGTCGCAGGCCGGCACCCGTGCGCCGGCGAGGATCGCGATCCGCTGCGGCACAACTGCTCCGGGAAGCACGCCGGCTTCCTCGCGCTGGCGCGCGTGCTCGGCGTCGCGCCCGACCGCTACCTCGATCCGGATGCGGCCGTTCAGCGCGCCGTCAAGCGCGCCGTCGCGCAGACGTGCGAGCTCGACGAGGCCGCCCTGCGCGCCGGCACCGACGGCTGCAGCGCGCCCAACTTCGCCATGCCGCTCGCGTCGCTCGCGCGCGGGTTCAAGAACCTGGCGACGCGCGGCCCGTCCGGGACGCCGCTGGACGCCGCGCTGGCGCAGGTGCGGGCCGCGATGCAGGCGCACCCGCTGCTCGTCTCGGGCGAAGGGCGCTTCGACAACGACATTGCGCGCGCCTTCGGCGTCCGCGTGGTCAGCAAGGGCGGCGCGGAGGCGCTGCAGGCGATCGGCTTCTCGGACCCGCCCCTCGGGATCGCCGTCAAGGTGATGGACGGCGGCGAGCGCGCGCTGGCGCCGATCTGCACGGCGGTGCTCGCCGCGCTCGGCCTCGTGGACGAGCCGGCGGCGGCGGCGCTCGCGCACCGCGCGCGGCCAGCGGTCAGCAACTACCGCGGCGTCGAGACTGGCGCCATCGTCGCGACGGTCCAGCTCGAGCGCGCCTGACTGACACGGCCGGGGGCTGACCCCGCGGACCTCACGAAGCGATGATGATTAGTTTCTTCGGGGGAGGTTTCCGCATGGGGTGGCGTTGGATGCTGGTGGCGTTGGGCCTGGGGATGTCGGTGCAATCGGCGCGCGCGGACGAGATGCAAGCTCCGCGAAACGTCAACGTCGAGCCGACCAATCGACAGTCGTCCGAGCTGGGAAGCCGGGCCGCGACGGCGGACATCCAGGGGAACCCGAAGCAGGCGGTCCAGCTCGCCGACCAGGCGATCCGCGCCGATCCGCGCAACCCGTGGCCCTACTACGACAAGGGGATGGCGCTGGCCGAGATGGGTGAGACCGACGGCGCGCTGGCGGCGCTCACCGCGGCCGAGCAGCACTTCTCCGCGTCCGACAAGTGGGGGAAGTCGGTCGCCATGTACGGACGCGCTCACACGCTGAGCCAGGCGGGTCGCTGCGCGGAGGCGGTGCAGGCGTTCGCCGACTACGCGTCGTTCGTCGGCAAGGACGACCCTCAGGCGGCGGACATGGCGCGACGCTATGCCGTCGACTGCCACCGGCCGGGGTCACCGCCGCCCAACGTGCCGCTGCCGCGCGGCGGGCGGAGCCGCTAGCGGCTAGTAAGCTGCCGCGACGTCGCCCGTGGCGTCGGCGCCGCCGTCGAAGCATTGCGGCAGCGGCTCGGAGCCGTTCCCCGAGCAGGTCGGGATCGTGAAACCTGTGGCCGGACCTCCGTCGCAGGTCGTGGTGGCGGAGGCGCTGTGCGCGGTCACCATCGCGACCAGGGCGCCGTTGCTCGCGGCGTCCGCCGTCGCGTCGTAGTAGAAGGTGCGGCTGTCGGCGCCCACCTTGATCGTGACGACGTGGTAAGCGCCGCAGTCGACGCGCAGAGGTGATAGCTCGGTGGCGCCGACGCACCAGGCGGTATCGGTCTGCGCGTCGTCCCAGTTCGGCACGCAGCTGCCCGCGGCGGCGCACGCGTTCTCGATCGTGTCGGCGCACGTCAGCGTGGGCATGGAACTGGAACAGCCCGCCGCCGCCAGCAGGCACACCGTCGCCAACGAACAAGCCACCCGATCACGCACGGGCTTGATCATAATCCACGATGGAGCCGGCGGGAGGCCTCGGCGCGTCCCGATTCGGCGAGCGCGGCGCAGCGCATCCCTTCTTCCACCGACTGGCGCAGATCCTTCTCGAGTCCTTCCAGCTTCGCGACGCGCGGGCGCAGGAAGGCCTCGGCGGCGCGGACGCGCGGCGCGGCGCACAGCGCCGGGACGGCGCGGACGATGCGCCCGATCAGGAACGACGGGAACACGCGGGCCAGTTCATCGAAGTGGGTCTGGATCCAGGCGTTGACGACGTCGCGCCCGGCCGGGCGCAGCCCGATGGCCGGGAACAGGTAACGAAGATCCTGGGGTTTGATCGTGCCGTCGAGCGTGAGCGCGAGCGTGCGCTCGATCAGCGCCGGTTGCTCGAAGTGGGCCAGGCTGCTGATGGCCAGCACGCGGCTCTCGGGCGTGGGCGGATGCGCGGCGACCCCGAGCACCCGATCGAAGAGCGCCGCGTCGCCGCGCTTGGCGGCGAGCGGCAGCGCGATGCGCGCCAGATCCGGATCGGCGCCCGCCGGCGCATCGAGCCAGGCGCGCGCGCGCCGCGCCGCCTCGGCCAGCGTCGGTCCGTCCTCGCCGAGATCGCCCAGCGCGCTCAGGATCGCCTCGCGCAGGAAGCGCTCGTCGTCGCTCTCGGTCGCCGCCGAGCGCCAGCCGAGACGCCGCGCCGTCGGCGCGCAGAGGGCACGGACGAAGCGCGCGAAGTCGGGGCGGGTCTCGTTCGTCACCAACGTGCGATCGATTCCCCGCAGCGCGTCCAGGATCTCGGTCCAGACCAGGCGGCTGGTTTCGGTCTTGCGCCGCGCGACGATATCCAGGAACGCGGAGACGGGAAGCCGCCCGGCGCGCACGGCCGCCCAGGCGTTGCTGACGACGCCGAAGCGCTCGCGCTCCGGCAGCCGGTCCAGCACGGGCGCGAGCGCCGCCAGCTCGGCCTGCGCCATCTGGACGCGGTAGTACCCGGTCTCGCCGGCGTTCGCGTAGACGAACGTGGGGCAAGCGGCGCCCAGCGCGAGATCCCCTTCCCGCTCCGTCAGCACGACGCACTGCCGGTCTGGCGCGGCGTTCGACGCCGGTCCCCCCGCGTGCACGCAGACCGGCACGCGCCAGAGCCCGCCGCCGCCCGCCCCGGGGCGCTCGAGCGTCCGGTACTCCTGCTGGCGGAGATGAACCGCGGCCGGCTTCCCGGGCGCGCAGACCGCGCGCGCCTCGATGATCGGAACGCCCGGCTGGTCGGTGAAGCTGCGCATGACGCCGGCGACGTCGCGCCCGCCGCTCGCCTCGGCGAGCGCCGCGTACAGATCGTCGGCGGTGGCGTTGCCCCATTCATGGCGCGCGAGATAACGGCGCAGCCCGTCGCGGAACACGTCCGGCCCGAGCCACGCCTCCGTCATCGCCAGCACCGCGCGGCCCTTCGCGTAGGTGACCGTGTCGAACGCCTCCATCGCCTCGCTGGTGCTGCGCACCGGCTGGCGGATGCGACGCGCCGTCGCCAGCGAGTCGTCGCCCATCACCTGCGACTTGGACGCCAGCGCCTGCAGGCGCGCGCCGGTGGCGGGCCGCCAGGCGTCGAGGATCGCGTCGGCCAGGAAGCTGGCGAACGCCTCGTTCAGCCAGATGTCGTCCCACCACGCCATCGTGACGAGATCGCCGAACCACTGGTGCGCCTCCTCGTGCGCGATGATGCCGTCCGCGCCGACGCGCGCCGCCAGCGACGCGTGATCGCCGAGCAGCAGCCGCTCCTCGCGGAAGGTGATGAGGCCGGCGTTCTCCATCGCGCCGGCGCCGAAGCTGGGCACGGCCAGCAGGTCCAGCTTGCCGTACGGGTACGGGCGGGCGAAGTAGCGTTCGAGCTCGACCAGCTCGCCGCGCGCGGCCTCCAGCGCGGCCGCGCCGAGCCCGGCCTTGCCCGCGTCGGCGAGCAGGCGGACGGGCAACGCGCCGGCTGGCCCCTCGCGCGCGTCGAACGCGCCGACCGCGAGCGCCACCAGGTAGGTGGGCAGCGGCGGCGACTCCGCGAACTCGAAGCGCATCCGCGCGCCGTCGGCGGCGCGGCGCGCCTCGCGCATGTTGGCGACGGCGATCGATCCGGCGGGCGCCGACACCGAGACCGCGAACGGCGTCTTGTAGCCGGGCTCGTCGAAGCACGGGAAAGCGCGCCGCGCGTCGGTCGGCTCGAAGTGCGTGAACGCGTACCAGCGGCCGCCGTCGGCGACGCGGTAGAGACCGCGCAGGCCGGTCGCGAACGGACCGTCGTAGTCGATCGCGATCTCCGCCGGGCCGGCCGGGATCGTCCGATCGAACGCCAGCACCAGCTCCTCGGGGTCCTGCTTGGATCCGGCCGCGCGCCGCAGCTCGGTCCGGGCCGGCAGCGGCGCGCCGCCCGTCGCCAGCGTGGCGCGCCGGACGGTGAGGCCGCGCGCGTTCAGGACGATCGCGCTCGCCGGCTCCGCGAGCGTCACCGCGATGCGCGCGCGGCCGGAGAACCGCTCCTGGGCGGGATCGACGGTGAAGTCGAGCGCATAGTGGGTCGGCCGCACCCCGGGGGGCAGCCGGCCGTCGGCGCGCGGCGGCGGAACCGGGGGGACGCCGGCCTCGCGCGTGGGCGCCGGGCGCGCGCAGGCGAACGCCAGCATGACGACCAGGACCGTCGCTGCGCGCATCATCGGCCAGTTCTACAACGTCGATCTGCCTCGAGGTGCCATACTGCTCGTCGCATGGCTGGTCGGTCGGCGCCGGCGCTCGGCTTCCTGGCGATGGGCGCCGTCCTGGCGCTGGCTCTGGCGCGCGCCTACCCGAACCTCGACCTGGCTGCGCCGCTTGCGCCGGAGGGCGCGGGTCCCGTCGCGGCGGCGGCCGGCGCCCAGCCGTCGCCACGGCTGACGTTACTGGTGGTGATCGACGGCCTGCGCGCCGACGTCGCGGCGACGCTGCCGTTCCTGTCGCAGCTCGCGGACGGCGGCGCGCGCGCGTGGACGCTCGCCGACCCTCCGACGATCTCCTCCGCGCAATACGTCGCGCTGCTCGCCGGCGTGCCGCCGCGCGATTCGGGCGTGCGCACCAACGAGTCGCTGCGCGCAGCCGGCGTCGATGACGTCGCGCTCAGAGCGCGCGCCGCCGGGCTGCACACCGCCGTCGTCTCGACCGGCGTCGACTGGTGGCAGCGCCTCTTCCCGCGGTCGTTCGAATCGGCCGACCTCGTGCCGACGGCGCGCGTCGTCGGCACGGTCGCGCCCCTGCTCGCCCGCGGCGGCTTCGTCGTCGTCCACCTGTGCGGCGTCGACGACGCTGGGCACGCCTTCGGCGCGCGGTCGGCCGAGTACGCCGGCGCGGCGGCGGCGGCCGATCAATTGACCGCCGCGCTGGCGCAGGCGGCCGGGCCGCGCGCCAACGTCGTGGTCACGGCGGATCACGGACACCGCCCGCGCGGCGGCCACGGCGGCGAGGAGCCCGACGTGCGCGCGTCGTTCGTGATCGCGGCCGGTCCCGACGTTCAGCCGGGCGCGCGCGTCGACGGCGCGCGCAGCGTCGACGTCGCGGCGACGCTGGCGGCGCTGCGGGGCGTGCCGGCGCCGGGCGCCGCGACCGGGCGCACGCTGGTCGACCTCCTGCGCGTCTCGCCGGCGCGGCGCGGGGCGCTGACCGCGGCGGACGCCGCGCGCATCCCCCGGGTGGCGGCGGCCACCGCGACCGCGCGCGCGGCGGCGGCGGCCGCCCAGCGCCGCGCTCGCATCACCCGCGCGATCGCCGTGGCGATCCTGGCGGCGCTGCTGATCGCGCGCCTGCGCCCGCCGCTGCGCGCGTTCGGGCGCGGGCTGATCGCGCTCGCGGCGACGGCGGCGGTGTACACGTCGCTGTTCGGGCCGCCGTCGCTGAGCGCGGCACGGAAGGCCTTCCTGTGGGTGGCGGCGCTGGCCGCGATCGCGTTCGCCGCCACGGTGCCCGCGCTCTGGCTGGGCGCGCGCCGTCGCGAGGGGATGCGGTCCGCGATCGCGACGGTCGCGGCGCTGGCCCTCCCGGCCGCCGTCGCGTTCGTCTACGCCGGGCTGTTCGCGGCGCGCCTCGAGTGCGAACCGGGCTGGCTCGCGGCCGGACCGGCGTGCGCGTACGCGATCCTCGCCGGCGCCTGCGGGGCCGGGGCGGCCCGCTGCATGTTCATGCCCCGAGCCTGAAGCGCGTTCGCCGCCTGTACAACGACCGAGGCCGCCCTCTCCCGCGCGAACGGCACCCCGAGCGCGGCTGGCCCTCTCCCCGACGAACGTCGCCGCGCGCAAGGCCTGCCCTCACCCCGGCCCTCTCCCGCAAGCGGGAGAGGGGGATCAGATCCCCTCTCCCCGGCCCTCTCCCGCGAGCGGGAGAGGGGGGAAGAACGGCCCCGGCCCTCTCTCGCTCGTTAAGAGGAGGCGAGCTGGCGGAGGACGTAGTGGAGGATGCCGCCGTGCTGGTAGTAGGCGATCTCCTGGGGGGTGTCGATGCGGACGCAGGTGCGGAACTCCTTCGCCTTGCCGTCGGCGGTGGCGCGCACGGCGAGCTCGCGGCCGCCCGCGAAGCCGCTCTCGAGCAGCTTGGGCAGCCCGACGGTCTCGAAGGTCTCCTCGCCGGTCAGGCCCAGCGACGCCGCGGTCTGCCCGAGCAGGAACTCGAGCGGCACGATCCCCATCCCGACCAGGTTGCTGCGGTGGATGCGCTCGGAGCTCTCGGCGATCACGAAGCGCACGCCCAGCAGGCGCGGCCCCTTGGCGGCCCAGTCGCGCGACGATCCGCTGCCGTACTCCTTGCCCGCCAGGATCAACAGCGGCACGCCCTCCCCCGCGTACTTCTCGCTGGCGTCGAAGATCGACATCAGCGCGCCGTCGGGCAGGTGCCGCGTCACGCCGCCCTCGGTGCCGGGCGCCAGCAGGTTCTTGAGCCGCACGTTGGCGAACGTGCCGCGCACCATCACCTCGTGGTTGCCGCGCCGCGCGCCGTAGCTGTTGAAGTCCTTCGGCGACACGCCGTGCGCGACCAGGTACTTGCCGGCCGGGCCGTCCTTCTTGATGCTGCCCGCCGGCGAGATGTGGTCGGTGGTCACGCTGTCGCCCAGCATCGCCAGCACCCGCGCACCCTTGATGTCGGCGACCGCGCCCGGCGTCTTGGTGATCCCCTCGAAGTACGGCGGCTCCTTGATGTACGTCGACGCCGAATCCCAGACGTAGGTCTGCCCGAGCGGCACGTCCAGCTTGCGCCAGCGCTCGTCGCCCTCGAACACGACCGCGTAGGTCTTCTGGAACATCGACGGCTTGACCGCCTTGGTCATCACCTCGTTCACCTCGTTCGACGACGGCCAGACGTCCTTCAGGTAGACCGGCGCGCCGCCCTTCCCCTCCCCCAGCGGCTCCTTGTCGAGGTCGATGTCGATGCGCCCCGCCAGCGCGTAGGCGACCACCAGCGGCGGCGACATCAGGTAGTTGGCGCGCACGTCCGGGTTGATGCGCCCCTCGAAGTTGCGGTTGCCCGACAGCACGCTGGCGACCACCAGGTCGTTCGCGTCGATGGCGTCGGCGATCGGCTGCGGCAGCGGCCCGGAGTTGCCGATGCAGGTGGTGCAGCCGTAGCCGACGGTGTGGAACTTCAGCTGCTCGAGGTACGGCGTCAGCCCCGCCTCGGCCAGGTACTCGGTCACCACCTTCGAACCGGGCGCCAGCGACGTCTTCACCCACGGCTTCGTGGTCAGCCCCTTCTCGACCGCCTTCTTCGCCAGCAGGCCCGCCGCCACCAGCACCGACGGGTTCGACGTGTTCGTGCAGCTGGTGATGGCGGCGATCACGACCGACCCGTTCTTCACGTCCGGCGCCGGGTTCGCCGACGGCGCGTAGCCGACGCTGGTGTCCTGGTCCAGCGGCGCATCCTCCGGCGCCGGCTTCTTCTTGGCCTTCGGCTTGGCGAGGCTGGGCAGCGCGTCCTCGAACGACTTCTTCGCGTGGAACAGACCGACGCGATCCTGCGGGCGCTTCGGCCCCGCCACGCTCGGCTCGACGGTCCCCAGATCCAGATCGAGGATGCTCGTGTACTCCGCCTCGGGCGTCGACGCCGTGTGGAACAGCCCCTGCTCGCGCGCGTAGGCCTCGACCACCTCGACGTCGGCCGCCGCCCGCCCCGAGAAGCGCAGGTAGCGCAGCGTCTCGTCGTCGATCGGGAAGATGCCGCACGTCGCCCCGTACTCGGGCGCCATGTTCGCGATCGTCGCGCGGTCGGCCAGCGACAGCGTCGGCACGCCCGCCCCGAAGAACTCGACGAACTTCCCGACCACGCCCGCCTTGCGCAGCATCTCGGTCACCGTCAGCACCAGATCGGTCGCCGTCGATCCCTCGCGCAGCTTGCCGTGCAGGCGGAAACCGACCACCTGCGGGATCAACATCGACAGCGGCTGCCCGAGCATCGCCGCCTCGGCCTCGATGCCGCCGACGCCCCAGCCGAGCACGCCCAGGCCGTTGACCATCGTCGTGTGCGAGTCGGTGCCGACCAGCGTGTCCGGGTAGGCCTGCGCCGGGCCCGACTTCGATTCGGCCGTGAACACGACGCGCGCCAGGTACTCCAGGTTCACCTGGTGAACGATGCCGGTGTCGGGCGGCACCACCGCGAAGTTGCGGAACGCCGCCTGCCCCCAGCGCAGGAACGCGTAGCGCTCCTTGTTGCGCGAGAATTCGATCTGCGCGTTCAGCGACAGCGCCTCGGGCTTGCCGAACTCGTCGACCTGGACGGAGTGATCGATCACCAGCTCGGCGGGCAGCAGCGGGTTGATGCGCGTCGCATCGCCGCCCAGCTTCTGCATCGCCGCGCGCATCGCCGCCAGATCGACGACGGCCGGGACGCCCGTGAAGTCCTGGAGCAGGACGCGGGCGGGCATGAACGCGATCTCGCTGGCGGGCACGGCCTTCGCGTCCCAGCCGGCGAGCGCCCGGATGTCCGCTTCCTTCACCTGCTTGCCGTCCTCGTGGCGCAGCAGGTTCTCCAGCAGGATGCGCAGCGAGAACGGCAGCCGCCCCGGCTTGAAGCCAGCCTTCTCCAGCGCGGAGAGCTTGTGGATCTCGAGTTTGCGTTTGCCGACGTCGAGGGTGGACCGACTGCCGAAGCTGTTCGCCATGGACGCATTCTTAGCGTCGTATGGCGGGATGTCGAGAGGGATGCGCGCCTAAGTGACGACCCTGGCCGTCACGCGGCGCCGACGGCGGTCACTTCGCGGCGGCAGGCGTCTCGTTGCGCGCCTGCTGCGTCGATTCCAGGTCGTTCAGGCAGTCGAGCTGCTGCTGCGCGGAGTCGCGCGTCGCGCGCCCGGTCGTCGGATCACAGGTAAAGTGGCTCTCGACGCACTGGAAGGTCTCCTGGTTGATCGCCGACGTCTCGTCCTGCGTGCGCGGGATGTCCGCCAGGCAGGCGCGCTGCGCGTTCGGGTCGGGCAACCGGCGACAGCAGGACTCCTGGTTGGCGAGCGCGGGACGATAGTGGTTGGCGTCGGTCGTCGCGCAGGCGGCCATGCCGGCGGCGGCGGTGACCAGCGACAGGGACAGCAGGCGGATCCGGTCAATGATCATGAGGCTCCTCGCTCTTTGGTCGTTTACCGGCGCCCGCTGGAATTTCCGCGCCAACGTCACCGTCTTTTTAGCCCGAGGTTGACGCAATATGCACCCACAAATATTCTCGCTTGTCGTGACGCGGAGGCCGGGAAGCACGCGCGCATCGACGTGCGCCGCTTGGTTGGTCGGGGCGACGGCGGTGATCGCTGTCACCGGCTGCGGCCCGCAGTTGCAGACCCAGATCGTCGGCCGGTCGACCGCGTTCGCCGGCCCGCCGGTGCCGTCGGCGCCGGCGGTGGTGGCCGAGATCCCGGTGCCGGAGAGCCACAGCGCGCAGGTGCTGCACTACGTGGTGTCGCTGCCGCGCGCGGTGCAGCTTCATTATCAGATCGCCTGTCCCAGCGCGGAGCGCGAAGGGAGCCTGGGCGAGACGTTCGAGGCCTATCGGACGCGGCGCCTGGCGGAGCTGGAACGTGAGCGCGAGGCGCACGCGCGCCTGATCGGTTCGCTGGTCGGCGCCGTGGCGCCCCCGGCGCGCGCGCAGGGGACGGTCGCGGGTCCGGGCGGTTCGGCGACCGTGGCTGACGAGGTGAACCCCGGCGCCGCGGCGGCCCAGGCGGCGCGGGACTCGCTGCCGCCGCCCAGCCTGCCGCCCGGTGACGTGGGCGCGGCCGTCGTGCGCGGGACCGTCGACCTGGGCGCGTCGGCGGCGGGCCGGTGCGCGGTGACGCTGACGGCCGATCCGGTGGCGCAGGACGCCAGCGGCGCGCAGGTGTTCCTCGAGCTGGTGCGCATGGTGGACGTGGAGGCCGAGGAGCGCGCGCGGCAGGCCGCCGTCCGGGCCGAGCAGGACAAGCAGGCGCTGGCGTTGCGGGTCTGGCTGCTTGGATCGTTGCAGCGCGCGGGCGCCGATCCGCTGGCGCGGGCGCGCGCCAAAGCGGCCGCCCAGGCGCGGGCTGACGCGGAGGCCCAGCAGCGGGCGGCGGCGGCCGAACAGGAGAGCCGCCGCCGGCAGGCGGCCACCGATGAGGAGAATCGCCGGCGGCGAGACGCCGAGGTGCGCGCCGATCAGGAGCGGTACCGGCAGGAGCAGGCGCGCCTGGCGAAGGAGAACGAAGCGCGCGCCAAGGCGGATCGCGCGGCGGCCGAGCGGAGCGCCCAGGACTGGCGGGTCCGCCAGGCGGCGTTCGCGCTGCGCTTGCAGCTGCTGGTGCGGCTCCAGCGGCTGGGGGCGGATCCGATGGCGCGCGAGCGCGCACGGGCGGCGGCGCAGGCGCGCGCGGACGAGGAGGCCCGGCGCAAGCAAGCCGCCGCGGACGAGGAGGCCCGGCGCCGGCAAGCGGCGGCGGACGACGAGGCCCGGCGCCGCCAGGCGGACGCGGCGCGCGCCGAGCAGGCGCGCCTCGCCGCCGAGCAGGAACGGCTACGCCGCGAGCAGGCCGAGGCGGCCGAGCGCGAACGGCGCGAGGCGCCCGAACGCGAGCGGCGCGCGGCGGCCGAGCGGGATCGGCTCGCCAAGGAGCAGGCCGAGCGCGACGCCCGGCTCGCCGCGGAGCAGCGGCGCATCGTCGCCGAGGCGGATGCGCACGCCAACGCGGAGCGCGCGGCCGCGGACCGGCGCGCGCGCGCCTGGCACGCGCGCCAGGCGGCGTTCGCGCTGCGCTGGCAGCTGCTGGCGTGGCTGCAACGCCAGGGCGCCGATCCCCAGCTGCGCCAGCGGCTGGAGGAGGCGCGCGTCGCCGCCCGCCTCGAGGAGCAGCGCCGGCAGTACGAGATCCGCGCCAAGCGCGAGGTCGACGTGGTTGTCGCGCGGCGCGCGGCGATCGATCTGCGCTTCGGCCTGGTCGCGCGGCTGCGGGCAATGGGCGCGGATCCCGACTTCCGGCGCAAGCGCGACGAGGCGATGTTCCGCGAGATGGACGCGGAGGCGCGGGGCCTGGAGGCGGCGCGCAAGGATGCGGCGGAGCGCGTTCGCTGGGAGACGCAGGCGGCGCTCGACCTGCGCGTGATGCAGAAGCTCCGCCTGCGCCAGCTCGGCGCCGTCGACCGCCCGACCTGCCCGCCGCCGCCGGTCGAGAGCCCGCCGCCGGCGCCGTTCGCGGGCGCCACCTGGATCCAGGGGCGCTACGACTGGAACGGCATCGCGTGGGTGTGGGCGTCCGGACACTACGAACGGCCCCCCGAGGCCGGGGTGGTCTGGGTGCCGCCCGCGCAGATCGCGGTCAGCGGCACGCTGGTGATCAGGCCGGGGCGGTGGGTGCGGGTGACGGTCGCGACGCCGCGGTGAGCCCTGTCCCGCTTCGCGGGGCCCCTCTCCCCAACCCTCTCCCCGCTTCGCGGGGCGAGGGGGTAGGAGCCTTCGCGGGCGAGGGGGAAGAGTTCGGCCGCGGCAGTGTCCGATCAGCGCTTGGCGGGGTAGCTCAGGAATGAGTGGCTGCGGATGTTGCGCGGCTTGAGCTGGCCGACGGGCGGGCTGTCGTCGTCGACCTCGTAGGCGTCGAAGCGGATGATGCGGTCCTGGGGATTGCCGGTGCGCTCGTGGTACGCGAGGATCCACTCCGTCAGCGCCTGGTGGTACGCGCCCGAGTTGGGGATCCGGCCCGAGTAGTTGAACACGAACGAGTCGTTGTCGAGGCGGTCCGGGATCTCCTCGCGCCCGGGATTCTTGTAGCGCGACGTCGCCTCGCTGTACGGGTCCACGTGGCGGCCGTCGACCGTCACGGCGTCGACGACCATGGTCTGATCGCCGACCGGCGCGTCCGACGCGAACATCGACCACGCCTGGATCAGGCGCGGGTAGGCGACCAGCCGCTTGATCCAGAGCGGCTGCTCGTGCTTCAGGAACTTCGGCACCGCCGCGTTGATGAACAGCGTCTCGCTCACCATCGTGATGATGAAGGCGAGCACGACGCCCTCGCGCAGGAACGAGAGCAGCCAGCGCCACGCCTCGACGATCGGCGCGGGCGTGGGCGTGGCGGTGACGGCGGCGACGCTGAGCGGCGCGGCGATCTCGGAGGTCACCGGTTCGCCGATCGGCGCGGCCGCGGCGGACGCTCCTTCGCCTGCGGGGTCGACCGCGACAGCGGAAGCCAGCGCGGCGGCGGTCGCCGCGACGACGGGTTCCAGGACGACGAGCGGCGCCACCGGCTGCGACGCCACGCTGATCTGCGAGGCGACGGGCAGTGCGAAGGCGGCCGGCTCGGGCGAAGGCGCGGACTCCGGCGACGCCGCGGATTCAGGGGACGGCGCGGGCTCCGGCGCCCCCTCACCCCGACCCTCGCCGGGCGTTGAGGGGAGAGGGAGAGAAGAATTGCAGGCGGCCAGCCCCATACCCGACGAGATCGTCTCGCGGCGCCGCGCGAAGGCGTCGTAGGCCCAGTTGGCGAGCCCGCGCAGGCCCGGCAGCCGCAGCGGCAGCGACCACAGCCAGCCGACCGGGAGGGCGCGCAGCATCTGCGCCACGGCGTCCGCGCGCGTGTACTTCACGCCGGTCAGCTCATCGACCACCACGATCGTGCGCGCCAGCAGCTCGGGCGTGACGCCCATCTTCGTGGCGATGCCGGCGTCCGCGGCGGCGCTGCCGGCGGCGTCCGCGGCGGCCTCGGCGCCGGCGAGATCGGCGCTGGAGCGGAAGTCGATCCGCTCCCGCGTATCCAGGCGCGCCCACACCCGCACGAGCTGGAAACAGACCCCGCAACCGGCGTCGAAATAGGCGACCAGCCGGCGCTTGTGCCGCCGCGCGAAGCGCGCGAGCGCCTCCCAGTCGGCGCCCGTCAGCAGGAACGGCGTGTAGCCGATCATCGCGAACGAGAAGATGCCCAGGTTGATGAACAGCTGGAAGCCGGTGTGCAGCCCGATCACGCAGACGATGGCGACCCGGCGCGCCGACACCTTCTGCACCGGCGCCAGCAGCATCACCGGCAGGATCGCCTCCGTCGCCAGCGCGCCCCAGGACAGGATGCGCGACAGCCACATCGTCATGTGCGGGCGCATCCAGACCGCCAGCCACGTGCACATGCGATCCTGGTGCATCACGTAGTGCACCGCCGTCCCCTCTCGCCAGGTCGGGCCGCCCTTGTGAAGGGCGTTGAAGATGTACGAGTTCGCGATCTGCAGCGCCAGCGCCAGCACGGCCAGCGACACCACGTTCACGCTGCCCGAGACGTCCATCGCCTTGCGGTCGGCGAGCTGGGCCGCGCTGGTCTCGCGCCGCGCGCGCAGGCTGGCGCGCAGCGCATCGATGGAGAACCGGCGCCCCGTCGGCAGGAAGCAGGTCCACAGCGTCAGCTCGCCCAGCATCCAGTCGCCGCCGTTCTCGAGCAGGGTGACGCGCCCGTGCAGGCTGAGCACGCAGATCAGCGCCAGGAAGTGCATCAGCCGCGTGCGCCAGCCGACCATCAGCAGCAGATAGATCAGCCCGCACACCACGAAGGCGAACGCCACCTCGTCCGGATGCGACAGGATGAAGAAGAACGAGAACATCCACTGCGTGGGCGGGCGCCACAGCATCATGTGGTTCGGGATCAGCCCCTGGTTCGAATAGAACAGGGTGATGTCGGGGATCCGGCGCAGCAGGTCGACGAGCAGGATCACCGCCAGCACGATCCGCCCGAGGCCCAGGCTGCGGGCGTCGACCGTCATGTACTGGCCGGTGAAGTAGCGGCGGAACTTCTCGAAGCGCGACGACTTCACGGCGTCCCCTCGGGCCAGTGCAGGAAGCGGCGCTTGCGGATGTTGCTCGGCACCTGCGGCGCGCCCGGCTTCGGGCTGTCCTGCCAGATCACGTACGCGTCGAAGCTCACCAGCGTGTCCTGCTCGCGTCCCGTCCGTTCGGGGTAGCGCAGCAGCCATTCCAGCAGCGCCTGGTGGTACTGGGGCGCGTCGGGGATGCGCAGCGTGTAGTCGCACCAGAACGAATCGTGCCCGAGGCGCACCGGGACGCTCTCGACCGGCAGCGACGAGACGCGGCTGCCGACCTCGTTGTAGGGATCGACGTGGCGGCCGTCGCGCGTGACGGCGTCGACGACGACGGTCTCGTCGGACAGCGGCGCCTCGGGCGAGAACAGCGACCAGCTCTCGAAGATGTGCGGGTACATCACCGCCGCCACCATCCACTCGGGGCGGCGCTCGAAGCGCAGGAAGCGCGGGACCGACGGGTTCGCGACCGACACCTCCGCGGCCAGCACCAGGAACACGAACACGACGGCGAGCTCGCGCGCCACCGGCCGCTGCGCGCGCAGCCAGCGCCGCAGCGGCGTCGGTTGCGGCTCCGGCTTGATGATCGGCGCCGCGCCCGGCACCCCGCAGGCCGCCAGCCCGAACAGGGTGGAGATGCGGGCCCGGTTGCGCGCGAAGCGGTCGTACGCCGCGTTCGCCAGCGCGCTCACGCCCGGCAGCCGCAGCGGCCACGACCAGAGGCGCCCGAACGGCAGCGCCGCCAGCACCTCGGCGACGGCGGCGGCGCGCGTCCAGCGCCGCCCCGGCCGGTCGGAGTCGACGACCAGCATGGTGGTCTCGAGCAGCCCGCGGTCGACGTCGGCCGGCAGCGCGGCGGCGTCGGTGTTCGGCAGCATGCGCAGGCGCCGGTGCACGTCGAGGCGCGCCACCACGCGGGCCAGCCAGAAGCAGACGCCGCAGTCGACGTCGTAGAACACGGTGCGCGCCCGGCGCTTGCGCGGCACCAGCCGCGCCAGCAGCTCCCAGTGCACGGTGTCGAGCAGGAACGGGTCGTAGGCGATCATCGCGGCCGAGAAGATCCCGAGGTTCACCATCGCCGCGATGCTGCCGTGCAGGCCGACCAGCAGCACGATCGCCAGCGGCCGGGTGACGCGCCAGAAGATCGGCGTCAGCACCAGCAGCGGGATGGCCGCCTCGATCACCAGCGTCCCGTGCGTCAGCAGCTTGGTGGCCCAGAACGGCACGTACAGGCGGATCTGCAGCCCCAGCCAGGTGATGATCCGCTCCTGGCGCAGCACGTAGTAGACCGCCGTGCCGTCCCGCCAGGTCTGCCCCGATTTGTGGACGTAGTTGAACCAGTAGATGATCGCGATCTGCAGCAGCAGGCAGAGCACCACGAACGACCGAAAGCGGGTGTTGTCGGGCGCCGGCAAGCCCGCCGCCAGCTCCTGTGGCGTCTCGTTGCGCCGCGCCCGCATGCTGGCGATCACCGCGTCGACCGACCAGCGACGGCCCGTCGGCATGAACACCGTCCAGATCATCAACGCCGCGATCGCGACCCCGCCCCAGTTCTCGGCGAACAGCATCCGGTTGTGGAGGCTGGTGGTCGCCACGAACGACAGCACGTGGAACAGCCGCGTGCGGTAGCCGATCAGGAAGCAGAAGAAGCAGACGAAGCAGAACAGGAACCAGAGCGCCGACTCCTCGGGGAGCGACGACATGAAGAAGAACGAGAACAGCCGCGCCACCGGCGGGCGCCACAGCACGGTGTGGTTCGGAAGGATGCCCGCGTTCGTGTAGAACTCGCGCAGCCAGGGGATCCGGCGCAGCAGATCGCCGATCAGCACCAGCGCGAAGAAGATCCGCCCGAACGCGAGGGTTCGCGGATCCATCTCCAGGTAGGTGCGGCTAAAGGCTTGGCGAAATTCGGAACGGGTCACGAGGGGATGACGCGAATCTATCCTCGCGGCGGCGGCGGCGCCAAACGGATTCCGCGCCCAGAAGCCATTGTTACGACGCAGGATTTTCGCGGGCGGCCCGCCGGCGCGCCGCCATGTCGCGCGCGACCAGGGCGAGATCGCGCGCGGTCCGCGCCATCCCGGCGAGGCCGAGCTTCGATCCCTCGACGTCGTGCCAGACCGCCAGCGGAACCTCGACGATGGCGGCGAGCGGCAGAGGTGCGACGCCCGGCGTGCCGATCAGCAGCCGCCCCAGCAGCTCGACGTCGAAGGCCCACCGCGACAGGAAGGGCGCGGACAGCGCCTCGGCCAGCGCGGGACCGGCACGGAACAGCTTTGCGCCGCACTGGGTGTCGTAGACGCGCGTCCGCAGGATCAGCGACGCGGCCGTGGCGAACACACGCCCGAGGTAGTGGCGGACGGCGCTGCGCTCGATGTCGTAG
>DATBHU010000551.1:0-9447 GCA_036557265.1 Polyangia bacterium
ATCCAGACCATCGATTCGTGGTACGCGCAGCAGTTCGCCTACCTGGTCGGCCGGCTCGACGGCTTCGCGGAAGGTGACCGGACCCTGCTGGACAACTCCGCGACCGTCTGGTTCCAGCAGATGTCGGACGGCAACGCGGCGAACCTCAACAACCTGCCGATCCTGCAGGCGGGCAGCTGCGGCGACTACTTCAAGACCGGCTGGGCGATCAACGTCGAGGGCGCCAAACCGGACATGACCCCCGGCCACAGCGACGAGGATTGCCAGAACGGGCAGACGCCCTTCGCCGACATCGAGAAGTGGGGGACGCCGCCCGACGTGGCCACGCAGCCGATCAACAAGTACTACTGCAACCTGATGAACGCGCTCGGCGTGAAGGCCGGCGCGGACGGCTTTGCGGCGCTGGGCGGCACGGCGCCGGTCACCTGCTTTGGCAAGTACGACGACACCACGCTGTTCCCCACGGACGCGCCCGCCATCATCAAGAACCCGGGCGAGTACCCCGAGCTTCGCGCGAGCTGAGCGGGCTCACTTTTCCGTCAGAAAGCGGTCCAGGTTCGCCTGGAAGGCCGCGGGTTGATCGAGCATCACGAAGTGCTTCGAGTGCTCGACGAAGACGATCTCGTGCCGCGGGATCGCGTCGATCTGCGCGTGCCAGGAGGCCTCGAGCGGTCCGCGCGGCACCTCGCCGTCGGTGTCGGCGGCGACCACCAGCACGGGCGCCTGGATCTTGGCCAGCTCCGGCCGCAGGTCGGTGGTGAAGAGGAAGAGCATCGCGCCGCTGACGGTTCGGGGATCCGAGCGGCTGGCGGCGGCGCCCAGGCGCGCGGCGTCCGCCGGGTTGGCGATGCTGCGGCCCAGGAAGCCCTGGATGGCGGCGCGAAACTGCTCGGGCGGCATCGCCGCCATCGGCCCGGTGAAGGCCTCGGCCCGCGCGCGGATCACCTCCGCCGTTGCGGTCGGATCCATCAGCGTCCCGAGGTTGGGCGCGCCGTCGACGGCGACCGCCCCGCCGATCAGCGCCGGCGCGGTCTCCGCGATCCAGTAGGCGAGGAAGCCGCCCAGGCTGTGCCCGACCAGGACCGGCCGCTCGAGATGATTCCGCTGGATGTACGCGATCAGCTCGGCCTTCGCCGTCGGAAGCAGCGGCTCGCCGTCGAGGGGCGCGCTGCCGGCAAAGCCGGCGAGCGTGATGACGTGAGCCTGGACCTTGCCGGCCAGGGGGGCGCCCGTCAGGTGTTTGATCGTCGCGTCCCAGACGCTGCCGTCGCAGGCGAGGCCCGGGATGAAGATGACGGGGCGGCCCGCGCCGATCACCTTGACCGTGAAGGATCGGGACCGGAACGGCGCCGCCGGCGGGCCCTGCGCGGGCCGGGGGGGCGACGCGGGCGCGGGCGCGGGGGCAGCGGCGCACGCCAGCGTGGAGAACAACGAGAGCGCAGCGAGGATCCGCATCGACCGGCCTCCCTCAAAACGTCGCACGCCCGCATTCTTCCCTCGATCCGAGGACGCGTCATAATCGCGCGATGATCTTGCGACCGATCGCGCGGCAGGTGTTCAGGGCGGCGGAGATGACGCGCGCGTATCCGATACGGTTGCAGCATCCGCACAAGAAGCTGGTGTACCGGCTGGCTTGCCCGCCGGAGCGGCCCGACGGCGGCGAGTTGACCGTCACCCGCTGGGCGGCCGGGCCGCTCGCCGAGCTGGCGGGCGCCATCGCGGCGCTGCCGGCGCGCGACGCCACCCGGTTCGAGGCGGCCGAGTGCTTCTTCCAGTACGAGGCCGATCCGCCCGGAGGAGACGTGCTGACCTGGCACATGAACTTCGCCGACGCGCGTCTGTTCGGCTTCCACGGCGGCCCCTTGCTGGCGCAGGACGAGCTGCAGGTGGCCGAGCATCCGGCCCTGGGATCCCTGCGCGACGCGATGGAAGACTCCGACGTTCCGCACATGGCGCCGCTGACGAGCGAGGATGGCCGGCGCACGCCGGTCCTGATCCGCGGCGTGGAGCGCCGCTGTCGCATCGCCACCGAACCGGACGCCGCGGCGGGGCGGCCCGCGGGGCTGTACGGCAATCGCTTCGCGCGCGCCGACGCCGACACGGTGACGCGCGCGGTGACGCCCCTCGTCCCGCCGACCATCACCAACCTCATCGCGATGGAGGCGCCGTCGTACGGGCGCGGCCTCTACACACCCTCGCAGATCGAGGACGTGCTGACGAACGCCCTCACGGGCTATCTCGCCGTGCGCCTCGAGACGGAGGCGGCGGGGAGGAGGGAGGCGGTGGTGCATTCCGGGTTCTGGGGCTGCGGCGCCTTCGGCGGCAACAGGACGTTGATGCCGCTGCTGCAGCTCGTGGCGGCGCAGATGGCCGGGCTGTCGCGGCTGGTGTTTCACACCGTCGACCGCGACGGCACCAGGGACTTCCGTGGCGCGCTCGCGCTGCACGAGGCGCTCGGCGGCGCGGGCGCCGGCGCCATCGATCGTCTGATCGACGAGCTCGTCGCGCGGGGCTTCCGCTGGGGCGAAAGCGACGGCAACTGACCGCGCCGCGCAGAAATACACAGCGCGCTGGACGGTGATCGGTTGCGGGCGCGTCCGTGTGCGTCGACGGAGCGCCGGTGATCAACGTTAGTTGCCCGCGCGACGCAAACGATCGCTGACCGCATTCATGGAATGTCAGAGCAATTCGCCGTGAAATGGTGGTCATGAATCTTTGGGTTCATTGACAATCAATGAGCCGATCGCCGACGCTGGCCTTCTGGGGGGAAAAGGTCGCCTACGTCTCCAACAACGCCGCCAACCAGCTACTGCACATCGCCTCGTCCGACGGCGTGAACTTCGGGACCGAGACCCAGGTGCCCGGGCAGACCAGCCAGTTCGGGCCGACCCTGGCGGTGCTCGGCAGCACGATGTACCTGATCTTCACCGCCAACGACGCGAGCCACACGCTGTTCAGGGTCACCACCACCAACGGCACCACCTGGACCTCGAACGTGTCGCTGAGCGGCCACGCGAGCGCGTTCGCGCCGTCGGCGACCGTCATGAACGGCTTCATCTTCGTCTCGTACATCGCCAACGACGGGACGAAGCGCGTGCTCGTCGATCGCACGTCGACCGGCAGCACCTGGACGACGTTCGTGGCGAACAGCAAGACCAGCAAGTTCGCGCCGTCCGCGGCCGGCTTCAACAACGGGGTCCGGCTGTCGTACATCTCGAACAACGCCAGCAATCTGCTGATGCGGATGTCGGGCTCGTCCGACGGCAGCACCTACGGAACCGAAACCGTCTGGTGACAGCCGCCGACCGGCGGCCGCTTCGGGCGGCCGCCGGGTCGGTCCGGCCCGGCACGCGCAGCCGGGTCAGGAACGCAGCTCTGACAGCACGGCCTCGGCGAGCTTCTGGTACTGGGGCAGGTCGTTGTAGATCTGCGCGCAGACGCGCAGCATCGGGCGTCCGAGCCAATCGAACACGGGCGCTTCGATGCGATGTTTGCGCCAGAGCGCCTCGTAGAGGGCGGGCGCCGGCATCGACATCCGCGCGGGCAACGGCAGCGTCGCCATCGCGCCCAGCATCTCGGGCGGGCAGGGGGCCTGGAGGTCCAGCGCGCCCATCAGCAGCGCGCGGGCGCGCACCACCAGATCGTGGTTCCGGGCCTGTAGCTCCGGCAGGCCGCCGGGCAACAAGCTGCTCATGTAGCGCAGCGCCGCCGGCAGCGACATCGCGGCGCTCGGGTCGTGGGTCCCGATCCAGTCGAACTCCAGCAGGAAGCGTGACCGGTCCGTTCGCGGCGAGTTCGCGCCGTGGCCGATGACCAGCGGGTGGAAATCCGCCTGGCGATCGCGCCGGACGTGGAGCACGGCCGCGGTCTTGGGCACGCCGCACCACTTGTGCAGGTTGGCGGCGTAGAACGTCGCGCCCAGCGCGCGCAGATCCAGCGGCAGCATGCCCGGGGCGTGCGCCCCGTCGACGAGCGTGTCGACGCCGCGGACAGTCAGCTCGCGCACCAGCTCGGCGAGCGGGAAGACCAGCGCGGTCGGGCTGGTCACGTGATCGAGCAGCGCCAGGCGCGTACGCGCGGTTACCGCTCCCAGCACGGCAGCCACGACTTCATCCGGGCCTGCGGACGGAAACGGCACGCGCGCGACCACGACGGACATGCCCGTGCGCCGGGCGTGCAGGTCGAGCGCGTTCCGGCAGGCGTTGTAGGCGTGGTCGGTCGTCAGCAGCTCGTCGCCCGGGCGCATTGGCAACGACGCCAACACGGTTGACACCCCGGTCGATGCGTTCTGCACGAACACGAGGTCCTCGCCGTCGGCGCCCATCAACGAGGCGGCGGCCACCCGCGCCTGGTCGATCAGCGACTCGGCGTCGCGCAGGACGAACTGCATGGGCGTTCGTTCGAACCGCCCGCGCAGAGCATCGGCGATCTCCTGAACCGGGCGCGGGCACGAACCGAACGCGCCGTGATTCAGGTAGATGATTTCCGGGTCGAGGGGCCAATCGGAGGGCGGATGTGTATCGCTCACGAGGGATCGAAACGTACCACCTCGCCGCCTGTCTTTATTTCCGGAAAACGAATCAGCGCCGGCAGAAATCAATCCGCGCGAAACGTTGCCGCGGCGAATGCCCAGGTGAACGCGCGACGAAAAACCACGACATGTTTGTCGCGGCGTTTTGAAAGGTTCCAGGGAGCTCGCGCCACGGTCCCGAGGAAAACGCGGGAGGAAGTGGTGCGCCGTCGCGGGTACGCGTCTTGCTGTCGGAGGGCGCGGTTTCACGCGACGAGAATTTACTGACCCAGTTTCGTCCGTTTTCGACAACTAGAACGTTCAAACGAAGACGAATCGTTCAGTCAACGAACGCTGTCCGATCAATTCGTGTGTGCCGTTGCCCAACCGACAAAAGGAGACCGCGATGAACTTGAAACAAGACTGTCATAGGAGGAGACGCCGGCTGCACGGCTGTGCACTCGTCGGCTCACTCGCGCTCGCATCGGCGAGCTTCAGCGCTTGCGGTGACAATCAAGGTGAGGACAGCGCCGACCTGCAGGCCATCCTCCACGACGGCGATCTCACGCAGATCATGAACAGCATGCTGACGGACGCGCCCGCGCCGGGCACCGGCGCCGGGGGCGCCAGCGGGACGATGATAGGCGGCGCCGGCTCGACGGGCAGCGGCGGCGCGATGGGCGCCGTCGGTGCGGGCGGCAGCGGTCTCCCCGGCGTCGGCGGCTCCTTCGGCATGATCGGCGCGGCGGGGACCGGCATGGGCCCGGGCGTCGGCGGCTCCTTCGGAATGGCCGGCTCCTTCGGCACCGCCGGCGCCTTCGGCACGGCCGGGGCGGGCGGCACCGGCCCCACCCGCAACTTCCCCGCGCAGTCCCAGGGCTTCTGGCGCTTCGACGACTGCAACATGAGCCGGACCGAGCTCGGCGACAGCAGCTTCGGCAACCACACGGCGTTCCGCTCGGTGACGGCCTTCTGCCGCCCCGGCATCCTGAACTCCGGCGTCGGCTTCGACGAGGACGACGACCTGGTCCTCGTGCCCGACCAGCCGAACTTCGTGTTCTCCGAGGGCTTCACCGTCGCGGCGTGGGTCAAGCCGACGGACCTCGGCGGCGTCCGCACGATCTTCCGCAAGCGCCTGGACGGCACCAGCACGTTCGTGCTCGCCGAGAACGGCAACAAGTTCCAGATCGTCATCAGCCTCGCCAACGGTAAGGCGGCCGACGTGTCCGCCCCGGCGACGCTCGACACGTTCACGCACGTCGCGGCGACCTTCGACGGCATCTTCCTCAAGCTCTATCTGAACGGCGTGGAGGCGGCCTCGAAGCGGGTGGTCGGCCGGCTCGCCGACGGCGTGGGCCCGCTGCTCATGGGCAACGACGCCAACAAGCGCCGCATCGACGGCATCATCGACAACGTCGTCTTCGACACGGTCCCGGCATCGCCCGCCGAGATCGCGAAGCTGATCTGCCTCCCGCGGCCCTCGGCGCTGAGCGTGACGCCGGTCGATCCCCCGGCGGTGGGACCGGGAACGCCCGTCAACTACGACGTGCAGATCACGAACAACTCGTGCGACGACGCGTCGTTCAGCTTCAACGCGTTCTCGCTCCTCTTCACCCCCGACATCGTCGTGAGCCCGAGCTTCGGGAACACGTTCGTTCCGGCGGCCGCCACGGCGCACCTGCCCTTCTCCGCCACCGCCTCGCCGGACATCGACCAGTTCGGGACGTCGCAGATTCTCGTGAACGCCCAGCTGTTCTCGTCCAACTTCGAGTCGTTCAGCCAGGTCGTGAACTTCTCGGTCTTCGACAACTCGACGCCCTGCACGATCAAGCCGCGGCGAGAGCTCGAGATCCGCGACGTCAGCGTGGTCGACGATCCGGTCCGCACCGGTCCGGGCGGCGCGTGGACGTTCGGCAAGCTGATGCAGAACATGGCGGCGACGCCGGACGACGCGCCCGCGATGGTCGAGGCCATGCTGACGACGTTCCTCAATCAGCAGACGGTCAACAGCTTCGTCCTCCCCCCGCGCCCCGGCGTCCAGCAGGTCCTGGACAGCATGCGCGGGCCGGACGGGAAGCTGGATCTCAACGGCAGGCAGGCGTTCCGCCTGCTCGCGATCGCCAACCGCATCGACCTCAACGACGCCTCGGCGAGCACGGCCGGCGAGGGCCGGTTCGTGTTCGGCTTCGCGCCGTTCGGGCAGACCCTGCAGGCGACGCTGATCATCGAGTACAACATCCCCGCCGGCTCGCAGGCGGACATCCTCGACCTCGCGAACGCCTGGCACGCCCTTCGCCAGCTCCCCTTCCCGTCGGAGCAGTACAACGCGGCCCTGCAGGCGGTCACGGAGCGGTTCACGGCGCGCAACGCGGCGCCGGGACGCGCGAACGGCAGCGCCCTCGGGCAGATCCGCACGAACGACTTCTTCCAGTTCGGCGGCGCCTGGGAGTTCCGCGAGTTCCACCTCGACGGCGCGAGCGGGAGGCTGATGCCGGCGCCGATGGCGCTGACGCCCGATCGGAGCTTCAACTTCACCGATCAGCTCGGGCGGTTCGTCCTCGCCAACGAGCCGGCGATCCTCGCCGAGAAGCACATCGTCCCGCTGACGTTCGAAGGCGTGCCCTTCCAGGGCGGCAACGTCGACGCCTCGGACTTCTTCGTCTGGCAGGTGCCGGGCGTGGCGCCCGAGACGCGGCATCGTTTCGCGCGCAACACCTGCAACGGCTGCCACACGAACAGCGAGACCGGCGGCTCAGAGTTCCAGGTGCAGCCGCGCTTCCCGGGCCAGGAGGCGTTCCTGTCGGGGTTCCTCACCGGCGCGGACGTGACCGACTTCAACGCCGGCGTCATCCGCCACTTCAACGAGCTCGACCGGCGCGGGCGTATCCTGCACGCCTTCGTCTGTCCGCAGGAGATGCTGCCGCCGCCGCCCCCTGACACGACGCCCATTTCCACCGGCACGGGCGGCATCGGCGGCACCGGCATCGGCGGCGCCAGCGGCACGGGCGCGGGCGGCGGCTTCGGCGGCTCTGGCATCGGCGGCTCCGGCATGGTCGGCGCCGGCGGCACCGGCTTCCCGCCGCCGCGCGACGGCGGCATCACCGGCGCCGGCGGGGCGACCGGCGGTCCGGACGGCGGCATCACGATGGGCATCGGCGGCGTGGGCGGCAGGTAGGCAGCAAGCGTGACCGGCGAAGGGCCGGCGAGGCGCCCAGCCACATCGGGCGCTGCGCCGGCCTTTCGTCTGTCCGGAGCGCGCTACTGCTTCGCGAAGACGATGCCGCCGATGGTGGTCAGGCCGCCGTCGCCCGAAAGCCAGGTTCGTTCGTCGCGCGGTTGTCGATGCCGCCGCGCGCCGAGGCAGATCATCGGAAGCAGCCGATGGCCCTGGTTGGCGGGGAGGTCTGTCCGACGACGTGCGGCTCGCCGAGGGTGATCGTGCCGCCGCCGCTCGCGACCTCGTGTTGCGCGACCAGGGTGAACGCCACGCAGACCCCGTCCTTCTCGACCAGCACGGCCTCGGGAACGAAGAGCTCCTCGGGGACGCCGATGGCCAACCCGCGCGCCGTCCCCCGCAGGCCGACCAGCACCAGCTGTCGCCGGTGAGGCTGGGGCGGCTCGATCACCCGCGTTCCCACCGGGGGCACGAGCGCGCCGAACGCGAACAGGCCGCCCGTGGGCGACGAGAGCAGCCGCAGGGTGGGCGCATTGCTGCTCGCCGGGCTCTTGTCGGCGGCGAGCAGATCGGCCGCGGGGGCACCCTTCTTCGCGTCCTTTGCGTCCTTCGCGTCGAGGGTGACCACCACGTGGTCGCCGTGCTCGGCGCGCACGTCGGTCGTCAGCGTGCCGTCGGTGACCGCGCACGGTCGCGGCCGCCGCCCCAGCTGGACGTGCACGACGGTCACCAGCGCGCCGTCGCCGTCGAAGGCCGTGCCGATCGGATAAGCGGAGCCTCCCCTGGGCGTGGTCAGGGCCTTTCCGCCGAGCCACTGCATCCGGTTCCGGCCATCGAAGATCGACCAGAACGCCTGCAGGTCACCGCGGCGCGGCTTCGGATTGCCGGGCTGGTTCACGACGGCCGCGCGCGCGGGGTCGGGATCGGGATCCAGATCGAGGCTCGCGTCCCAGCCGCCCGCGAGCGCGATCCGGCCGTCCGGCGCCGCCGCGAAGAAGCTCGCCGGGTATCCCGGCGGCGCGAACACCGACCGCAGCTTTCCGCGCGCATCGTAGACCGCGACGAAGGCCTGGGTGCACGGGTCGCAGCTCCCGTTGTCGAAGCGCTGGGCCGCCTTCTCGTCGACGCAGGTGCGCTTGCCCTTGCCGCCGCCGGCGAACCTCACGCATCCCGAGAAGTGCCCCGCCAGGACGACGTCGCCGTTCGGGTTCACGAACAGCCCGTCGGTGCCGGCCGAGTTGGGGGTGTTGCCGTCCTTGCCGTAGTCGCCGCCGATGCTGAGGCTCCAGCGCTCGTTGCCGCTCGGGTCGTATGCCGCCACGCGCGCGGCGCCGGTGCCTTCCTCGACCGAGCCCGCGACGACGGGCCCGTCCGGCCCCGACCTGGCGAAGCCAAGCCTGTGGTGCAGCGCCGCCGGAAGCTTGAGCGCGAGATCGCGCTTGCCATCGAGCCGGTAGTGCGAACCGTTCTGGGTCCAGAAGCCGCTGCCGTCTGCCCCGACGAACGACCCGTCCGCCGGCGGATCGGCGGCGAACCACTGCGCGGCGGGCGGCGGGGACGCCGCGCGCGCGATCGTCCCGCCGGCGGCGAGCCACAGGCAGAGCGCCAGCGTCAGCTGCATCGACGCGAGTGTACCGCCCGATCCGGCGTCTCAATAGTGGGGCGGCTTCTCGTCGACGACCGGGTCGCCGAGCTCGCGCAGCCTGACGCGGAGGTTCGCCAGCTCGCGTTCGAGCGACTCGATCGCCTTCTGTTGCCCGAA
>DATBHU010000552.1:0-5816 GCA_036557265.1 Polyangia bacterium
CGGCTGGTGCTGAACCCGGACGTCGTCGTCCGCAGCCGCGGCGTCATGGAGAAGTGCAACCTCTGCGTCCAGCGCGTGCAGCTGGGCAAGAACCAGGCGCTGCTGCAGCGCCGCCCGGTCGCCGACGGCGACATCGCCACCGCCTGCCAGCAGTCGTGCCCGACCGGCGCGATCGTGTTCGGCGATCTCGCCGACGCCGGCAGCCGCGTCAGCAAGCTGCTCGCGGGCCGCCGCGCCTACCGCGTCCTCGACGAGCTCGGGACCCGCCCGAACGTCGGCTACCTCAAGAAGATCGAAACCAAGGAGAAGGCATGAGCGCCGGAACGATTGACCCACCCGCCGGCGCCGCCGTGGCCGCCGGCGCCGCCGTCGACGTCGTCCCCCCGACGCGCTGGATCGAGGGGCAACCCTCGCTCCACCGGATCACCACCGACATCGCCCGCCCGATGGAGGCGAAGCCGGGACGCGGCTGGTACATCTGCTTCGGGATCGCGGTGGCGCTCCTGCTGAACCTGCTCGGGATGGTCACCTGGCTGTTCGCGAAGGGGATCGGCATCTGGGGCCTCAACAACGCGGTCGGCTGGGCGTTCGACATCACGAACTTCGTCTTCTGGATCGGCATCGGCCACGCCGGCACGCTGATCTCCGCCATCCTGCTGCTGTTCCGGCAGAAGTGGCGCACGTCGATCAACCGGTCGGCGGAGGCGATGACGATCTTCGCCGTCATGTGCGCGGGCCTGTTCCCGCTCATTCACATGGGCCGCCCCTGGGACTGCTTCTTCATCTTCCCGTACTTCCCGAACCAGCGCGGCCCGCTGTGGGTGAACTTCCGCTCGCCGCTGGTGTGGGACGTGTTCGCGATCAGCACCTACTTCACCATCTCGCTGGTCTTCTGGTACCTCGGCATGATCCCGGACCTGGCGACGCTGCGCGACCGCGCCGTGGGCGGCATCAAGAAGTTCGCCTTCCGGATCCTGAGCCTCGGCTGGAACGGATCCAACCGGACGTGGTCGCGGTACGAGATCGTATGTCTCGTGCTGGCCGCGCTGGCGACGCCGCTGGTGCTGTCGGTGCACTCGATCGTGTCGACCGACTTCGCGACGTCGCTGCTGCCCGGCTGGCACGCGACGATCTTCCCGCCCTACTTCGTGGCCGGCGCCATCTACTCCGGCTTCGGCATGGTGCTGACGCTGCTGCTGATCACGCGGCAGACCATGAACCTCGAACGCTACATCACCCTCAACCACCTGGAGGCGATGGCGAAGGTGATCCTGCTGACCGGTTCGCTGGTCAGCTACGCCTACGCGACGGAGTTCTTCAACGCCTGGTACAGCGGCAACATCTACGAGCGGTACCACTTCATCAACCGCGCCACCGGCCCCTACGCCTGGTGCTTCTACCTGATGGTGCTGTGCAACGTGCTGACGCCGCAGGTGTTCTGGTGGAAGAAGGCGCGGCGAAACATCGTGGTGCTGTTCGTCGCGTCGATCTTCATCAACATCGGCATGTGGTTCGAACGCTTCGTCATCATCGTCGTCTCGCTCCACCGCGCCTTCCTGCCGTCGGGCTGGGGGATGTTCTATCCGACGATCTTCGACGTCGGGATCCTGGTCGGCGTCTTCGGGCTGTTCTTCACGCTGTTCCTGCTGTTCATCCGGGCCCTCCCGATGATCGCGATGTGGGAAATCAAGGGGGTGTCGCATGGCGGCTGAGCGCTTGCGCTACCTGGTCGGCAGCTTCTCCGAGCCCGGCCCGCTGCTGGCGTCGGTCGTGACGTTGCGGCGCGCCGGCGTCGCGATCCACGACGTGTTCGCGCCCTACCCGGTCCACGGCCTGGATCAGGCGATGGGGATCCGCCGCTCGCGGCTCCCCTGGATCACGCTGCTGGCGGGCCTGACCGGCCTCTGCTTCGCGCTCGCGTTCCAGTACTACACGGCGGTGTTCGACTGGCCGCTCGACGTCGGCGGCAAGCCGGAGAACTCGACGCTCGCGTTCGTGCCGATCTGCTTCGAGCTGACGGTGCTGATCGGCGGCCTCGGCACCGCGGGCGCGTTCCTGCTGCGCGCCCGCCTGTTCCCCGGCAAGCGCGAGCAGCTGCCCGTGCTGGGCGTGACCGACAACGTGTTCGCGGTGGTCACGCCCGCGCCGCTGGAGGGCAACGACGGCGAGCTCGCCCGCCGCATCATGCTCGAGAACGGCGCCGACGAGGTCGAGGAGATGGAGGGCACGTCATGAAGCGCGCCGGTCTGCCTTTGACGTGCGCGGCGTCCCTCGCGCTCCTGGCGCTGGCCGGCGTGGGCGCCGGCTGCGGCGCGAGCGGCAACGATCGCTCGTTCGAGTACATGCCCGACATGACGCGCGACCCGGCCTACAAGGCGTTCGCGCCCAACCCGGCCACGCGCAACGGCCTGACGCTGCAGCCGACGGTGCCCGGGACGATCGCGCGCGGCCACCTCCCCTACCAGTTCCACTACGGCGCCGGCGAGGAGGAGGCGACGCGCGCCGGACGCGAGCTGAAGAACCCGCTCGCGCTCAACCCCGCGACGATCGAGGACGGGCGCGGCCTCTACCAGACCTACTGCCTGGTCTGCCACGGCGCGAACGGCAAGGGCGACGGCCCGCTGGTGGTGGCGGGCAAGATCCCGACCCCGCCCGCCTACACCTCCGAGCGGGTGGCGGCCTTCCCGCCCGGGCGCCTGTTCCACGTCATCACCAAGGGGACGCAGGACGCGACCGGCAAGCAAAAGATGCCGTCGTACGCGGCGCAGCTGACGCCCGGCGAGCGCTGGAAGGTGGTCGGCTACGTCGCCACCACGCTGCAAAGGAGCGCGACGCCATGACCGCCGAACGGATCCTGCCGAACCTGCTGCTCGACGGCTTCTACGCGCTGACCCTGTGCGTGTCGGCGATGTTCTTCATCGCCACCCAGCGGGCGACCAGCGCGCGCTGGTCGGCCGGGCTGCGCCGCGTGCCCGAGGCGTTCATGTGCGCGATCCCGGTGTTCGCGCTGCTGATGCTGCCGCTGGTGCTGATCCCGGGCGCGCGCTCGACCCTGTTCCCCTGGACCCACCCCGGCACCTTCGACGGCCTCCCGGCCATCGCGGGCAAGGCGCGCTACCTGAACGCGCCCTTCGTTTACGCGCGCATCGCCGTCGTCCTCCTGATCTGGACGGTGTTCGCGCGCGCTTTTCGCCGCACCTCGCTGGCGCAGGATCGGATGGGCAGCACGCCGGGCGCGAGCCTCCGCCTGCATAACCGCCTCGACAAGCTGGGCGCGGGCTTCCTGGTCGTGTTCGCGCTGACCATCACCGCGGCGGCCTACGACTGGATCGGGTCGCTGGACCCGAGCTGGTCGAGCACGATGTTCGCGGTCTACATCTTCGCGGGCGTGTTCGTGGGCGGGATCGCCGCGGTGACGCTGGGGACGGTGACGCTGGCGCGCCGCCCGCCGATGCGCGCGGCTGTCGGCACGGCGCAGCTGCACGACCTCGGCAAGCTGATGTTCGCGTTCTCGATCTTCTGGGGCTACATCTTCGTCTGCCAGTACCTCCTGATCTGGTACGGCAACATCCCGGAGGAGATCACCCACTTCCTGTCGCGCACCAACGGCGGCTGGCTGCCGCTGTTCGTCGCCAACGTGCTGCTCAACTTCGTGGTGCCGTTCCTGGGCCTGCTGTCGGTGCCGGCCAAGACCGACCCGCGCCGCCTCTCCCTGATCGCCGGGGTGATCCTGGCCGGCCGCTGGCTGGACCTCTACATCCAGATCATGCCGGCCGTCTGGCGCGAGCCGCACTTCGGCGTGGTCGAGCCGCTGATCGCCGTCGCGTACGGCGCGCTGCTGGTCTTCCTGTTCCGGTTCTTCGCGGCGCGCGCGCCGCTGGTCCCGCTCCACGATCCGGTGCTGGCCGCCGATGGCAACGGAGCCGGCGCCGGACACCACCCTGCCCCCGGGAGGCACGCCGCATGACCCAGCCAGAAGAGACCGGCAGCCGCCGGGCCAACATCGTCAAGGCCGCCGCGCTGGTGCTGACCGCGCTGGTCGCGGTCGGCTTCGTGTCGCGCCAGCAGGAGGCGCCCACCGACATCCCGAACCGGATCCCGGAGGCGGCGCCCTACGTGCTGAGCGAGGCCCAGGTGTTCCCGCCGCCCTACGAGGAGTACTGGGCGACGCAGAACAACCCGAGCCAGTGCGCCAGCTGCCACAAGAAGATCTTCGACGAGTGGAACGGGTCGATGATGTCGAACTCGTGGCGCGACCCGGTCTGGCGCGGGGCCTTCCTGCTGCTCTCGCGCGCGGTGTCGACCCACGGCGAGTGCGACACGCCGACGCCGCCCGACGGCACGCCCAAGGCGACCCACAACCCGTTCGCGCTGCCCGGGCAGTGCGCCTCGTCGTTCGACATCGGCAGCGGGAAGTACACGGTGTCGCGCCCCGGCTCGCTGCTCGACACGTTCTGCTCGCGCTGTCACATGCCGACCAACTACGTCGACAACTACCCGCTGCGCAACGTGAAGGTCGACGCGGCCACCGGCATCGAGACCGCCATCCCCGACCCCAAGTTCAACCCGACCTCCGACAACGGCACCGGCGTCGCCTTCGCCACGCTGGAGTCCCAGTTCCGCAACACCGAGTCGGGGAAGGCCGGCATCTTCTGCGCGGTCTGCCACAGCTACGCGGCGACGCGCGACACCCCGTTCCATAACTACGCCAAGGCGCCTGATTCGTACGTGCCGGCGGTGGGGCGCCAGGCGCGCGACCAGGTGGTGCTGTCGCAATCGATCGACATCCTCAACGTCGCCGATCCGACCAAGAAGAACCTCGGCTACGCCGTCGGCGCCGGCTCCTACCGCCTGTCGCCGCACGCGCTCGCCTTCCCGGAGCGCATCGGCCCGCTGCTGGCCGGCAACCTGCCGGCCGGCGACGACGCCAACACCAGCAGCGTGTTCGGCCACCCGGTCGCGTTCCAGCAGATGGACGCCTCGAAGCACAAGGGGATGCACAGCGCGCTCTACGTGCGCGCCGAGATGTGCGCCGCCTGCCACGACGTCACCAACGCGCTGCCGATCAAGAACCCGCTCGGGCGCTGGGTGGGCGGCTTCCCGATCGAGCGCACGTACACCGAGTGGCTGAGCAGCCGCTACGCGGACCGCCCCGGCAACGCCAACTTCGACCCGAAGTTCAAGCGCGACTGCCAGTCGTGCCACATGCAGCAGGACTACGGGCAGCCCGGGACGGCCCAGACGCTGTACAAGGACGGCAAGCCGCTGCCGATCCCGAGCGAGGCGATCGCCACCGACGGCAAGCCGCGCCCGGTGTTCACCCACCACTTCGTAGGCGGCAACGCGCTGGTGCCGCACCTGATCGGCAAGGCCGCCGACGCCACCGGCAACGTCGCGCCCTACCCCGAGCTGTCGTCGTTCAGCTTCTCGTCCGCCGATCACAAGAGCCCCTACTCGCGCGGCTTCTGGACCAACCTCGATCGCAAGGGCACCTACGCGCAGCAGGAGCGGATGGCCTGGGAGCGCCTGCGCAACGTGCTGTCGATGACCGTGCGGGGTCCGGCCAAGGCGGCGCCGGGGAGCCGCGCGCCGCTGGCGATCACCGTCGCCAACACCGGCAGCGGCCACAACTTCCCGACCGGCTTCCCGGAGGGCCGCATCGCCTGGGTCGCGGTCCACGCCGTCGACCTCGCCACCGGCAACGAGCTGAAGCTGCGCGATTCGTTCTGGAAGCGCAGCTCGGTCGGCGTCGGCAACCTGACCACCAAGGAGCTGACCGATCCCGCCTTCCCGGGCTGCGACTGGAAGCTCCCCGC
>DATBHU010000553.1:0-16855 GCA_036557265.1 Polyangia bacterium
CGGCGCCGCCGCCGCGTCCCGCCGCGCCGCCCGTGCCGGTGGTGCCGCCGCGCCCCGCAGCGCCGCCGGCGCCGGCGCTGCCGGTGGTCCCGCCGCGTCCCGCCGCGCCGCCGGCGCCAGCGGTGCCGGTCGTGCCGCCACGCCCGGCCGCGCCGCCGGCACTGCCTCCGGTGCCGCCTGCGCCGCCGCGCGCTGCCGAACCGCCCGCGCCGGCCGAACCGCCCGCGCCGGCTGAACCGCCGGCGCCGACTGAACCGCTGGCGCCGGCCGATCCGCCCTGGCCAGCCGAACCGCCCGCGCCGCTCGCGCCAGCCGAACCGCCCCCGCCCGCCGTGCCGCCGCCCCCGCCGGTGCCGCCGGCGCCGCCGGCGCCGCCGCCCGTGCCGGCGCCGCCGTCGCTCGCGCACGTGACGGTCATCGTCGCGTCGAGCGCGAGCGTCGTCGCGACGGTCTGCCCCTTGACGAGCGCCTGGGGCGCGGTCGCCCGCTGCGCGGTCACGGCCTGACCGCAGCGAAGGCCGGTGGCGGTGACGACGACCGTCTTGGTGTCGGCGCTGTCGTCGAACCAGACGGTCAGCACGTCGCCGTTCTTCAGCATCCCCGGCGACGACGGGAACATCAGCGTCTTCTCGCCCGCGAGCGCCACCGGCGCTCCATCGAGCGTGACGTCGTCAATCCGGACCTGATCGATCGCACCCGAGACGGTCAGCTTGATGTCGAGGGCGGTCGTCTTGTCCTTCCCGCACGCGCCGCCGAAAAGGGCCAGCGCGAGCAGCGCCAGGAGTGACGGCCGCGCGCCCCTCATCGCAGATCCAGCGCGCCCAGGTTGCCGGCCGTCGGTCCCGAATCGCGCGTCAGCAGGAACGCGGTCACGACCCCCGCCGCGACGACGCCGGCGACCACGCCCCAGAACCAGACGCGCGTGTAGAATGGCCCGCGGTCGTCGCGCGTGTCCGACGCGGTGACCGTCGGCGGTCCGACCAGCGCCGGTGACGTCGCCTCGGCGGGCGGCGGTGCCGCGGGCGGCGGCCGGGCGCCGGCGGCCTGCTTCTGTTTCAGCTGATCCATCTCGGCGATGTAGCCCTCGATCTCGGCGCGCTGATCGGGCGTCAGATCCTTCGCCTTGCGCAGATATTCGCGGAAGCTGCTGATCGCCTTGTCGGCGTTGCCCAGGTTCTGGTGGCAGCGGGCGATGTTGCGCAGGTAGGTCGGGTGCAGCGTCTCCGCGTAGAGGCGCGCGTAGATCTCCAGCGCCTCCTTGTACTCGCCGGCGGCGAAGTGCGTGCGCGCCTTCAGCTCCGCGCCGTCGTCACCGGCGGCGCGCGCCGCCGGCGACGCGGCCAGCGCCAGCAGGACGATTGCGACGGTCAGAACGCGCACGGGCCGGCTGATCCTCGGCCACCCGCCCCGCGAAAGCAAGGCGCGCGACGCGATCGCGCGCCAGCGCCGTCACAGCGGGACCGGCTCGGACCTGGGCGCGGGTTTCGGCGCGGGCGCGGGGACCGGCGCGGCCGGCGCCGGCGCGGACGGCTTCGCGGGCGTGTGAGCGGCGGCGCCATGCTTGGCGTCTCTGTGCTTGTGCGGCGGCTGAGGTTCGGCCGCTGCCACCTTGCGCAGCGCGAACGACAGATCGACGCCGCGGTCGAGCGGCACGGCGACCGACTCGGGGTGGTAGCCGTCCAGCTCGAGGCGCAGCTTCTTGACGCCGTCGCCGCGCGGCCAGGTCTCACGGAACGGCGTCATGCCGATGACGGCGCCGTCCTTCTCGCGCACCACGCGCGCGCCCGGCGGGTCCGACACGATCGCCGCGGTGACGCCGGCGGGAACCTTGGGCGGCGGCGGCGGTTCGGGCGCGGCGGCGGCCGGGGCAGCCGGCGGCGCCGGCGCGACCACCACCGTCTCGGCGGAGCGTGGCATCCACGAGCCGCGCGTCATCCACAGCGCGAGGCCGCCCAGCGCCACCGCGCCGATCACGATCGCCGGCGTCTTGCGCCCGCGCCCGCGCCGCACGAGGTCGGTCCCGTGCGTGCCCGCCTGCGCCGCCTGCGTGAAGGTCGTCGGGTTCGCGGGCGGCGCCGCCGGCGCGGGCGTGCGCGCCGGCGCGGCCGCCGCCAGCGGCAGCGTCGGCCGTCCGGTCAGCGCCGCGTGCACGTCCGACATCGTCTGCACGCGCTCGGCCGGTTCCTTCGCGAGGCACCAGAGGATCAGGCGCTCGATGTCTTCCGGGATCTGCGGGTTGATCGTCCGGGGCGCCGGCGGCGCCGCGCTGATGTGCAGGTGGACCATCTCGCCGAAGCCCTCGGACACAAACGGCGGCCGCCCGCACACCATCTCGTAGAGGATCACGCCCAGCGCGTAGATGTCCGTGCGGTGATCGATCTCGCGCGTGCCGCGGCACTGCTCCGGGGACATGTAGGCCGGCGTGCCCATCACCGATCCGGTGCGCGTCCGCACCGAGCTGGTGTTCGAACCGGCCTGGCCGAGCTTGGCGATGCCGAAGTCGAGGACCTTGACCAGCTCGGCCGAGGGGTCTCGCTCGTCCGGGATCAGGAACAGATTGTCGGGCTTCAGATCGCGGTGCACGATGCCGGCCGCGTGGGCCGCCGCCAGCGCGCTCGCGGTGTGGACCGCGATCCGGCGCGCCTCCTCGATCGGCAGCTTGCCGGCCCGCCGCAGCCGCGCCGCCAGGTTCTCGCCCTCGAGCAGCTCCATGACGATGTACGACACGCCGGTCGCCAGCGTGCCGCAGTCGAACACCTCGACGATGCCGGGGTGACGGATGGCATTCGCGGCCCGCGCCTCGTTGAAGAAGCGCTTGGTGATTTCGATGTTGTCGGTCAGCCCGGGGCGCAGGATCTTGACCGCCGCGCGCCGCCCGATCGCCGGGTGCTCGGCCAGGTAGACGACGCCCATCCCGCCCTCACCGATGAGCTCCGTCACCCTGTAGTTGCCGAAGGTCTGGCCGATCATGCCGACTTGCCGCCGCCGGCCGATCTTCTACCAGCCGGACGGGTCAGGGCGATTGGAAATTGACGAAGTTGCCCGTCATCAACATGACCGTGAACAGCGCCCACGAGCGGTCGTAGTAGTTCGTGTTCGCGCCCTTGGCCTGATCGGCGACGTACGTGTAGGCGTCCGCGACCAGCTGGGTCTGGCCGGACGCCATGCCCGCCGTGCCCGCCGGGCCGACGAAGGTGGCGTTGTGATACTGGCCGGTCTTGGTGCCGTTGGCGACGTTGTAGCCGTCGACGATGTTGGCGGCGCCGACGCCCGTGAAGAACGTGCCGATCTTTTGCGAGAACGCCTTGGAGTTCGAGTCGCCGCTCCAGCAGACGTCCAGCGCGACACGAAACGGCGTGCGCGTGGCGTCGTAGGTGTAGGTCGTGTTGGCGCGATTCCCCGCCGACCAGTCGGGGACCAGGCCGGTGGTGGCGTTCTGCGCCGCCGCCAGCAGCGCGTACGACTTGGTCAGGATCGTCGTCCAGCGCGTGTCGCCCGTGTAGTCCGCGAACACGCGGTAGAACGCGGGCGCGATGTACGACGGGTTGACGGCGTTCGGGTAGGTGTCGCCGCCGTTGATCGTGCCGTCGGTGGCGAAGTCGTACATCGCCACGGTGGTCAGCATGTTCTTCGCGGTGGTGGTGTAGCCGCCCCACTGCTTGTCGGCCATCACCAGCGCGAAGGCCATGTCCTCGTCGGCGTCGGTCGCCGAATTCAGGCCGCCGCTGGCCGTCGTACCGCTCGAGTTGATGTGCCAGTTCATCAGGCCGCGCGCGTCGAGGTGCTTCTGTTCGTACTTCCAGAGCGCGTCGAACGTGGTCTTGTCGTTCATGTAGACGGAGAACAGCATCCCGTACGAGATCCCCTCGGAGACGGTGTCGTTCGAATTTTCGGGGCGCGCGACGCGCATGGATCCGTCGCTGCCGTCGGCGACGATCAGCGCGGCCTTGTAGGCCGCCCAGCCCGCCATCATGTCGGCGTCGCTGCAGGTCGGCGGGTAGATGCAGTTGCTCGAGGCGCGGTGCTGCGGGAACGGGAAGTTCGCGCCGCCCGCCGGCGGGCTGGGCGGTCCTCCGTTGCACGCGGGCATCACGGTCGTGCCGCCGGTGCCGGTGCCGCCGCCTCCGCCGGTGCCGCCGCTGCCCGCGGTCGCGCCGCCGCGCCCGGCACTGCCCCCGCCCGTACCCCCGGCACCCGCCGTCCCAGCGCCGCCCGCGGCGCCGCCCTTGCCGCCCGCCGCGCCGCCCGTCGTGCCGGCGCTGCCTGCGCTGCCGCCGCCACCCGCGTTGCCCGCGGCGCCGCCGCTGCCCGCCGCGCCGCCGCTCGATCCCGCCGCACCGCCACGGCCGGTCGTCCCCGCCTGCCCGCCCGCGCTTCCGCCGCCGCCCGTCGTGCCGCCGGCGCCGCCGCGGCTCGCCGCGGATCCGCCGCTGCTGCCGGATGTCCCGGCGCTGCCCGACGTCCCTGAGCTGCCCGCGGTGCCGCTCGGGTCGCCGCCAGCCGAACCGGACCCGCAACCGATCGCGAGCGGCCAGGACAGGAAGAGAGAAACGGCGACCAGGCGAAGATCAGGACGAGCGAGCCGGGGGCGGCAAGCCAGCATCATGAAGACCTCCAAGCTAAAGGACCTAGAGTATTACCTGGACCTCGGTGGTCCGGATAGCTGCATTCCGACGCCTGGGGCCGGAAGATCGCCTGCATTGACGGGGCCGACGCGGATGGCGATGTTGGCACCGCGATGAGCTGGCGCCCGACGGCGGATCCGACCGAGACCCCGGTCAGCGAGCCGGTCGACCCCGAGGTCGAGGCGATCCTGACGCCGCGCGACCGTGACATCGGCGGGTTCGTGGTGCGGCGCCTGCTGCCCGCCTCGCGCCACCGCACCGTCGGGCCGTTCGTCTTCTTCGATCACTTCGGGCCGACCGGCCTCGCCCCGGGGCAGGGGATGGACGTGCGCCCGCACCCGCACATCAACCTGGCGACGGTGACGTACCTGTTCACCGGCGAGATCGTGCACCGCGACAGCCTCGGGTCGCTCCAGCCGATCCGCCCCGGCGACATCAACTGGATGACGGCCGGCCGCGGCATCGTGCACTCCGAGCGCACCGCGACGGCCCTGCGCGCGACCGGGTCGACCGTGCACGGGATCCAGCTGTGGGTCGGGCTGCCGCGCGCCGACGAGGAGACGGCGCCCGCCTTCCATCACCACCCGGCCGACACGCTGCCGGCGCTGCGCGACCGCGGCGTCGACGTGCGCGTGCTGGTGGGCGAGGCGTTCGGCCGCCGCTCGCCGGTCGCGACGTTCTCGCGGCTGGCCTACGTCGACGTGCGCCTGGACGCGGGCGCCTCGATCGATCTCCCCGACGACGTCGCCGAGCGCGGCGTCTATGTCGTCGAGGGCGAGGTGTCGTGCGGCGGCGAGCGCTGCCCGCGCTGGCACATGCTGTTGCTGCGTCCGGGGCGTCGCGCGCGCCTGCGCGCCGAGGCGCCGAGCCGCTTCGTGCTGCTGGCGGGCGACCCGTTCCCCGAGCCGCGCCACATCTGGTGGAACTTCGTCTCCAGCTCGGAGGCGCGCATGGAACAGGCCAAGCGCGACTGGCGCGAGCGGCGCGGCGAGCCCGGCGGTCCGTTCCCGCTCATCCCCGGCGACGAGCAGGAGTTCATCCCGCTGCCCGAGACCTGACCGGGCGCCGATCGGCGCGCGCCGACGCCGGGTGGCGAATCGCGCGGGAACCCCCGCCTCGCGCCGTTGTCCTTGGGATCAGCAGGAGGAAGTTGACCATGCGGCGACCGCTGTTCGCGGTGCTGCTGGTGCTGTTCGCGGCGTCGTTCGCGTCCGGGCACTCGGCTGCACAAAGCTCCAGATCCGCCAAGACACCCGCCCGGGCACCGGTTCAGAAGCTGGAATCGGTGATGGCGTGCATGAAATACCGGCAGCAAAGGCTGGTCGAGGACGGCGGGCTGCGCATGGAGCTGCGCAACTGCTGCCACGGGCCGGTCAAGTGCGCGGTCTCCTGGGAGGTGCGCTGCGGGCGGGACGGGAAGCCCGACGCGAAGTCGGCCGACCTCGAGATCGCGGCGGGCAGCACCGAATCCGCCTTCGGCTACGGCACCGAGTGCGGCAACGACGGCTGGCGAATCTCGAGCGTGAAGTGGAACTGCGAGACCGCCGCGGCCGCCGACGCGCCTGACGACCGATAGCGGACCGGCGCTGTTTCCGGCGCGTCAACGGCGTGGCTCGATCGCACGTCCGTCGGTTGACCGCGTCCGTTTCGACCGCTAACTTTCGGCGCCGATGCGGATCACGGCGAACCAGGTGACCATCGCCCGCCTGATCGGCATGCCGTTCGTCGCCGCGCTGGCCTACGGCGACGAGTGGTCGCGGATCGCGGCCGTCATCCTCGGGACCCTGATCGGGCTGACCGACACCGTCGACGGCTACCTGGCGCGCAAGTACGGCGTGACGGTGCTCGGGTCGCTGTTGGACCCGGTCGCGGACAAGGTGTTCATCGTCGTCTGCTACGGGGTCTGCGCCGATCGCGGCATCATCCCCTGGTGGGTGGCGGCGGCGATCCTGGCGCGCGAGCTGGGCGTGACCGTGCTGCGATCCAGCCTGGAGCTGCGCGGGCGCCGCCTGCCCAGCACCAACGCCGCCAAGGCGAAGACCTGGGTGCAGATGCTGGGCATCGGCTTCGTCGTGCTGTCGCCGATCGTCGGCAGCCGCGGCTACCTCGAGCTCTTGTTCGGCGTGCCGCTGGCCGGGGCGCTGTTGACGATGTTGATCCTGCGCTTCACGCCGCGCCGCCGCTTCCGCCCGATCGAGTTCGCCGCCACCGTCCTGATCGGTTTCCTGGCGGCGGCCTTCTTCGGCGGGCCGTTCGCGACGCGCGTGACGGTGCTGGGCTTCGTCGTCGCGATGACCTGGTACAGCGCGCTCGACTACATCACGGTCGGATTCCGCGAGCTGGCGCGGCCCGATCGCTACCGGACCCTCCACGCGGCGCGCCTGGTGGCCGGCTTCGTGATGCCGATCGTCGCCATGGCCGCCCTCGGCACCACGCGGCTCCCCACCACGCCGCTCATCATCATGCTGTCCGTCGACATGGCGCGCGGCGCGCTCGACAACTACGCCGCCAACCGCGGGGCGGCCGACTTCTCGTGGGGCGCCAGCCTGGGGGCCGAGATCGCCCTGCTCGTCGGCGCGCTGGTCGCGCCGTCGATCGGCGCCGTGCTGACCATGTTCGCCGCCGCGCTCGGGGTGATCGAGACGGTGCGCAGCCTCGCGCGCCACCGGCGCGCGCCCGCGCCCACGGACGGGCCCCGTCCCGCGACGGTGCCGGCGCCGGCGCTGAACCGTCAGCCCGAGGCCGACCCCGCGCTGCGCCTCTAGGCCGCCGGGGACGTCAGATCGGGCTCGTCGGCGGCGGCGCGCGATCCTAGAATCGCGGTGCCCGGGAATTCGGTAGCGTGATCTCCCCTCGCCTAGCTCGCAGCCTGTCTTGCGCTGTCACCGCCTGTCTGGTGGCGGCCGGCGCCGCCGGCTGCTCGGCGAGCGCGCCGGGCTCCGGCGGCACCGCCGGCCAGGGCGGCGCTTCGAGCCCGGGCACGGGCGGCAGCTCGGGAAGCGGCGCCGCCGGGACGGGACAGTCCGCGGGCGCCGGCGGCTCGGGCGGTGCCGGCGGCGGCGCGGGGACGGCGGGCTCGCCCGGAAGCGGCGGCGGCGCCGGCGCGGGGGGCAGCGTCGTCGGCGCGGGTGGAGCAGCTGGCGCGTCCGGTGGAAGCGCCGCGGGCACCAGCGGCACCGGCGGCGGCGCAGGCCGCGGGGGGACGACCGGCGCAGCGGGACGCGGCGGCGCGGGCGCCAGCGGGGGAGGCGGCACCGGCGGCATGGCCGGCGCGCGCGGCGGCGCGGGTGGCACCGCCGGCACGACCGGCGCCGGCGGCAGCGGCCCGGCGCGCACGGCCTGCACGGCGCCCGCCGCCTACCGCAACCTGTTCGTCGAGATGCTGGGCAAGACGCAGGCCGACGTCGACGGCAAGGTCAACACCGCGTTCATGCAGCTGTTCCACGGCACCGGCCAGCAGCCGATCTACTACGAGCTCGGCGCCGACCAGGCTTTCATCCAGGACATCGCCAACAACGACGTGCGCAGCGAGGGCGTGTCGTACGGCATGTTCATCACGGTCACGCTCGGCATGAAGACCGAGTTCGACAAGCTGTGGAAGTTTGCGTCCACGCGGATGCGGCAGGCGAACGGGCTGTTCGCCTGGCAGCTGAACACGTCGGGCGGCATCATCTCGTCGGGCGACGCGCCCGACGGCGACGAGTACTTCGCGGAGGCGCTGATGCTGGCGTCCAAGAAGTGGGGCGACAGCGGCACCTTCAACTACGGCGCCGACGCGCGCGCCGCCATGAACGCGCTGGCGACGCAGGGGCCGTTCAACGCGAACCCGGTCATCGTGCGCTTCGGCCTGAGCTCGAACTTCACGGACGCGTCGTACGTGCTGCCCCTCTTCTATTCGGAGTGGGCCTGCTTCGACACCGCCAACGCGACGATGTGGAGGAACGCCACCACCTACGCGCGGACGTTCTTCCAGAACGCCACCAACGCGACGACCGGTCTGGCGCCCGACCACTCCGGCTACGACGGCTCGCCCATGGGCAACTTCGGCTCCGACGCCTGGCGCGTGCCGATGAACATCATGATGGACGCCAACCTGAACAGCGCCGACCCGTGGCAGGCGCAGACCTACGCGCCGCGGATGGCGACGTTCTGGCGGTCGCAAGGCAACTACGGCAACGGCTACACGCTGAGCGGCACGGCGACGTCGACCGGGCACGGCGCCGGCCTGACCGCCGTGAACGCGATGCTGTCGTTCTCGCTGTCGACCACGGACGCGAAGCCGTTCCTGCAGGCCGCCTGGGACGCCGCGATCCCGACCGGCACCTACCGCTACTACGACGGCTGCCTGTACCTGCTGGCGATGCTGCACATGAGCGGCAAGTTCACCCTCGGCTACTGACCGCGCCGCACGAAGGCTGGCGGCCGGCCACGGCCGAGATTTCCGCCCACGGCTGAGATTGATGCGTTGTGCACCAATCGTGAGTGGAAGGCCACTTATGCGGCTTATGTGGGGCTAGCTCATGTAAGCTGGATTCCCATTTTGAAAAGGAGTTCCCCGATGCGCAAGGTTACTGGCTTGGTTTTGGCTGTCGGCGCCGTCATCGCCCCCCTGGCGATAGCTCGGGCGTCGACGGAGGTGATGCACATCAAGGCGAACAACACGTTCGCCAATGCGGTCTCCTCGGATCCGGCGACGGGCAGCTCCATCGGGGTCTTCGTGACGCGCGAGAAGGGCAACAAGGGCGGCCCGGTCGACACCATCTTCTTCGTCATCTCCAGCGCCAGCGGCGAGTTCGTGTTCGGCGGCGGCACGCTGCCCAAGGGCGCCTTCCACGCGGACGCGCACTCCGCCTCGCTCGACGTCGCGGTCAGCGACATCGCCTTCACGTCGCAGGCGGGCGAGATCCCCCCGGACGGCGTCATCAGCATCGACTGGCAGGCCACGGACGTGACGCGGACGTCTGGCAACACGAAGTTCGAGTTCGGGAACGTGAAGGTGAACTTCGTCGGCACCGGCGCCAGCTCGCCGGCGGAGATCTCCGGCACCGTGCTGGGGGCGTCGCTGATCAGCCCGACGGGCGATCTGACCAGCCTCCACCAGGGGACGATCATCGTCACCAAGGACGAATAACGGCCGCGCCGTCAGAACGACAGGCCGACGCTGACCCGGTGCTGCGCGTACAGCACCGGCCAGCCGCGCAGCTGGGGCGTCGGCAGCGCCAGATCGAACGCGTCGACGGTCAGCGCGGTGCGGTCGGCGAAGTACCAGACCAGGCCGAGCAGCCGGACGTTCGCGTAGATGCCGACGTTGCCGGCGCTCGTGCCGGGCAGGTCCATGTTGAGGACCGACAGGCCCAGCCCGATGCCGACGCGCAGGCGCAGGTCGGGACGGAGCGCGTGCAGGTAGTGCGTGAAGACGCCGAAGTTGGTGGCGCCCAGGCTCATCGATTCGCGGTTCACGTCGTACCAGGGGTTGAGCTCGAGGAAGCCGCCCACCTCGACGCGCCGCCAGGCGAAGGCGCCGGCGCCGCCGAACGCGTAGGCCGGGTTCTGCACCGACAGTGAGGCGCGCGCCTCGCCGCGCCAGCCGCGGTGGTCGTCGTCGGCGCGCGCGGCGGTCGCCGCGCCGAGCGCGAGCACCAGCGCGATCAGCCCCGCGGCCCGCCGGCGGCGCCGCCGCAGCACGAGCGCCGCCAGCGCGACGCCCGCCGCCAGCAGGACGCCGTCGCCCGGGCGCGCCGGCCCGCCCAGCGCGCAGCCGCCGCCGTAGTTCATCGATTCGCCGCTGCTGCGCAGCCAGACCTGCTCCGGGTTGTCGCAGTATTCGTTCGCGATCGAGCAGCCCGATTCGTAGGTCATCCAGTCGCCGAAGAACCCGTCCAGGCGCATCTGCCGCTCCAGCGCGCTGCCCGGCGTGGTCAGGGCGGCGAGCAGCTCCGCCGACGCGTCGGTGGCCCAGGCCAGGCGCTGGGCGTTGTACGGATCGTCGCTCTCGCAGTTGTCGAGCACGGTCTCGTGCCCGTGCCCGTTCTCCGCCTCGTCGAGATCGCCGCGCACCTGCGAGATCCAGTTGAACACCGACGTGATGTCGTGACCCGGGTCGCCGCCGTCCAGCCGCCGGTAGGTGTGCGTGAAGCTGTCCTGGACGGCGTGCACGGCGCGCCCCGCGTAGAAGTAGAAGCCCGACACCGGGATCTGCGTCGTGCCGAGGTAGGGCAGGTACTCGGGCTGCAGCGTGCGGTCGTCGGGGTCGACCGCGCCGGTGGCGTCGTCGAGCGTCGCCAGCGCCTGCCAGTAGACCGCCGTGATCTTGGCGCGGCAGGCCTCCAGCGCGTGCGTGTCGCCCGCGTCCGCGCCGACGTCGCTCTCCTCGCGCAGGCAATGCGACCCCTGGTCGCCGGCGGCGTTGTGGACGTTGGACAGCTTGTAGAAGTCGAAGTCCGGCTGGCCCTGCGAGTCGGGCCAGCGCGTGCCGATGATGAACGACAGCGCGTAGATGTCGGCCGGGTAGGGGCCGGCGTCGAACTGCAGGCCGTCGCGCAGGCTGGCATCGGCGGCCGGCAGCGGCGGCGGCGGTTGCACGTAGTCGACCTGGGCCAGCGCGGCGGCGCTGATCCGCTCGTGGCAGTTCTTGTGGATCGGGTCGGCCACCCACCACGCCGACGCGGCCGACGACCACAGCAGCGTCGCGGCGGCGGCGGCCACCGCGGCCCGTCCCCGTGGCACGCCCGTCGCCGCCCGCCCGTGCATCGCGGCGCTACTTCCGTCCTTTGACCTTCGACTTCTTCTTGCGGCCGTGGAACGAGCCGAGCATGCGCTCGACCACCGCGTACGGCCGCCGGTAGCGGATCGGCAGGCGCGCCGGCTTGCCGTCGCGGGCGTCGCGCTCGATCGCTTCCTCGACCCGGCGCGCGAAGGCGGCGTCGCGGCAGAACAGGTCGACCTCCTCGTAGCCGCCGTGCGACGGCGACGTGAAGTTCGTCGAGCCGATGTCGACCCAGGTGCCGTCGCCGACGATCGCCTTGCCGTGCACCATGCGCGGGTGCAGCACGATGCGCAGGTTGTCGGGGCTGCCCGTCCGGCGCAGCAGCTGCGCGCAGATCCACAGGTTCAGATCGCCGCTGATGTTGGCGCGCGCCGCAGTCAACACCGTCACCTGCACGCCGCGCTTGACGGCGTCGACCAGCGCCGCCGTGCAGGCCCGGTCGCCGAAGTACGCCATCTCGATGGTCAGGCTCTTCTGCGCGCTGGCGATCAGCGCCAGCCGCTGCCGCGCCAGCGCGACCCGCTGGCCCTTCTTCGGCTGCGCGCTGCCCTTGAACGAATGCAGCAGGTAGTCGAAGGTCCGCTCCGGATCGAACGGCGCGCGCCCCTCGTAGCGATCGGCGAGCCGGCTGGCCGCGCCGCCGCCCGAGATCTCGACCATGAAGTCGACGTTGTGCCGGCGGAAGTCGTCGCCGATCCCCATGCCGCCCAGGATCACGGTGTCGTCGTCGAAGACGTAAAGCTTGGCGTGGTCGAAGCGCTTCTGGTGGTGGCTGACGGTCACCAGCTGGTGGTTCAGCAGCGCGTCCGCCAGCGGGCTCGGCCTCTGGCGCAGCGAGCCCCAGCGCCCGTACACGGTCATCAGCGACCAGGTCTGCAGGCGCGGGATCAGGCCGATCCGCTTGTGGAAGAAGCTCTGCTTCGTCCCTTCGAGATGCTCGTAGGCCATCCCGACCCGGTCCTTGAGGATCTTCACCTCGACGCCGCGGTCCGCCGCCCGCAGCAAGGCGCGGCCGACCATCTCGCCGGTGTCGTCGTCACGCCACTCGAAGCAGCGCACCACGATGCTCCGTTCCGCGCCGTCGATGCGCTCCAGGATGCGCGCGAACGCCGCCTCGCCGCCGGCCATGAGCTGGAAGCGGGCGCGTGACTCCGGGCGCGCGCTTTCGACGGGCAAACGGCCGAGCGACATCGGGTCGCGCACTCTAACGTGCGCGGGGACCCCTCGCAACCGAGGCTGAGCTCGCCGCGGTGGGTCTACTTTGCGCTGACCTCCGTCGTCCATTGGCGATAGCGCGCGAAAAAGGCCTTCTTCTCGTGCGGGTAGATCGGGATCCAGGCTGTGGCCGCGTAGCCGAATGTCCAGATGAAGAGCACGTCGAACGTGTACTGGCGCGCGAACAGGAACGCCGCCGTCGGCGTGACGAGGAAGCCGATCACCAGGATCTTGACGTGCGTCTGCATCCGCCGCGCGCCCCGGTGGGTCATGTATGGGATCGGCAGCAGGTTCAGCAGCGCCAGCGCGGGGATGATGAAGCCGCCCAGCGTGTAACGCAGCGGGTTCATCCCGAAGAAGAACGAGGAGAGCACGTACGCCATGGCGCCGTAGCCGCTCACCGTGCGGGGCAGGCCCGTGTACATCAGCGGGTCGCCCATCTTCGCCACGGAGAACAGCGCCTGGCGAATGGTCGCGCAGGTGATCATCAGCGCCATCAGCACGACGCCGGTGAGGGTCTGTCCGGCGTGCGCGTAGACGGCGTAGACGATCACCCCCGGCGCGATCCCCTGGACGAAGTGGTCGGTGGCGGTGTCGAACTCGCTGCCGAACTTGTTCGACGTGCGGGTCAGCCGCGCGACCGGTCCGTCGAGGGTGTCGCCGAGCATGAAGCCGGCGAGCAGCGCGTACCCGGCCAGCGTCGGCTCGCCCGCCACGACGAAGTGGATCGCGAACACCCCGCCCAGGAGGTTGATCAGCGTGAAGAGATCCTTGGTGCCGAACGGCCCGATGTTCCAGCGCATTTCGGCCGGCAGAGTACGCCGCCTCCCCGGCGTGGGCCAGTGGCGCGGCAAATGCCGCGCGCGGCGCGCGTGGTACCTTCGCCGGTCATGGCCGGACGATACGGGATGTCCTTCGCGGCGAAGCTGATCCAGGAGGGCAAGTACGCCGAGGCGGTCGAGGAGGCGAGCCGCGCCGTCGCACGTGACGACGAGGATCCCGCCGCGCTCGTCGACCGGGCGGCCGCCTACGCCTGGCTGGAGCGTTACCCCGAGGCGGTGCGCGATCTCGAGGCGGCGCTGGCGCTCGACCAGACGGCCGGGGTGCTCGAGACCGACGTGGTGGACGACGCCTACTTCAGCGCGCTGCTGGGGGCGGCCAAGGCCGAGGCGCGGACATCGATGGAGGCGGCGGCGCGCACGCTGGCGCGGTACAGCACCGTCCTCCCGGGCGGCCGGCACCTCGAGGACGCGGCGCTGTGGCCGGAGCGCTTGCGCGGCGCGCCCGGCGGATAGCGGCGCGTGCTAACGTCGAAACGTTTGTCGGGGACGCCTGAAACCATGGTGAAAGTCGACGGTCGTGTCTCACGAGCGCGGCTCTTGCGCGAGTCGCGGCGCGCCTCCGTGCTGGCGGTCGCGCGCAAGATCTTCTCGCAGAAGGGCTACCACGACACCAGCATCGACGATCTGATCGAGAACGCGGCGATCGCGCGCGGCACCTTCTACCTCTACTTCGAGTCCAAGCGGGCCATCTTCGACGAGCTGCTCGACGGACTGGTCACCACCCTGCAGGCGCAGGTGAAGCGCATCGAGGTCGGGCCGGAGGCGCCCGATCCCGTCGAGCAGATGAACGCGACCGTCGATCGCGTGCTGAAGACCCTGCTCGACAACCGCGAGATGGCGCGAATCCTGCTGCGCGAGGCGGTGGGGATCGACACCGACTTCGATCGCAAGCTGTCCGACTTCTACGGGCGCATCGAGGCGATGCTGGTCAGCGCCCTCAACACCGGCCACAAGCTGGGCGTGCTGCGGCCGTGCGACGCCAACGTCGTCGCGCGCTGCACTTTGGGCCGCGTGAAGGAGGTCGTGCAGTGGGCGTTCGTCGAGCAAGACCCGATGAAGCTCGATCTCGAGGCGCTGGGGCGCGAGGTGATCGCGAACATCCTGAAGGGCGTCCTGGCCTGAGCCAGCGTTCGAACATTGCGGACCTCGACGAGACGTTCGCCCTGATCGCCGCGGTTCCGCCCAGGGCGGTCGCCGGGATCTTCAGTCGCTACGGCAAACCGCTGGCCGTCGCGATGCCGGCGGCGGAGGCGGACGACCAGCGCGCCCAGCTCGCGCTGCCGGACGGCGGCGCGGCGAGCGTTCGCGTGCTGCAGGTGCGCGGCTACGGCGACGTCATCCCCAACGACTACTTCGTGCTCGAACGACCGGGCGAGGAAGCCGTGGCCGTCGCCGGGCCCTTGTTCTCCGCAGCGCTCGCGGCGCTCGCGCGCGCGGCGGGCCTCGTCTAGTTGTCCTTGCCGCAAGCTTCGAACCGTTGCAGCTGTTTGCCCTCGCCCCGCGGAGCGGGGAGAGGGGATCTGAGCGCGTTGCCGGCTTCTCCCGCCAGCGGCCGCTAGCGCGCGCGGTGGGGCGCCTCGAGCAGATCGGACAAAAACACCGCGGGCGGGCGTCCGCCGGAGGTCGAGTGCATCAGCGCGCCGTCGGCGGACAGGTAGAGGCACAGGGGCGTTCGATCGTGCTGCGCCATCCGCGCCACCAGCGCCGCCACGTCGGGTTCGGGCGCGTCGGCGTCGCCGGCCACGCACACGTAGTGCGCGTCGAGGTATTCGTGGATCTCTTCCTTGGCGATCGTCCGCTCCACCAGCGCGCGCGAGCCGCCGCAGGACTGGCGGCCGACGACCAGCAGCACCGCGCGTCCGGATTCGCGGGCCGTGGCCAGCCCCTCGGAGAGGCGGGCGTGCCAGAAGACCGGGGAGACGAAATGTGGATGCCCGCCGGCCGCGCCCATGGGCACCTTCCTATCACGGGGCTGCGGCTGTTCTCGAAGTGTGCAAGCATGCCGGCGTGTCCGAGGCCGAGCTGCCCGACTTCGTCGCCGTCCTGACCGAGCGGATCTGGTACCTGACCCAGAGCGGGCGCGACATGTGGTGCCGGCCGCCGCACGGGTTCTTCTTCACGTCGAGCGCGGCGGCCACCGCGTTCGCGGCGGCCGTTGGAACCGACCTCGACCTGGCGCCGATCGCGATCGCGTCGAAGGAGCTGGTGTCGGCCGAGGGGATTGCCGCGATGCGGAGCCTGGACGTCACCCGGATCTTCGTCGATCCCGAGATCGATCCCGCCAGCGGCGATGTCTTCGGGACGATCCTGCGCATCGCGCCGACGGGACCGTCCGCGTAAGTGATTGTTTTAAAACGGTAATCGTCCCGGCTCCCGGATGCTGGGGAGCATGTCACTTGCGCTTTTACGGCGCTGTCCTTACAGTCACCCGGGCTTCAAGACTGAACTGTCAGTCTACTTTCGATCTTCTTTCCAAAGGGAGCACCACGAGTGACGGCCGAGGCTCCGAGTGTGAATCCACCGAATCCGCGCACCGAAGCAGTCGCGATCGGGATCGACGTCGGCTCCACGACCGTGAAGGCGGTGGTCGTCGATCCGATCAGCAAGGAGATCCTCTGGAGCGACTACCTTCGCCACCAGACCAAGCAGGCGGAGTTCGTTCTCGCCTTCCTGGAGCGGATCGGCGCCGCGTTCCCCAACCTCCCCAAGGAGAAGATCCGCACCTTCATCACCGGCTCGGGCGGATCGCCGATCGGCCCCCACATCGGGTCGAAGTTCGTCCAGGAGGTGAACGCGGTGACCCTGGCGGTCGAGACGCTTCACCCCGACGTCGGCTCGGTGTGCGAGCTGGGCGGCCAGGACGCGAAGATCATCATCTTCAAGAAGAACGAGGAGACCGGGCAGAAGACCGCCATCACCTCGATGAACGACAAGTGCGCCTCCGGCACCGGCGCGACGATCGACAAGTGCGTGATCAAGGTCGGCCTGCCCAACGAGCAGGTCGTCAAGATCGGCTTCGACGATTCGAAGCTGCACCACGTGGCGGCCAAGTGCGGCGTCTTCGCCGAGACCGACATCGTGAACCTGGTCAAGAGCGGGATCCCCTCGAAGGAGATCCTGTGCTCGCTGGCCGACGCGATCGTCCTGCAGAACCTGTCGGTGCTGACGCGCGGCAACACGCTCAAGCACAAGGTGCTGCTCCTCGGCGGGCCGAACACGTACTTGAAGTTCCTCCAGCAGTGCTGGCGCCTTCGCATCCCGCAAGTCTGGGCGGAGCGCGGCTACGAATGGCCGAAGGACCAGCCGGTCGAGGAGACGATCTTCGTCCCCCAGAACGCGCAGTACTACGCGGCGTTCGGCGCGTGCGTGTACGGCCTGAAGGAGCCGGCGGAGGTCGGCCTCTACGC
>DATBHU010000554.1:0-5296 GCA_036557265.1 Polyangia bacterium
GACTGGAACCGCGTTCACAACGACCGGCGCACCTCCGTGGTGCAGCGCCGCGACCAGCCCGAATCGGTGGTCAACGTCGTGTCGGATCTGACGCTGTTCGGGGCGGCGCATCCGTACGGACAGCCGGTGGACGGGCTGGAGCGGACCATCGACGCCATCGCCCTGGACGACGTGCGCGCCTTCCACGCGGTCCACTACCGGCCGAACAACGCGTCGCTGGTGATCGCGGGCGACTTCGACGAGGCGACGCTGCAGGCCGAGCTGGAGGCCCTGCTGGCGGCGTGGCAGCCGGGGCCGCCGCCGCCGACGGCGGTGGTGCCGGCGTGGCCAACCCGCCCGCGCCTGCTGCTCTGCGATCGCCCGGGCGCGCCCCAGAGCGTCGTGCGCCTGGTCGCGCCCGGCACGGACCGCTTCTCGCCCGATCGGCCGGGGCTGTCGATGCTGAACGCCATCCTGGGCGGCAGCTTCACGAGCCGGCTCAACTTCAACCTGCGCGAGAAGCACGGCTACACCTACGGGGCGGCGTCGAGCTTCTCGTTTCTGCGCCAGGCCGGCACCTTCGCCGCCCGCGCCGCCGTGTTCGTCGAATCGACGGCGCCGGCCGTGCGCGAGATGCTCGCCGAGCTCTCGGGCCTGCGCCAGCAGCCGATCACCGCCGACGAGCACGCGAAGGCGCACGCCACCTTGCTGATGCGGGTGGCCGAGGGGCTGTCGTCGGCGGGCGGGATGGCGACGACGTTCGGCGAGCTCGGCCTCTACGGCCTACCGCTCGACGAGCCGATGCGCTTCGTCACCGCCCTTGGCCGCACGACCGCCGACGACCTGCGCGCGCTGGGTGAGCGCTACGTGGATCCCGACGCCGCCTGCATCGCCATCGTGGGCGACCGGGCGGCCATCGAGCCGGGCCTCCGCGACCTCGGCCTGCCGGCGCCCGTCATGCGCAACGCCGACGGCGACCTGCTCTGACGGCGGGCGGCTGACTAGGCCGCCGCCAGGTCCAGCAGGCGGCTCTTCAGCTTCTGGCGGGCGCGCAGCAGGCGCGTGCCGACCGTCGAGCGCGGAATCGTCAGCTTGTCGGCGATCTCGTCGTAGCTGCAGTTGCTGATCAGGCGCAGCTCGTAGACCTCGCGGAACGGCCCTTCCAGGTCGGCAACCGCCGCGTGCACCTGCTCGCTGGTGATGCTTTCCCACGGCTCGGGGGCGTACGTCTCCGGGTTGGGAATGTCGCCCTCGTCGATCGTGACGACCCGCGGCTCGCGCGTCTGCCGGCGGCAGCGGTCGAGGAACAGGTTGTACATGATGGTCATCAGCCAGAGCCGCAGGTTGGTGCCCGGCTGGAACGACGCCTGCCCGCGCAATGCGCGCTCGTAGGTGTCCTGGACCAGGTCCCATGCGTCCGAGTGGCTGCGGGCCAGCCGCATCGCCCGGGCGAACAGGACGCCTTCGTAGTCAGAAACCCTTTCTTCCGTAGTTGCCATGTTGGCCGCTTCTTTAGGCAACGGCTGTGCCAGCATAAGCCGCCGGAATTCATTGAGTTTTCCCCCGACGACTTGTGCGCGAGTTGTGCCAACTTGCACAAGTTGTGCAATCGTCTTGCCGCGGACTGGCTTCCGTCCGCATACTGCGGCCGCTGTGCGCGAGACGGCCAAAGCCCAGCCCACCGAGCCCGGCGACACCGCCGGCGCCTTCCTGCTGGTGGTGGGGCGGGACGCCTACGCGACATACGACCTGCCCGCGTCCGGGGCGCTGACCATCGGCCGCGGCGAGAGCAACGCCGTCCGCGTCGACGACCCGCTGGCGTCGCGCGCGCACGCCTGCCTCCACGTGGGCGACGCGATGTACCTGGAGGACGTCGGCAGCGTGAACGGCACGCGGGTCAAGGACCGCGTCATCAAGCCGCGCGAGCGCGTCCGCATCACCATCGGCGAGACCATCCAGATCGGGTCGTCGGTCCTGATCGTCCAGCGGCGCGCGGCGCAGGCCGATCTGCTGCGGCCCGAGACGCTGCGCGACGAGGGCCTGCCGATCACGCTGGCCGCGCCGTCGGCGCCGCGCCCGGGCGAGGCGATGCGCCGCGTGCACGAGCTGGCGGAACGCGCCGCCGCCGGCACCATCAACGTCCTGATCGCGGGCGAGACCGGGGTCGGGAAGGAGCTGCTGGCCGAGACGGTCCACCGCGCCTCGCCGCGCCGGGGCGGTCCGTACGTCTGCCTCAACTGCGCGGCGCTGTCGGAGACGCTGCTGGAGAGCGAGCTGTTCGGACACGAGCGCGGCGCCTTCACCGGGGCGGTGCAAGCCAAACCGGGGCTGCTGGAGACGGCGGCGCGCGGAACGCTGTTCCTGGATGAGGTCGGCGAGCTGCCGCTGTCGACGCAGGCCAAGCTGCTGCGCGTGCTGGAGACGCGCGAGGTGGCGCGCCTCGGCAGCGTGCGGCCGCGCCGCATCGACGTGCGCTTCATCGCCGCGACCAACCGCGATCTCGAGAAGGAGGTCGCGCGCGGCGCGTTTCGGGCCGACCTCTACTACCGGTTGAACGGCATCACGCTGACGATCCCGCCGCTGCGATCGCGCCTGGAGGAGATCCGGCCGCTGGCGGAGACGTTCCTTCGCCAGATCTGCCGCGATCTGGGGCGGCAGGCCCCGATGCTGCCGCCCGCGAGCATCGCGCACCTCGAAGAGCACGGCTGGCCCGGCAACATCCGCGAGCTGAAGAACGTCATCGAGCGGGCGGTGCTGCTGTGCGAGGGCCCGCTGCTCGAACCGCAGCACATGCCGCTGGAGCGGCCCCTCACCGAGAGCCAGAAGCTGACCACGTCGGCCGTGGGCGGCGCCGCGCAGACCGAGAAGGACAAGATCATGGAGGCGCTGGCGGCCTGCGCCGGCAACCAGAGCCGGGCGGCGAAGAAGCTCGGTATCCCGCGCCGGACCTTCGTGTCCAAGCTGGACGCCTACAAGATCCCGCGCCCGAAGAAAACGACCTGAGAGCGCGCGCGGTGCGATAACCTATCGCCGCCCTTGACTTTTTCGGCAAGGTCGGGCATCCTACTGCATCGCTAGAGTTCGTTCGTTTCGCCTCCGCGAGAGCGGAGCGCGCCAGGGACCGGTTGGCGGCGTCGCTGTCTGAACGGTTTTCGCACGGACAGCCACACAACCATCCCATAGACCCGCGGCCTTCACGGCGCTCCGTCCTGGCGACGGCGGCGCAAGAGAACCGACAGGCGGCGGGCCGAAAGCAGACCAGGTTTCATGACTTCACTCGCAACATCCAGTTCCAGTTCCCCCGCAGCCACTCCGCCCGTTCCGTCGTTCGCGGCGCTCGGGCTGATCGATCCCCTCCAGCGCGCGGTCGCCGACGCAGGCTACACGCGCCCCACGCCCATCCAGGCGCAGGCGATCCCCCACCTCCTGGCCGGGCGCGACGTGCTCGGCTGCGCCCAGACCGGGACCGGAAAGACGGCGGCGTTCGCGCTGCCGATCCTCGACCGCCTGGCGCGCCACCCCCGGAAGTCCGGCCGCGGTCCGCGCGCGCTGGTGCTGACGCCGACGCGCGAGCTGGCGACGCAGATCGCCGAGGGCTTCGCCAACTACGGCGCCAACGTCGCCAGCAAGTGCGCGGTCGTGTTCGGCGGCGTCGGACAGGGCCCGCAGGTCGAGGCGCTGCGCCGCAACGTCGACATCATCGTGGCGACGCCGGGGCGGCTGCTCGATCTGATGGGGCAGGGTCACGCTCGCTTCGACGTCTGCGAGGTCCTGGTGCTCGACGAGGCGGATCGCATGCTGGACATGGGCTTCATCGAGCCGATCCGCCGCATCATCGAGGCGCTGCCGCGCCGGCGGCAGAACCTGATGTTCTCGGCGACCATGCCGCGCGAGATCGCCGAGCTCGCTCACCGCATCCTGGTCGATCCGGTCAGCGTGGCGGTGGCGCCGGTGTCGAGCACGGCCGACCGGGTGTCGCAGTGGGTGCTGCACGTCGAGCGCGGTGACAAGCGCGCGCTGCTGCGCGAGGTGCTGCGCGATCCCAAGATGACGCGCGTGCTGGTCTTCACGCGCACGAAGCACGGCGCCAACAAGGTGGCGCAGGAGCTGGACCGCAAGGGCGTGCGCGCCGACGCGATCCACGGCAACAAGTCGCAGGGCGCGCGCCAGCGGGCGCTCGACGCGTTCAAGCGAGGCTCCATCCGCGTGCTGGTGGCGACCGACATCGCGGCGCGCGGCATCGACGTGGACGGGGTCAGCCACGTGATCAACTTCGACATTCCCATCGAGCCGGAGAGCTACGTCCACCGCATCGGACGGACCGCGCGCGCCGGCGCCTCCGGTGTCGCGCTGTCGTTCTGCGACCGCGAGGAGCGCACCGCGCTGCGCGCCATCGAGCGCCTGACGCGCACGCCGGTCCGCGTGGTCAGCGATCACCCGTTTTCGAGGCAACGCGGCCCCGGGGGCCGTGGATCCGATACACGAGAGGAGACGACCGGTGGGCAAAGCTGAGGACAAGCGAGCGGCGATCGTGGCAGCGCAGGCGGCACGGGAGGCGGCGGAGCGGGCAGCGCGAGCGGCGGCCGGGCCCGCCACCCCGCCCCGCAAGAAGCGGCCGAGCTGGGGCGGATCGCCCATGCGCGGCGGCCCCGGGCGCGGACCAGAGAAAGAGAAGCCGAGCGAGTAGCGCCGGCGCGAACGTCTGTCCGATCGGCCGGCCGCGGCCGGTCAGATCTTGAGGCGCAGCGCGACGCCGAAGTCGAACAGCAGCGGGTCGAACGACGCGGGGGCGATGGTGGGAAGGCAGTTCATCGGCATGTTCGGATCGCCCGCGGTCTGCGCGCCAAAATCGGCGCCCAGCCGGAACTCGCCCTGCTTGGTGCCGAAGTGGGCCGCCGCGAACGCCTCGAACGAGAGGTGCGTGAGCACCGTGACGGAGTAGTCGAGGCGGGAGACGAACGAGCGGTCGGTCAGGTTCCCGATCGTCGACAGCGTGAAGGTGGTGTAGTTCCAGGAGTACGGCGCGGGGAACGACGCGAACAGCGCCGCGTAGTGCCGGCCGGTGTAGAAGAAGTTCAGCTGCGGCACGCCGGTGTTGTTCGACAGCAGTCCGGGGTAGAGCGAGGTGTCCGAGTAACCCGGCTGGTTGTAGAAGTACTCGGCGCCGATCGTCCACATGTCGTTGTCGTTGTACTTGCGCGAGTAGTTCGCGCCGAAGACGGCCTGGGTCTTGACGCCCGAGAGCGGCCGGACGCCGAAGGTGGCGGCGGCGGTGGTCTCGGCGATCGTCGGCGTGGGCGGAGTGGTGCCGAACGGC
>DATBHU010000555.1:0-6195 GCA_036557265.1 Polyangia bacterium
AGCAGTTCGCCGACGACCGCGGTTATTTCTTCGAGAGCTTCCGCAAGTCGTGGGTGCCGGGCGTGGCCGAGATGGTCCAGGGAAACGTTTCGTTCTCGAAGGCCGGCGTGCTGCGCGGCATGCACTACCACCTCAAGCAGGCCGACTTCTGGCTGGTGCCGCAGGGGCACGTGCGCGCGGCCCTCTACGACATGCGGCCCTCGTCGCCCACGCGCGGCGCGTCTCAGATTCAAGAGCTGGGCGAGAAGCACCCGTTCGGCCTCTACATCCCGCGCGGCGTCGCCCACGGCTTCTACGCGCTGGCGCCGTCGATGATGACCTACCTCGTCGATCAGTACTACGACAACAGCGACGAGCGCGGCATCCGCTGGGACGACCCGGCGCTGGGCATCGACTGGGGCGCGCGCGATCCGATCGTGTCGGCGCGCGACCAGCAGAACCCGCCGCTCGCGAAGATTCCGGCCGGCGAGCTGCCCGAGTAGGGACGCGCCGCCCGGTGGCGTCCTCGCGTGTCCTCGAGCTGGTCTCGCGCCTGCGGCTGCCGTCCCGCGTGGCGCGGCTGGTGCGCCGGCCGCCGCGCTGGCTGCCGCTGACGCTGCTGCTCTGCGCGATCGTCGTCTCGTACGTCTTCATCGTCACGGCCGGGCACTTCACGCACTGGCCGCTCTGGAACACGACCTACGACGAGATGGCCGAAGGGTTTCGGGCCGGCCACCTCTACCTCCTCCTCCAGCCCAAGCCGGAGCTGCTGGCCGCGCCGCATCCGTTCGACCGCGCGATGATGAACTACTGGTACTGGGACGCCAGCCTGTACAAGGGCCACTTCTACTTTTACTGGGGGCCGCTGCCGGCGGTGATCCTGGCGGGGCTGAAGTCGGCGCTGTCGTGGAACTTCCTCGTCGGCGATCAGTACTTCGTCTTCGCGTTCTACGTCATCCACCTGATCGCCGGGACCCTGCTGCTCGTGCGCATGGCCCGGCACGGCTTCCCCGAGCTGCCGCGCGGCCTCCTCGTCCTCGGCGTGCTGGTGTTCGCGTACGCGAACCCGACGCCGTTCATCATCGCGACGCCCGGGACGTACCAGGCGGCGATCATCGGCGGGCAGGCGTTCTTGCTGGCGGGCATGGTGTTCGCCGCCGACGCCCTGCTGGCGCCCGCGGACCGCCGCCCGCCGCGGCGGCTGCTGGTGGCGGCCGGGTGCTGCTGGGGCCTCGGCATCGCCACGCGCGCCAGCATCGTGTTGCCGGTGCCGCTCATCATCCTGCTGACGGCGTTCCTGATCGCGCGGCCCGAGCGGGCCGGATCGCTGTGGCTGCAGCGGCTGCGCGCGATGCTCTGGCTGGGCGCGCCGGCGGGCGTCTTCGTGGTGGCGCTGCTGATCTACAACCGCGTCCGCTTCGACTCGTACCTCGAGTTCGGCACGGGCTACATGATGACCTACCTGGAGTTCAAGAGCTCCCTGGTCAATCTGCTGCCGAACCTCTACACGTACCTGGTGCGGCCGATGGTGATGTCGTGCCGGTTCCCGTTCCTGACCGCGCCGTTCAACCTCGGCCTGCGCGCGTTCCCGAAGGGATTTCCGGTCCCGTCGAACTATCTGATCGACGAGCCCGTGGCCGGGCTGCTGCTGACGACGCCGTGGATCTGGTTTCTCCCGGTCGCCGGCGTCTTCGCCTTCCGGTCCGCCCGGTCTGCGCTGCGCGCGCGGTCGGCGGGCGCGCCGGCGGACCCGCGGGCGCCGATCACCCTCTGGTTTCTGGGCAGCCTGGCCGTCGCCGGAACGGTCGCCGCGCTGCCGATCATCGCGATCTACTCGACGACGATGCGCTATCTCGTCGACTTCAGCTCGGGCCTCCTGCTGCTCGCGACGTGGGGCGCCTGGTCGCTGTACACGTCGGTGCGCGACCGGCTCTGGCCTCGTCGTGTCGTGACCGTCGCCATCGTCGGCGTCGCGATCGTGACGATCATGATTGGCGTCCTGCTCGGGATGAGCGGCTACAACGACATGTTCAAGAACCAGAACCCGCCCCTGTTCGAGCGCATGGCGCGGGCGTTCTCGATGTGCCGGTAGCGCCGCGGTCGATTCTCACGGGCAGGTGGCCCCCGAAGCACAGGCCTGAAACCAGAACAGGCTTCCGAGAGGAAACCTCTTGCTCTCGTTCGTAGCGGCGCAGGTGGCGCCGGCGGTTTGCCCAGGGTCGTGAATGTAGTAGCCGCCGGTTGCGACCACGACGCCCGCCGGATCTTTCCAGGTCACGTTTTCAACCTCGCAGTGGCCGTCCGCGCAACAGCGCTCCACGGTGTAGCAAGGCGAACCGTCGGGCTTCGCGACGACGGTGGTCCCAATTGCGCCGTTGGCGCAGGTCGGGGCCGGCCCGGCTTGCGTGGTCGCTCCCGAGGCGAAGCACCTGTGGTCGGCGGTTTGACCCACGCAGGTGTCGGTCGAGCAAGCCGCCATGAGATCCTCCAGGCAAGACGGCGCAAACCTTCCGCCGGCGCCGGCCGGATCGCCGCCGCCGAACCCGGTCGTGCCGCCGACGCCGGCCGCGCCGCCGACGCCGCCCGTGCCGACAACGCCGCCCGTACCGACAACGCCGCCCGTACAGGCGACGCCGCAGGAGCCACCGCTGCCGGTCGTGCCGGCGGCGCCGGTCGTGCCGCCGACGCCGGTCGTGCCGCCGACGCCGCCGGTGTCGGCGCCACTGTCAGGCTGAAGGGAGCCCCCGCGCCCACACGCGGCGGCAAGGACAGAGATGACCAGGAAGACGACATGACGGTGGCCCATGGCGCATCTCCGGTGCAACGCATATGCCCGACGGTCATACGTGGATGAACGCGGGGAAGCAGCACGCGTCGGGCGCCGATCCAGGACATCGATATCGCGGGATCGACGCGTGAGCGCGCAGTTCAATCAGCGCTTGCCGACGCCGTACAGACGCCACGTGCCGGCGTCGCGCAACCACTCCACGCCGCGCCCCCGGTATCCGAGCAAGGGATCCCGCGACAGCGGATGGATGATGATGTAGTCGTAGTACCGGCCCTGGCGCTCGAACGAGAACGACTCCGGCAGGCGGAACCAGTCGACCTGGGGCGGCTCGCCGGCGTGGCGATACAGGAGGGGCATGTTCGGGTTGTCGAACAGATGCGGGTCGTAGGCGGAGCGAGCCGCCGCGGCGTATCCGTGGAGCTGGCCCAGGCTCGCCTCGCGGGTTCCCGGCCAGGAGAGCTCCATGTCGAGTGGAAGGAAGGAGGATCCCGGCTTCATCTCGGCGATGATGTCGAGGTACGGCCGCGTCGTCGCGTCGTAGGACGCGAACTGCTCGATCCGCGCGACGCTCAGCCCCACCAGCAGCACCAGCCCCGGCGCCAGCGCGAGCGCCCGCCGGCCGCGCAGGTCCGGCGCCGGCAACAGCAAGAGCCCGAGCAGCACGTACGTGGCGTAGCGCGGGTACGTCCACCAGTGCTCGACCGCGCCCGAGATCGCGAACGGCAGCGCCAGGTAGAGCACGGCAGGGGCGAGGACCAGCGCCAGCGCCAGCGCGCCGCTGCGCCGGGGCGTCTCGACCGGCCGCATCGCCGCGATGGCGGGCGGGCCGACGATGAACAGCACGAACACCAGCGACGTCACCGTCGCCCCGCCCTTGCTGGTGATGACGTCGAGCGTGAAGCGAAAGAACTGCCGCAGTCGATCGGGAAGGGGATCGAACTCGACGTGCAGCTCGCCGGTGCCGGGGCCGATCTGGCCGACCAGCCAGGGGATCAGGATCGCGACCCCCGCCAGCGCGAGCGCCGCCTGGCCGAGGGCCCGCGCGCGGTTGGGCCGCACCAGCGCCTGGAACAGCGCCCCCACGCCCAGCAGCGCGACGGCGTGCGGATGGCTGAGCGCCACGAACATCGACAGCGGGATGCAGCGAACGACCCCTCTCCACGAATTGGTCTCGATCAGCCAGGCGAGCAGCCAGAGCGCGGCCGGGACGCCGATCTGGAACGTCACCCATCCCCAGTAGAGGTTCGTGTCCCAGGCGAGCAGGAAGGCCCACAGCCCGAGCCGCGGCGAGCGACCGAGCGCCAGCAGCAGGCGCATCACCGCCAGCGGGACCAGCAGGACGCCGAGCGCGACGATCACCTTCGCCGAGAGGAACGGGCCGAGCGCGAGCGAGGACAGGCACATGAGCGACCAGCCCGACCAGTAGGGCAGCGGCGTCCAGTTCACGCGATAGCGGGCGGCGGCGATGCCGTGCCGGAAGGCGACGTCGTCGAGCAGGGCCGCCGCGCCGATGTTGCTGCCGATGTCCACCAGGGGGAGGAACGTCGTCACGAACAGCGGCGCGAGGCTGACCAGCGCGCACAGCGCCGTGGCGACGGCGAGCGGGCGATCGGCGACGAACATCTGCACCGTCCGCTGGCGCAGCAGCCGGAGCGCGACGCCGAGCAGCCGGCGGCGGATCGCGGCGGCGAGCCGAGCTGCGTGGTCCGGTGCCGCGATCGGTGGGTGTGTGGCGGTCATCCGCCACGGTCGCGGTAGCATCCCGCGTGCCGGCGACGCGCGCCACTTCGCGGCGCGGTTCCGCGCGGCGCCCGTGCGGTCCGGCCGAAAAGCGCGACATTTGGATCCGGACCGAAGCTGCGCTCTGAAACAGGCTCTTACCTTCGAGTCGGATTCGCGCGCCGGGCTATCCGCGTCTCCGCTTCACACACGATGGCACATTGACATCATTTTACCCAGGCATCAATATGTCATGCATGCGGACCACGATCGTCATCGATGACGACCTCGCCGAGAAACTCCAGGACGCCGCCCACAAGCGAAAAGAATCCTTCCGGATAGTGGTCAACGAGACGCTGCGACGCGGACTCTCTGCTCAGACGCCGCGGCCGCCGCGAAAGGCACCTTTCCGTGTCGAGACGTTCGCGAGCGCATTTCGCACCGGCGTCGATCCGTTGAAGCTGAATCAGCTCGTCGACGATCTCGAGCTTCGAGGTCACGGCGGATCCGGCCGGTGATCATCGTGGACGTCAATCTCCTCGTCTACGCCCATAACCGCGCCGCCCCGCTGCACGAACGCGCGCGAACGTGGTGGGAGGGCTTGATTGACCGACAGCAGCCGATCGGCCTCGCCTGGGCGGTCGCGTTTGGCTTTGTCCGCCTCGTCACGCACGCCTCCGTGCTCGTCAATCCGCTCGCGCCGCTCGACGCGGTGGCACGCGTCCGCGGCTGGCTCGCTCAACCGGAGGTCCGCGTCGTGGAGCCGGGCCCCCGGCACCTCGGAATCGTGGAACAGCTCTTTCGGGTAACGGGCGTCGGCGGGAGCCTGACGACCGACACGCACCTGGCGGCGATCGCGATCGAGCACCAGGCGGAGCTGCACTCGAACGACGCCGATTTCGGCCGGTTCCCCGGACTCCGCTGGTTCAATCCTCTCACTTGAACAACCGACCGCCATGAAGGCCCACGGACAAAGCCGCCCTGTGGTATGTCCTTGCGGGCTCGCTCCTGCGATGATGGCGTCCGACGCATGAACCTCCTCGTCACCGGCGGCGCCGGGTTCATCGGCTCGGCCTACGTGCACCTGGTGCGCCGCGCGCGTCCGGACGATCTCGTCGTCAACGTCGACGTGCTGACCTACGCCGGCAACCTCGAGAACCTGACCGATCTGGAGGGCGACGCGCGCCACGTCTTCGTGCGCGCCGACATCCGCGACGGCGCGGCGATGCTGGACCTGATGAAGCAGCACGCGATCGACGCGGTGGTCAACTTCGCCGCCGAGAGCCACGTCGACCGCAGCATCATGTCGGCGCAGCCGTTCCTCGACACCAACGTCGCCGGCACGCTGCGCCTGCTGGAGGCGGCGCGCGCGGCGGGCGTCAAACGTTTCCTGCAGGTGTCGACCGACGAGGTGTACGGCAGCCTGGGTCCGACCGGCGCGTTCGTGGAGACCACCCCGCTCTCCCCGCGCAGCCCGTACTCGGCCAGCAAGACCGCGGCCGATCACTTCGTGATGGCGTTCCATCACACGCACGGGATGGACACGGTGATCACCCGCTGCTCGAACAACTACGGGCCCAACCAGTTCCCCGAGAAGCTGATCCCGCTCATGATCCTGAACGCCATCGAGGGCAAGCCGCTGCCCGTCTACGGCGACGGGCTCTACGTCCGCGACTGGATCCACGTCGACGATCACTGCGACGCCATCG
>DATBHU010000556.1:0-6815 GCA_036557265.1 Polyangia bacterium
GGGTCGTCGGCGCTGGGGTCGCGCTGGGCGACCAGGAAGCAGAGGCGGTCGTCCGATTCGAGCGCCTTGGCCACGGCCTCCATCGAGACCGGGCGCGTCACCCGCAGCGGGACAATCATGTACGGGAAGACGACCAGATCCCGGATCGGCAGCAGCGGAAGCACATCGGGGATTACTGGATCGCCCTTCAGACCCCCGTCATTCGTCGTCACGCGACATACAGTATCATGGCAATGAAAAAACAGACCCCCACCGACGTGACAATTCGCCGCGGTCGGTTCCGGCTCAAACTTTCTTAATTTTTTCCTTACTTCTATTTCTCTTCGACCAGCGCGATCGACGTCGCCGACATCGCCCAGATGCGGCCGAAGCGATCCGCGATGACGTCGCGCATGTCGCCCGCCAGGACCACCGGCGCGCCGCCCGGATCGGTGCCGGAGAGCGCGCGCAGCCCCTTCCCGGTCGCGACCCAGACCCGCCCCTTGCCGTCGGTCGCCAGCCCCCGCGTCGGCAGCTCCGTCGTCCCGAGCGGCAGCCAGTTCTGGCCGTCGAAGCGCGCCAGCCCTCCGCTGGTCGCCGCCCAGATCGCGCCGTCGTTGCCGCGCCCGATCGCGTGCACCAGCTCGCTGGCCAGCCCCTCGTTCTCTCCCCAGCTGCGCAGCTGTCCCTCCTGCCAGCGGCTGACGCCGGCCAGCGACGCGTAGTAGGTCGCGCCGCTGTCGAACAGGATGCCGGTCAGGCTGGCGGGGAGCGGCAGCGCCTCGGCGGCGACCTTCTCGTTCGCCTTGTGGGGCCGGTGCTGCACGGCGTGGCCGTTGCTGAGATCGATCTCGACCGCGCCCCAGCCCGCGTCGCCGCCGTCGGCCCCCGTCACCCGCAGCCCGAGCCACAGCGTGCTGGCGCCCGACACGCCCGCGAACGACACCGTCGGCGTCGTCTTGGGCGGCACCTCCAGCGCGATCTTGTGCAGCACCTGCCAGTCGCTCTCGACGGGCGCGCGGACACCGGGCGCCAGCCGGGTGATCACCAGCCCGGGCGCGTCCGCCTCGCGCGCGATCGCGAACGTCGTCCCCTGCGCGTCGGTCGTGAGCGCCAGCGGCGTGGCCGCCTCGGCCTCGCCGAGGCGCGTCGGCTGGTAGCTGTCGCCGTCGGTCAGCCAGGCGCGCGGGCCGTCGGTGACGACGTAGCAGCGGACCGGCGACGCGCAGGCGAGGTAGAGGCGGCGCGCGTCGCCGACCAGCTGCGATCCGACCACGAAGCGCGGGGCGTCCGGCGCCGCGCGCGCCAGGCCCATGCGCGCGCTGCCGACGTACAGCTCGCGACCGTCCGCCGCGGCGACCGTCACGTCGGGCGGCAGCTTGTCGCCGGCGGGCACCGCCGCCCAGCGGGCGGCGCGCTCCTTGACCAGCGAGGCGAACTTCAGGCTCCCGGGCGGGACCCCCTCGCCCGCCGACAGCGCCCGCAGCGTGTACGCCTGCGGCTTGCCAGGCGCGCCGGCGATCAGCACGGCGTCGCCGCCCCGCTCGACCAGCGCGACGACGCGCGGGCCGGGCGCGGCGTGAAAGCCCTCGACGCCGGCCATCGTCAGCGCGTAGAGGCGCGCCTCGCCGTCCAGGTTGCCGGCCACCACCCGCGTCCCGGCCGCGGTCTTGGCCACGCCCAGCACGGCGTCGAGCAGGATCGCCTCGCCGCCCGGCACCGGCGCCGCGTGGTCGCCCTCGGCGCGATAGAGACCGTGGCGGTGCGTGCCGACCCAGGCGCTCTTGCCGTCGTCGTCGAGCACGATCGACGACACCGGCACGTCGCGCAGGCCGTCGATGCTGGGGAAGATCCGCCCGTCCCAGCGGTAGAGGCCGCCCGGACCGCCCGCCCAGATCCCCTCCGTCGCCACGGGACGGCGCGCCGCCAGCACCTCGACCTTCCCCGGCGTCCCCTTCGGGTCGTAGCGCAGGTCGTCGCCCGCGGGGACCCAGCGCCCGATCCCCATCGCGCCCGCGACCCAGGCCCCACCGTCGTCGTCGATCGCGATCGCCGTGACCGCGCGCGTGCGGGCGTCGTTCGGCTCGCCGATCTCGTCGTATCCGCCGGTCGAGAGGTCGAAGCGGCGCAGGCCGGCGGCGCCGGCCGCCCACAGGAACGGCGCCCGGGCCGCGACCGCGGTGATCGGCCCCGCCTCGGCGCGCTCCTTGACGGTGAACCCACCGCCGGGCGCGGCCGGCCCCGCGCCGACGCCCGCGTGACAACCGGCCGCCACCACCACCGCCAGCGCGCCCCAGGATCGCTTCGACATCGTCGGCGTCAGACTATAGTCCACTCGTGTGGCGGCACGGCATCCTGATCGGTAGCCTGCTGGCGGCGGACGCGCCGCCGTCGTCGGTGACGCTGCAGCCCGGGCACACCACCACGGTCGTCGTGGCGGCCGACGTCGGCGCGCCGCTGGAGCGCGCCGTGCCGGGCAAGTTCTACGCGCAGGCGGCCGCCGCCGACGGCGAGCAGCGCTGGGCGGACGCGGCCGCGCTCTACCGCGAGGCGGTCAACGAGTGGACGTCGGCCGGGCGCCTGCAGCCGTCGCGCGCCCTGGAGCTGGCCGCGATGAAGGCGGAGCGCGAGCGCCAGCGCTCGCAGCTGCTGGCGTCACGCGTGCGCATGACGACCGGCAGCGCCAGCCGGTTCGGCCGCGATCCGTTCTCGCGCCGGGCCGACGCGCTGGACGAGGCGCGCCTGCTGCGCGCGAAGCTGCTGGCCGTGCGCGCCGTGCTGGAGCGCGCCCCACCGGCGCTGTTCGCGCACACGCGCGATCGCCTGCGCGAGGCGCTGCGCGCGGGCGGGGGCGGGGCCGCGACGCGCATGGGCGGCGACGGCGAGATCCACCTCCTGCTCTGCTCGACCTACGCCGCGGGCGGGGAGATCGAGCCGGCGCGGCTGGAGCGCGCCCACGTCACCGAAGCCGAGCGCGCCGACCCGGTCAACGCCGTGCCGCTGGCCGAATGCGCGGCCGCCCTGGGGGAGACGCGCGCCGCGCTCGGCGAGCTGGAGGTGCTGGCCCTGCATCCCGGCCCGGGCCGCATCGATCGCTTCGCGCTGCGGGACATCTACCTCTACAACGACTGGGATCGCCTGCGCGGCGACCCGCGCTTCGAGACCCTGTTCCCGCGCTGACGTCCGTCAGTCGTCGTTCGTCAGTCTTCGTCCGTCAGTCTTCGTTCGTCAGTCTTCGTCGGCGACCCAGAGACAGCCAGAATCACCGGTGCCGAGCATCAGGACGCCGGTGTCGAACGTCGCGTCAGTCGCCGGATCCCAGTGCGACATCACCAGCCCAGCCGCCGTCCCCTGCTTGAACTGGGCGTTGGTCAGGAACCGGATGCCCGGGGCGGCGAACAGCTGCATGACCTCCCCGGCCAGCTCCTCGGCGCGCGCCAGCGACAGCAGGCGGTTCCCGTAGGCCAGGTCGCGGTGCAGGACGCCGACCAGGATGGACCGCGCCATCTCGGCGTCCACCTGATGGTAGAGGCTGGCGTCGCCCTTCAGTCCGAACGCGGTCGCCAGCGCGGCGACGGACTTGACGCCCGTCGTCGCCCCGCAAAACAGCTTCCCCGCCGTCCGCTCCTTCCGGATTACGTCGAATACGTCCATTCCGGGCTCCCTCATTATATCGGAACCGTCGGGCGGTTCGGCGTCGGAAAAGGTCGCCGGGTTGCACCAAACGACACGGCCGGGCGGGCGATCCCGCCGGATATCGCCGAGGGCCGTCGCGGAGGCGCTGTCCCGCGTTGACCTCCGCGCCCGCGACTGCTAGTTAAGTCACCTTCACGGGGCTGTAGCTCAGCTGGGAGAGCGCCTCAATGGCATTGAGGAGGCCGACGGTTCGATCCCGTTCAGCTCCACGAAACTCTTAGACTTATTTTTTCGAAAAAGCGGTTTGAAACGATATTCGGTTCAATCGTTTCAAGCCGCGGCGGTTGAGGAGGCGTTCTTCCCGCCCGCGCGTGCACGAGCGCCAACCGAAACTCTGGATCCACGGCCACAGCCATGATCGCTGCGACTACGCGCCCGGAGAAACACGCATCGTCGCGAACCCGCTCGGCTATCCGAACGAGGTCCGGAGCTTGGAGGCGTTCGACCCCACATTTCGCGTCGAAGTCTGAGGCGGCGGCAACTCTCAGCTATCGTGACCATCGTCGTTACTGTCGCGATTTGTGGCGTGCATCCCCGGGTTGCTCGGACCAAGACCGAACAGCCGCCACGTCGGGCGACGGATGGGGGCCTTCTCGACGAAGGGCTCGCCGGCGTTGCAGGGCGTGCCGCCGATGCCTGGACCTGGCAGGACGCGCATCTACCCCGCGCCGGTACCGCACGCGATGCGTTCGACCCGCTCGGTGTCGCAGCCGCCGTCGTCCGCGTCGCCGACTGGCAGCTCCGCCAGCCCATACGTCTCGGTCCCGACGACTGGACGGTGGCCGCGCTGTACGACGGCTTGATCGATGCCAGTCTGGTCACGGGCGATCCCAAGTATCTCGCCACCGTGGTACGTGCGGGCCGGCAAGAGGGCCTGCAACCGGTCCCGCGCGTCTACCTAGTGGACGACCGACCGATGGAGCATGCCTGGCTGCGTATCATCCTCATGGACCCCGAAGCGCCCGTGCTCCTTCAGACCCTCCAGGATCGGCTCACGCCGGCGCCGGACGCTCCCGACGTCACGTACGGCGATCGGCGGACCTTCGGCGACCGCGTGCGGATGGCGCCTCCCGCTCTCGCCCTCTTGGCACGGGCTACCCGCGACCAGCGCTATCTCCAACTGGCCGATGCGGAATTCAAGGCGGCATACGACGCTCTTTTCGATCGAGAGGCCAAGCTCGTCTACTGCGACGCCCGCTTCGTCGATATGCGGACGCCCAACGGTCGGAAAGTGTTCTGGAGTCCCTGCAGCGGTTGGGTTTATGCAGGGCTCGCCCTGCTGCTCGACGCCCTGCCCAACCGCTACCCGACGCGTGAACTCTACGCTCGGGTCTTCCGCCAGATGACCGATGCGGTGCTCGCCACGCAGCAACCAGACGGGTTCTGGTACCCGAACCTCGCCGATCCGAAGCATGTACCGATCAACGAGACGAGCGGCAGTGCGCTGTTCCTGGTCGGCCTCGCCTCGGGCGCGAGGTCCGGGTTGCTCGAACGCGCGACCGTCTGGCCGGCCGTGGAGCGCGGCTGGCGCGCTGTCGCCGCGAGAAAGAAGAAATGAGGCCGCGGTCGGGTGGAGATGGATCAATGCGAACGACTTCAGCGAAAGATGGCCGGCCCCTCGGATCCCACTCCGCGCAGCCCTCGTCGTGAGCTCGATCAACGGCCTGCGCGAGATTCGGTTCCCGACGAGCGGCGAAGCCAGTCGTCGAAGTGCGTCTCGCCGAGCTCCGCGCCATTGAGCGGAACGAGCGCGCGCTCCCCGGGCACCGCGCCGTAGAGGCGCGCGCGCGGATCGGTGACCACCTTGCGCGCATCGTGGCGCGCGCTGAGACCCTTGCGGATGAACTCATCGAAGCGGAACCGCTCGGGCCCGGCGAACTCGACGATTCCGTTCAACGGCGGTCCCAGGGCGACGCGGACGACCGCGCGCGCGACGTCGTCGGCGGCCATGGGCTGGATGAGCACCGGCGCCAGGCGAACCGTGTCGCCGTCGGTGGAGTCGTCGGCGATGCGCGCGAAGAACTCGAAGAATTGCGTGGCGTGAACGATCGAGTAGGGAATCGAAGATTCCTTGATCAACTTCTCTTGAGCGTTCTTGGCGTGGAAGTAACCGATCTCGGACGGGCGCTCGGTTCCCACTATCGACAGCGCGACGTGATGCCCCACCCCGGCGGCCGCTTCCTGGTCGAGCAGGTTGCGCGTCGAGGTGGTGAAGAATGTCGTCGCCGACGCCTCGTCGAACGCGCGCGAGTTCGTCACGTCGACGACCACGCGCGCCCCCTTCAGCACGGCCGCCAATCCCTCACCGGTCAAGGTGTTGACGCCGGACTCGGGCGACGCTGACACCGCCTCGTGCCCTTGCGACCCGAGCTCGGTCACGACCTTCGATCCGATGAGGCCGCTGCCACCGATAACCACGATCTTCATGTCCGCTCCCTTCGTTCTGCGCCGACGTTCATCGCCGGCCACGCGCACTTCGTTTGCGCCTTGCGCGGGGCGTTTTCCATCGGTTCGGCTTCTGATTTCGGATGTCGGCAGGATGGGCCACAAACGACGACGCACGTCTCAGTTCCCGAGTGGGGTCGTCAGTTGCTTATCGTTTGTGTCCACCACGAAGACAGCGAGGATCTTGGCCGGCTTCGTCTCGCTGGCATTGGCGCTGACGCTGTGGCGGTCGCCGGGCAGCTCAGACCAGCCTTGGCCGGCGTTGTAGATCGTCACCGGCCCGTCGTTGACCTGGCTGCGAATCGCCCCCTCGAGCACTGTCGCGCGGATGAAGGCCGATTTCGCATGCGTGTGGCTGGGCGAGTAGCCGCCTGGGCCATACTCGACGATCACTTCCTTGATGCTTTTGCCAGGAGCGTTCGGCAGCTCGTGCTCGTAGACGAGCGTTGTCTTGACGTTCTTCTCCTTCGGCGCATCCGCGAAAGCCCTACCGAACGGCAGGGCGGCGACAAGCAGCAAACAAAACACGAGTTTCATGGAGTCCTCCTTCTACTCACGACCCGGCGCCCGGACTCGAGCATCCGGCGCGTGATATTGCATCGCCACAGGCTCCGCCCGCGTCGCGTTGCCGTTCCGTCGCCACATCGCCTCCCACACCAAACAGTTAGTACGCCGTTGGCCGATGCGAAGGTGCG
>DATBHU010000557.1:0-7026 GCA_036557265.1 Polyangia bacterium
GGATCTTCCTCGGGGTCGGTGCGGCGCTCATTGGTTGTGGGGAGCTACAGGGCGACGAGACTGGCTCCGACAACGCCGCCGCAGCGACAGAGAACGGACTTCGCACCGCAAACGGCCTGGCCACCGACAACGGCCTGCGCACCGCCAACGGCCTGCGAACCGCCAACGGGCTCTCGACGACGACCGGCCTCGAGTCGGGCAACGGTCTGATGACGACGGCCCTCGGGCGCATGCAGGTCTCCTACTTGGTCCGGTGTGCGCTGCCCGCGGGCGCATCGATCACGAAGAAGGACCAGTACGGCACCAGCTACACGTTCCAGGGGCTGCTCGGCCTGGCGCCCCAATGGCAGAACGGCTCCTGCGACACGACCTGCCAGGAGGACGTGTCGGCCTGCATGCTCGCCCACGTCAACACCGCGGGCGTCCACGTGCCGCTCTGGATCGTGTCGACGAACCCGGTCGTCGGGTGGGGGCAAGACCCGAGCTATCCCAACCAGGAAGGGGCGTTCTTCGGCAACGTCTTCCAGCTCGGCGCGCACGGCACCGATCCGTCGAAGGTCCCGCAGTTCTACTGCGCGGGCGCGAAGTACAACGTCAACCCGCCGGACGGCCGGCTCGGATCGGCGCAGGTCAGCCCGCCCTACGTCAACCCGTTCGGCAGCACCTACGCGGCCTGCTCGACCAACTACAACTGCACCCCGGCCGACTACCCGCACCAGGGCGACGGCTTCAAGGCGTGCGGCGGCTGGAATCGCGTCGCCACCGTCTGGCGCCAGAACACGACGACGACCACGACCGAACCGACCGGCGGCAACGGCCACGGCTTCCGCTGGAAATAGCGCCGCCGCGTTCCATCCGCTAGCGTTCCGGGGTGCCCAGCCTGCCCCTCTATCAGGTCGACGCGTTCGCCGACCGCCCGTTCTCCGGTAACCCCGCCGCCGTCTGTCCGCTCGAGGCGCCCATCCCCGAGGCGCTGATGCAGGACATCGCCGCCGAGAACAACCTGTCGGAGACGGCGTTCTTCCATCCGCAGGGCGACGTGTTCAGCCTGCGCTGGTTCACGCCCACCAAGGAGATCGACCTGTGCGGGCACGCGACGCTGGCGTCGGCGTTCGTGCTGATGACCGAGCTGGACAAGACCCGCACCGCGGTCACGTTCCGGACGCGCAGCGGCCTGCTGTCGGTGCAGCGGCAGGGCGACGAGTACGTGCTCGATTTCCCCGCGTACCCCGGGGCCCCGGCCGACCGCGCGATGCGCGATCGCGTCGCCGCCGCGCTCCACCTCGAGCCGCGCGAGGTGGTGCACGCGCGCGCGCTGTTCGCGGTGCTGGACAGCGCCGCCGCCGTGCGCGCCTTCACCCCCGATTTCGCGGCGCTGGCGACGCTGCCGACGACCATCGGCATCACGGCCACCGGCGCCGACGAGGCGCGCCCGGTCGACTTCGTGTCGCGCTACTTCGCGCCGACCTACGGCGTGCCCGAGGATCCGGTGACCGGTTCGGCCCACTGCACGCTGGCGCCGATGTGGGCCGCGCGGCTCGGCAAGGCGGCGCTGCGCGCGCGGCAGGTGAGCCACCGGGTCGGCGAGGTGTCGTGCGCCGTGGTGGGCGACCGCGTCCACATCGGCGGCAAGGCGCGTCTCGTCATCACGGGGACGCTGCAATACTGAGCACCAGGACACGCGGAGGACGGGGATGGCGAACGCCAGAGCGACGACAGACGACGACTTCCACTGCTCGTTCTGCGGCAAGCGCCGCCGCGAGGTGCGCAAGCTGGTGTCGGGCCCGCGCGTCTTCATCTGCAACGAGTGCGTGGTGCTGTGCCGCGAGATCATCGGCCCGCGGTCGTCGGCGCCCCGAGAGGACGCCGCATCCGACGATACGGGGCGCACCACCCTGGACATGCCGGCTCAAGACGTCGGGGCCGCGGCGCTGCCGGACGACGACGACGTGACCGCCGAGAGGAAGGCGCCCGACGAGCGGCACTGCTCGTTCTGCGGCAAGGCCAAGAACGACGTCGCGCGGCTCGTCAACGGCCCGACGGTCTACATCTGCAACGAGTGCGTCGACCTGTGCGAGGACATCATCGCGGTCGACGCACCCGCGCCGTGAACGGACGGAAGCGGGGACGGCGAGGCGGTTACGCCTTGGCCGGCTGCTTCGTGACGTCGGGGTGGTGGAACGGCGCCAGCAGCGTCGCGAGCAGCGACGGCGCCGCCGCCAGCAGCACGATGATGAAGAACCACTGGTAGCCGACGGCCTTCTGGACGTAGCCGCTGACCGCGCCGGTCGTCATCATGCACGCGCCCATCAGCGCGGTGGCGAAGGTGTAGTGCGCCGTCTTGTAAGGGCCGGGCGCGATCTGCTGCATCATGTAGATCATGTGACCGACGGCGCCGACGCCCCAGCCGAGCTGCTCGATGATCACGACGACGGTGATGATCGACATGCTCGAAGGCATGGTCTGACTGAGGAACAGGAACGTCGCGTTCGGGACGTTGATGCAGAGGCAGAGGATCAGCAGCGTCTTCTTCAGGCTGAAGCGCGACACGATGAAGCCGCCCAGCAGCGAGCCGGCGATGAACGCGCCGCTGCCGAACGTGCCGTAGACGCCGCCCACCGCCTGGTTCGACAGCCCCAGCCCGTGGTTGGCGCGCGCGTCGATCAGGAACAGCGGGCCCATCTTGTCGAGCAGGCCGTAGGCGAAGCGGTAAAGGAACGCGAAGGCGATCATGCGAACGATGTCCTTCTTCTGGAAGAAGGAGACGAACGCGTGGCCGAACGTCTTCATGGCGTCGCCGAAGCTCTTGGCCTCGACGGCCTTGGCCCCCGGCGGCAGCATCCGGCTGTGATAGAGGCCGGCCACGAACACGAACGCGCCCAGCGCCAGCATCACGATCATCCACGCCGTCGGCCAGCTCCCGGTGCTGTCGTGGAGCGAGCCGCTGACGATGACGAACGGGCCCTTGGCGAGCAGCGCGCCGCCGTTCCAGCACATGCTCTGGAAGCCGAGGTACTTGGCCTGATCGCCCGGCGACAGCGTCGTGACGTAGACGCCGTCGGTGCCGATGTCCTGCGTCGCGCCCAGCACGGCGGTGATCGCGATCAGCGTGAGAGCCGGCGTGATCCAGCTGGTCCCCGGTAGCCGCAGCCCGAGCGCGACGCCGACCAGCGCGGCGGCGATCGAGAACTGCATCAGGACGACGAAGAACTTCTTCGTCTTGTAGAGCTCCAGCGCGGGCGCCCAGAGGAACTTGAACGTGTACGGGAAGCCGAGGATCGACGACCAGAACGCCGCCTGGTCGTTCGGCATCCCCATGTTCTTGAACATGATGTTCGCGACGGCGCCCACCGTGACGTAGATGAGCCCCATCGTGAGGTAGCTCGATGGAACCCAGAGGAACGGGTTCTTGTAGGTGGGCGCGGCGGACTCGGCCGGCGTCGCGATCGCGCCGTCACCTGTAATCGAAGCTGTTGGGGAGGCCATGGGCGGCATCCTATTCGCAGGCCTCGGGGCTGGGGGAAGAAAAAAGCGCACGCGCGGATCGCGGTCTTCCGGGTAAGGTGCGGGCCCCAGCATGACGACGGCGGCAACCACGATAAGCCCGGCTGAGCTGCGCGAGGTGGCGCGCTACCGCGTGATCTACGGCGACACGGATCAGATGGGGTTCGTCTACTACGGCAACTACCTGCGCTACTTCGAGATCGCGCGCAACGAGTTCCTGCGCCAGGCGGGCGCCGGCTATCGCGCGTTCGAGGAGTCGCACCGGCTGATGCTGCCGGTGGTGGAGGCGCACGTGCGCTACCGCCGCCCGGCCCGCTACGACGACGAGCTGGCGATCTACGCGGCGATCCCGGAGGTGCGCGGCGCCTCGGCGCGCTTCATCTACGAGATCCGCCGGCTGCCCGACGGCGAGCCGCTGGTCGACGGGCACACCGTGCACGCGTGCATCGACGGCGAGGGGCGGGTGGCGCGCATCCCGGCCGAGCTGCGGCGCGCGCTGTCCCAGGCGTCGTAGCGCGACAGTCGAGCGGAGCGCCGGCGGACGTATGCTGCGCGCCATGCCGCGTCCGTCCCGGTCGTTCTGGTTCGGCGCGCTCTACGTCGGCCTGGCCGCGTGGCTCGTGTTCCGGGTGGCGCAGTCGTACGGCTCCAGTACCGGGTTCACGTCGCTGATCGCGTTCGGTGACCGTCACGAAGCGACGCGGATCGCGGCCGTCGACTCCGTTCCCGTCTACACCTACCAGGAGTCGTACGGCTACGACGGCCAGTTCTACGCGCAGATCGCGGTGGCCGGGAACCCCTTCAACCCGGAGCTGCGCCGGGCGCTCGACCTCCCCGCCTACCGCACGCGCCGCATCCTGCTGCCGCTCGTGACCCACGTCGTCGGCCTGGGCCGGCCAGGCTGGATCCTGACCGCGTACGCGCTCGCGAACCTGGCGTGCTGGCTCGCGCTCGCCTGGCTGCTGGCCCGCTGGTGGTTTCCTCCCGGCAGCGTGCACGATCTGCTTCGCTGGGTCGGCTCGCTGTTCGGCGCCGGCATGCTGGTCAGCGTCTGCCGGAGCCTGACCGACGCGCCCGCGCTGCTGCTGATCGCCGCCGGCGTCCGGCTGATCGAGCGCAACCGGCGCCGCCTCGCGGCCGGCTTCCTCGCCGCCGCCGGCCTGGTGCGCGAGGCGAGCGTGGTCGCCGTCGCGGCGTTCGGCTGGCCGCGCCGCGCCGCCGGAACCCCGCCCGCGAAGACGTTACTGCTCGCGGGCGTGGCGGTGCTGCCGGCCGTGGTCTGGGCCGTCGTCGTCGCCGCTCACTTCCGGACCGTGGAGGCGACCAGCCTGGGCGCGCCGTTCACCGGTCTCGCCGCCGGCCTCGCGCACATTCTCTCGACCGCGCGGACGACCGGGATCCGCGCCGCGCGCAACGACGTCCTCGTCGTCGCGGCGTTCCTGGTTCAGGCCGGCTTGCTCGTTTTCCTGATCCGGCGGCGTCCGGCGCATCCGTGGTGGCGCGTCGCCGTGGCCGTCACGATCCTCATCTTGCTGACCGATCGCGATCCGTGGGCCGACCTGTTCTCAACCGTCAGCCGCGCCACGTTGCCGCTGACGCTGGCGTTCAACGTCCTGGCCCCTCGCTCGCGCGCCGGGCTGATCGTTCTCCTGGCGGGCAACCTGACGGTGCCGCTGGCGCCCTCGCTGCTCGGGATCGTGGAGACCGATCAGGGGCCGCGCGTCGAGGGCATCGCCTGCGTCTACGCGTCCGGCTTTCACAAGAGCGAGAGCGACGGAACGCGCAGCTGGCGATGGGCGCGCGGGTCCGCGACGCTGCGGATCGAGAATCACCGGTCGGCGGCCGCGCGCGCCACGCTGGAGCTCGACATCGACTCCGCCACGAAGCGAACGGTGACCGTGCAGGCCGGCGAGCTCCAGCAGTCCCTCGCGCTGGAACCCCGTCGTCGCGTCCACCTGCGCGTCGGTCCGATCCTCGTGCCGCCCGGATCGACCGTGGTCAGGATGACGACCAGCGAGCCGCCCTGGATCGAGCCGGCCGGCGACCGGCGGCCCCTCGCCTTCGCCGTCGGGGATCTCCGGCTCGCGTTCTGATCCGGCTAGCCGCTCCGCGCCGCAGGCGCGGTCTGCGGCTATCAGTTGCAAAGGTAGCGGCAAACCCGCGCTGCGCGCGGGAGCCGCTAGCGCGCCAGGCGGACCGCCGCCGCGCCTTCCAGCACGCGGAACGTGAACGACTCCGTCAGGTACAGCTCGACGGTCTGGCGGTCGTGCGTGGCGTAGCCGATCGACAGGTCCTGGCCGACCGTCAGCTCGTAGTCGCCGCCCCGCACCGACAGCAGCACGCCGCCCTCGATCGCCGGCGCGCGCACCAGCGGGCCGTCCAGCACCTCCTCGGTCAGCCGCTTCGACAGCGGGTAGCCGTCCTCGGCGGCGGCCAGCACCTGCGCCGTGTAGGCGGTGTCGAGCGCGAGCGCGTACGGCCCGTCGATGCCCGCCTGGCGCAGCGTCTCGCGCGCGGTCAGGATCGCGCGCGGCAGGTGGGTGACGTCGGGCGGCAGCTTGTGCGCGTGGTGCGGGCTGGCCGGGATGATGCCGACGATGCCGGCCGCCCCGAGGCCGTTGAAGATCGCCGCGTCCTCGAAGTGCGCGACGCGCTCGGCGGCGGCGACCACCGCGCGCAGGTCGGGATCGGGAGCGCCGCGCCCGATCGAATCCAGCTCCATGATCGGCAGCCGGATCGGCACGCGCGCCTCGACCAGCGCCTGCGCCTGCCGGATGCCGAAGTGCACCTCGCCCTCGGGCTGATCGGCGTGCATGGCGAGGCGGCCGGTGTTGACGGCGGCCAGCTCCCAGCCGTGCGGGCCGCGAAAATCGACGATGCGCCGCCCGGCGAGATTCAGCTTCAGCACGCGCGCCGCCTCGGCGTCGACGGCGGCCAGCGCCGGCGGCGCGATCGGCGCCAGCGCGCGCTTCAACAGATCGAGCGCCATCACGGACCGCGCAGACTGCGGATCCCGAGCGACCCGCCGCTGTTGATCGATGCGGCCTTCGCCCCGCCGCCCGCGCCCTCGCCGGCCTTCTCCGCGTCGGCGGCCTCTTCGATCGCGATGATGTCGGCGTCCTGGAACAGGTAGCGCCGCAAGAACTTGTCGAAGGTCGCGTCGTTCCGCCGCAGCCACTCCAGCGTCATCATGCCGTGCTCGACCTCTTCGTTGCGGTTGTGCAGCATCACCGCCTTCAGCGCCGGGTCCGTGCAGGCGTCGGCGCGCTGCTGGTACCAGTCGATCGCCTCCAGCTCTTCCATGAGCGAGATCAAGGCGCGATGTAGGTTCATCGTGCTCTCGGTCAGCAGCTCGGCGCGCTCGTGAAGCCCTTCGTGGCTCATGCGTGGCGCAATATAAGCAGCCGCTTTGCGTCGACCAGATCCGTGGCCATCATGTGTGGAGGTAGGTACACGAATGTCCGAAACTCTCGACGACGGCCGGGTCAGCTTCGGGAACCGCGACGAGGTCGAGCTCGCGAC
>DATBHU010000558.1:0-8614 GCA_036557265.1 Polyangia bacterium
CAGCGTCCGGCTGGAACGCGTGCTGGCGTCGCTGGGGCGGCCGGCGCGCGTGGTGCATCACCCGTTCATGCTCGACCCCAACACGCCCGAGGCCGGCGACGACATCCCGGAGCGGCTGCGGCGCAAGTACGGCGTGCCGCCGGAGCAGCTGTGGGCGCGCCTCGAGGCCGAGGCGCGCAAGTCGGACCTGCAGCTCGATCTGTCGAAGCAGCGGTTGAGCTACCCGACCGCCCGCGCGCACACGTTGCTGCGCGCCGCGCAGGCCAAGGGGACGCAGCGCGCGCTGACCCACGACCTCTACCGCGCCTTCTTCCAGGAGGCGCGCAACATCAACGACCCGGCGGTGCTGGCCGACGTCGCCGCGCCGCACGGCTTCGCCGCCGACGAGGTCGCCCGCCTGACCAGCGACGAGGCGGCGCTGCGCGAGACGCGCGAGGAGTCGCGCGCCGCCGCGGCGGCGGGCATCAACGGGGTGCCCTTCTTCGTCTTCGACGAGCGCCTCGCCGTCGCGGGCGCGCAGCAGGAAGAGGTGCTGCGCCAGGCGATCGACCAGGCGATCTCGACCGCGGCGGTCGAGCCCGAGCGCTAGCCGCCCGCCCGCGGCTTAGCCGCGTGCGCGCGCCTTAGCCGCGTGCCCGCGCCTTAGCCGCGTGCGCGCGCCTTGGCCGCGTGCGCGCGCCTTAGATTGAAGGAGGCGAGAGGAGGACGGGGACATGGCTCATGCGCAATGCGAAACGTGCGGCAACACCTATGAGAAGGCGTTTCATGTGTCGCTCGACGGACAGACGCATGTGTTCGACTGCTTCGAATGCGCGATCGAGGCGCTGGCGCCACGTTGCGCGCATTGCCGCTGCCACGTGATCGGCCATGGCATCGAGTCCCGCGGCCGCATCTTCTGCTGCCGGCACTGCGCGGACGCGACCACCGCGACGTCCGCAACTCCGCTGCAAGAGCACGCCTGACGCGCGAAGGGCGGCGCGTGGGGCATGGGGCGTGGACTGCGCACCTTGTGTGTGCGTCTGCGCCTCCGCGGAAAATTCTAGGACGCCGAAAAATCACGTTTGTCGTCCCACCATTTCAGGGCTGGGCGAGAGGCGGCAATCCACGATAATGTAGAGGGGTGATAACCCTCGGCTCTGGCCTGAGGGCGCGTGTTTGGACGACACGCGCCGGCACTGTGCTGCTGATGGCCGGCGTTACGCTGGCCGCGACCCTCGTGACGCGACCAGCGCTGGCCCAGGACAGCGCGATGATCGGCAAGATCACCTTGCTCAATCGCAAGGCGGTCGACGCGTACCAACACCTGGAATTCGAGACCGCGCAGCGGATCTTGAACGAGGCGCTCGATCAGTCGGAGCGCGCCGGGTTGATCATGCACCCGATCCGGGCGCGCACGCTGGTGACGATGGGCATCGTCGCGCTCGGCGGGTTCAAGCAGCGCGATCAAGCGGTGAAGTACTTCCGCAAGGCCCTTCAGATCCAGCCCGAGGTGCGGCTCAGCCCCGGGCTGGCCAATCCGGAGATCCAGGCGGCGTTCGACGAGGCGATCGCGACGCTGGGCAGCGGCGGCGGCGATCTGCCGCCGGAGAAGGCGCTGGTGCACGAGCCGATCAAGACGGGACAGGCGTCGAAGCCGCTGCCGATCACGGTGACGCCCGACAAGGATCTGGAGGCGACCACGTTCGTCCTGCGCTACCGGCCCGCGTCCGCCTACGCGTTCACGGATCTACCGATGAAGAAGGGGGCGTCGGGCGCGTTCGAGGCGGAGATCCCCGCCGCCGCGACCAGCGGCGAGGAGCTCTCCTACTTCATCGAGGCGCGTCGGGCCAACGGCACCGTGTTGATCGCGCGGGGCAGCGCCGCCGATCCGATCGTCGTGGCGCTGGCGGGCGCGAAGGCCGCGACGACGACCGGCCCCGCGACCACCACGACCACCGGCGGGGGCAGCGCGCCGGCCGCGTCCGACAAGCGGCTGTTCTTCGCGATCAAGGGCGGCGCCGGGCTCGGGTGGGTGAGCGGCTCGGGCGAGGCGACCCGCAACGAGGTGACCGCGGCGGGCGTCGACTGGACGCCGACCGGGCAGCTGGCGCCGGAGCTCGGCTACTTCGTCACGCCCAGCGTGATGATCGGCGTGCAGGGGCGCCTGCAGCTGGTGAGGGGCGCGACCCCCTATCACCTGAACGACGCGGCGACCGGCGAGTGCGGCACCGACAAGGTCTGCTCGCCCGCCACCGGGGCGATCGCGGCGCTCGCCAAGCTCACCTGGTTCGTGGCCGATCCGCAGAGCTCGTTCCAGCCGTACCTTTCGTTCTCGGCGGGCGGCGGCACCATCCGCCACGTCACCAGCGTCGCGGCGCCGCAGACCTGCGGCTCGGGCACCGAGGCGTGCAAGGACACGGTGGCCGCCGGTCCGGTCCTGTTCGGACCTGGGTTCGGCTTTCGCTACGGCGTCTCGGACGCGGTCGGCATCGTCGCCGAGATCAGCAGCCTGATCGGCGCGCCGAACTTCACTGCCAACGCCGACGTGAACATCGGCGTCGCCTTCCAGCTTTAGCTTCGCTTTTGTCGCTTGTCGTTGGTCGCCTGCTGCTCGTTGCCGATCGCTCGTCGCCGATCGGCCAATCGCTCGTCGCTCGTCGCTCAGCGCTCGTCGCTGATCGCTCGTCGCTCCTCCCGGAATGAACATACGAATGCAACCCGCTTCGCGCGGCAAGCACCTCGCGTCCCGCCCGAACGCCTCGCGCCGCTAGAGAGCTTTTTCCGGCGCGTCGACTGGCGCGAGCTCACCCTGCGGACAGCGAGGCCTCCCAGACGCCAGTCGACGCGCCGGAAAAAGCCACGCGCGGAGATCAGCCTGCGGCGAGCGGCGGCGTTCGACCGCGCGTAAATGGGATCACGGGCAGCGCGGGATCCCAGGCCACTGCGCACATCGTGGCAGCACGGGCAGTGCGGCAGCACAGGCAGCGCGTCCCCGCAGCGCGCAATCTTGACCGGGCACTGTTTCACGCGCGACGTACGCGGGGTTGCTTGCAAATTGAGCGGTTGAGCGGCTCAGCGGTTGAGCGGCTCAGTGGCTGAGCGGTTGAACAGTTGAATCGTCGCCCCAGCCGCCAGGCCCGAGCCCCGGACCCCGAGCCCCCAGACCCGAGCCGCGACAGCCGCTAGTCGCCGTACTCGTCGGAGAGCTCGTAGTGCTGCTTCAGCTCGTGGTCGGGCGCGACCATGACCTGCTCGCTGCGATTCAGGTTCAGGTCACGCCGCTTCAGCGTGATGCGGTGAGCGCCGCAGTTGACCGGATAGTGGACGACCGGCGTGCGCTGGCCGGTGTCCTTGCCGTCGATCCAGAGCTCGGCCCACGGGAACGACGCCACCGACATCAGGCAGTTGCGGCCTTGCTCGGGGCTCGGCGTGGGCGTCTCGGTCACCACCGGGCGCGCGTCCTTGCCGGGCGCCGAGGCTTTCCCGCGCGGGGGTGGTCCGTGGCGCGTCGGCGGCGGCGACGCGTGCTTGGGCTCCTCGACCGGCGTCGGCGCCAGCTCCGCGCGCACCGACTTGTCCAGATCGGGGATGACCTTGTAGCTCGCCGGCGCGTGGCCGGCCTTCTCGAACCGGAACGAGATCACGTCGCGCGCCTGCGGCAGGGAGATCGTCACCGGCGTGCGCCCCACCACCGCGCCGGTGTCCTCGCGAACCACCTGCGCGTCCTGCGGCGTCGAGTCGAGCGAGATGTCCACGGTCGCCTTGACCGCCTGCTGCTGCGCCGCCGGCTGCGCGGTCGCCTCGGTGTTCGGTTGCGTCGCCGGCTGTGCGGTGGCGGGCGTCACCGTGGTCTCCTCGCTCGGTTTCACCGCCCAGGGCGGATGCGCCAGCACGATCACGGCGACGACGATCCCGACCACGCCGCCCAGCAGACTCCACCTGCGGCGTCCGGCCCGGCGCCGCGCGCCCGAGCGGGTCCCCGGGGCGAGGTCCGCCATCTCGACCTCTTCGATCCCGGCCGGCGTCAGCGGCTTGGTCGGGTTGCTCGCCGACAGCGACGCGCTCACCGCGATCGGCGACGGCACCGCGCTGCTGCCGCTGCTGGTCCCCGGGCGGCCGCTGCCGCTCCCCATGCTGCTGCCGCTGTCGAGCAGCACCGGCGACGGCGTCAGGACCGGCAGCCGCACCTCGCCGGTGCGCGACGGTCCCTGCGGGAACAGCGACACCAGCAGCTTGCGCGGCTCGTGCGGCGACGCGCGCATCTCGAACAGCACCTTCTCGAGATCCTCCGCCATCTCGCCGGCGGTCAGGTAGCGCGCCTCGCGATCGCGCTCCAGCGCGCGCATCACGATCTTGTCGATCTCCGGCGTGACGTCCGGGTTGACCGTCGACGGCTGCGCCACATTCGACTCCAGCACCATGCGCGCGCCGTTGTACTCGTTCGTCGCCTTGAACAGTCGCTTGCCGGTCAGGAACTCGTGCAGCACGATGCCGACCGCGAACACGTCGGAGCGGCTGTCGACCTGCTCCATCCGGATCTGCTCCGGCGACATGTACGAGACCTTGCCCTTCATCGTGCCGGCCTGCGTGTGCGTCTCGCGCAATCCCTCCGCGACGCGCGCGATGCCGAAGTCGAGGATCTTCACGCCGCCGTGGAACGACAGCATCAGGTTCGACGGCGAGATGTCGCGGTGGATGATCCCGAGCGGCTGTCCCGTCGCCGACTGCAGCGAGTGCGCGTAGTGCAGCCCGAGGCAGACCTGGCGCACGATCTCCAGCGTCGCGGTCACCGGCGCGATCCGGCCCGCCTCCGCCAGCTTCGCGCGCACGGCGGACAGCGTCTCGCCCTGCACGTGCTCCATCGCGATGAAGAAGCTGCCTTCGATCGATCCGAACTCGAAGATCTGAACCAGGTTCGGATGCGACAGCAGACCGCACAGCTTCGCCTCGTCGACGAACATGCGGACGAACGCGCGATCCTGCGACAGATGCGGCAGCATCCGCTTGATCACCAGCATGCGCTGGAAACCTTCGGGCCCGATCGCGACCGCGAGAAACACCTCGGCCATCCCGCCGGCGCCAATGCGATCCAGCAGGTAATACTTCCCGAACGCCTTCGCGCCCGGGACGGGCGACGGGCTTCCCTCGGCCCCCACGAGGTTCATCGTAGGCCGATCTCGGCCGGAAAGACACGCCTCTACAGTCAGTCCGTCAATTGTGGTGGGCCTTGCTGCGACCCGACCGCACCTGCCCCGACCCGCCGCTCAACCTTCAATCAATCGTCCCATCAATCGTCGATGCCGGATCCCTGCAGCTCGTACTGGCGCTTGAATTCGCGCCCCTCGGTCACGGTGACGTTCTCGACCTGATCGATGCCGAGATCGCGCCGCTTGAACTGGAGGCGATGCGGGCCGCAGCCGATCGGCATGCCGACCACCGGCGTCTGCTGGCCGGTGTCCCGGCCGTCGAGCCACACCTCTGACCAGGGGTACGTGCCGACCGTGATCCGGCACTCGCCGCCCTGCGCGCCGGCGCTGGTACCGGACGGGGAGAAGGCGGCCGGCACCTTGCCGGCCCCCGCCCCGTGCGAGCGCTCTCGAGCCGAGTGCCGCTTCTCCGTCGCCTCGGGCGCCGGTTCGGGCGCTGCTTCCGCCTCCGCGGCGGGCGCGCGCGCGGCCTCGGTCGGCCCGGCCGCGGGCGGCTCGGTCGCCGCGTGCCGCGCGGGTGGCGACTCGGGGTGGCCAGGCAGGGGCGGATCCGCGGGCACCGGCGCCGGCGCGGCGGCTGCCGGCGGCGCGGCGTTCGGGGACGCGCTCCGCGCCTGCTGGGCGACCGGCGGCTGGTCCGGCGGCGACCGCCGCCCCCGCGACGCGACGCCGACGATGAGGGCGACCGCGAGCACGCCGCCCGCGACGACCGTCCCGATCACCGGCAGGCGGCGGCGGGGGATCTCCTCCATCACCGTCGGCTCGTGCGCGCTCTTTCGATTGGGAACCGGCGGCGGGACCGCCGACAGCGGCAGGTTCGCCGCCGGCCCCATGCCGACGACGGTCGGCTCGTTCTTCGTCATCGGCGGGCGCACCACGCCGACCGGAGGCGATCGGCGCGCGGCGGGCGAGCTGACGACGGTCTCCTCTCCGAAGGTCAGCGCCGGCGGGCTCAGCACGGCAGGCGGGCGAACCACGGTCGGCGGCCGCACCGCCGGAGGCCGCGCGAGGTCCGGCAACTTCCGCTTCAACAGCGGCGGCCGCGGCGGATCCACGGTCGTCGCCTCGTCGACGGGCGGCTCTTTGTTGATCGGCGTCGGCTCCAGGTTGATCGCCGCCGGCTTCTTCTTTTTCAGCCCGAGGTTGATCGGCGCCGGCTCCTTGTTGATCGGCGTCGGCTCCAGGTTGAGGGGCGCCGGCTCCTCGTTGATCGGCGTCGGCTCCAGGTTGATCGGCGTCGGCTCGTTCGTCTCGGCCGGCTCGCTGACGACGGTCGCCTCGTCGTCGACGGCGCCCGCCGGCGCGCCCGCGACGGCCGGCAGTCCGCTCGAGCTCTTGCGCAGCACCGCCGCCATCTCCGTCGGCAGCCTGGACACCGCGGTCGTCTCCTCGACGTCGAAGCCGACGGCGGTCGGCGCGCTCTGGGCGGAGAGCGCCGGGACCTCGACGGGCGGCAGCGTGGCGGTCCAGCGCAGGTGCACGGCGAACTCGGAGACCGATGGGAAGCGATCTTTCTTGTTCTTGGACAGGCCGCGCGAGACGACGTTCTCCATCTCCGTCGGCAGCTCGGGGCGGTGGGTGCGGACGCCGGGCGGCTGGGCGTGGACGATCTGATAGGCGATCGACGCCAGCGTCTCGCCGGAGAACGCGGGCCGGCCCGCCAGCATCTCGTACACGATCGCCGCCAGCGAGAACTGATCCGACGACGGGTCCAGCTCGTCGGCCTTCCCCTCGGCCTGCTCGGGCGACATGTACTGCGGCGTCCCCATGACCGCCGCCATCCCCGTGATCTTCTGCGACAGCGACGCGATCTTGGAGATTCCGAAGTCGAGGACCTTGATGCGATCGCTCTGCCCGCCCGTCCCCGGGACGACGAACACGTTCTGCGGGTGCATGTCGCGATGGACGACGCCCTGCAGGTGCGCCGCGGTCAGCGCGGAGCTGAGCTGATCGGTGATATCGACGACGCGCGGGAGCGGCAGCGGACCGGTCCGCCGCAGCAGCTTCCCGAGCGACTCGCCCTCCAGGTACTCCATCACCAGGTACGCGAGGCCGCTCGGCAGCGTGTTGAAGTCGACGACCGACACGATGCCGGGATGGCGCAAGCGCGACGTGATCTGCGCCTCGCGCATGAAGCGCGGCAGCGCCTCCGGATGATCGCGCACGCCGGGGTGCAGGAACTTCACCGCGTAGCGGTGGGCCAGGCGCTCGTGCGCGGCCTCGTACACCTCCCCCATCCCACCGCTGCCTATGCGGCGCACGATGCGGTAGGTGCCGCCCAATAACGTACCTAGCTCTACACCAGGCGTCACTTTCGATGAAATTCTATCAAGCCGGCGCACGAGTCTGACGAAATAGGATGGCATCTGGCGCGCCCTTCGTCCGCCCGGCAGTGCGGTCACGGGGGGGGGCCGGGCCCTAACATGCGCCCCGTCGCTTCCTGCCTGTCGATCGGCCTCGGTCTGCTGGTGCTCAGCCCTCTGGCCTGCCACGACGGGGGGGCGGGTCCGGGCGCGGGCGGCGGCGGCTCGACCGGCGGCGGCTCGACCGGTGACGCCGGCGCGGGCGGCGACGGCGTCGCCGGTATGGGAGGCGGCGACGGCCTGGGGAACGCGGGCGTGGGCGGCGGCGACGCCGGGACGGCCGCGGCCACCGGCGTGGGCGGCGGCGGCCCCGTGGACGCGGGCAGCGACAGCGGCGACGGCGGGAGCGACGTCGCCCCGGCGCTCACCCTCAAGAGCGCGGCGGCGCAGACCGGCCGCCTGTTCGGCGCGGCGGTCGGCGCCGGGCACCTCGCGGAGGCCGACTACGCGACGGTCGCTGGCCGGGAATATAGCTGGGTGACCCCCGAGAACGAGATGAAGTGGAACGCGACCGAACCGATGCGCGGCACCTTCACCTTCACGCGCGGCGACGCCATCGTCTCCTTCGCCGCCGCCAACGGCATGCAGGTGAAGGGGCACACGCTGGTCTGGCACAACCAGCTGCCGGACTGGGTCTCGGGCATCACCGACGGCACCGACCTGCGCAACGCCATGCTGAACCACGTCGCCCAGGTGGTGGCGCATTACCAGGGCAAGATCGCCGCCTGGGACGTCGTCAACGAGGCGATGGCCGACAACGGCCAGTCGCTGCGCAACTCGGTCTTTTTCCAGTCCATCGGCGCCGGGTACATCGACGACGCCTTCACCGTCGCGCACACCGTCGACCCCGACGCGCGCCTCTACTACAACGACTACGGCGCCGAGGGGATGAACGCCAAGTCCAACGGCGTCTACAACCTCGTGCAGGGGATGCTCTCGCGCGGGGTCCCCATCAACGGCGTCGGGCTGCAGATGCACACCGGCCCGACCGATGTATCGCCGGCGGCGGCCGACGTCGCCAAGAACATGCAGCGGCTGGCGGACCTCGGGCTTGACGTCGTGATC
>DATBHU010000559.1:0-5165 GCA_036557265.1 Polyangia bacterium
CCCTGCGACTTCGCCTGGATCGGCAGTAGCAGGGCCGCAGCTATAGACGAGGGGCGTATACTAGAAACGATGTCGTCAGCAGCACGGCACGTTCACCACAGCTACGCGGAGTACGTGGCGCTCGAGGAAGAGAGCCCGATCCGCCACGAGTACCTCGACGGGGAGATCTACGCGATGGCGGGCGGTACGCCCGATCATGCTGCGCTGGCGGCTGCGGTCATCCAGAAATTGGGTACGGCTCTGCCACCGGGTTGCCGTGTGTTCACGTCGGACCTGCGGGTTCGGATCGCTGCCACCGGCCTTTCAACTTATCCCGACGCAACCGTTGTTTGTGGCAAGACGCTCCGGGCCCCCGACGATCCGCTCGCCGTCACCAACCCTGTCCTCATCGTCGAGATCACGAGCCCGTCGACTGAAGAGTACGATCGCGGCGAGAAGCTCCGGCACTACAAGAGCCTACCGAGTGTCCGCGAGGTTCTGATTGTGTCCCATCGCGAGCCTCGTCTGACCCTGATTCGCCGCACCGATCGAGGTGACTGGACGATGACCAGCGCAGGCGCGGGTGAGTCCATCGCCGTCGAAAGCACTGGCGGTCAGGTTGCTGTAAACGACATCTACCGCGGCGGTCTGGAAGACGTCGGCAGCGCCGGGTCGAGCTAGCGCCCGCCCCTCGCCCCGGCCCTCTCCCTGCGGGAGAGGAAGTAAGAGCGGACAGCTGTCCGCGGTCGACGCGGACACTTCTCTGTCCGCGGGGGCGCGCTGCCGGACAACGCGCGGAATCACGGCGGAATTCGCTGGCACGGTCCGTGCTCAATCAGTCGGCCGAGCCGCCACGAAGGCGGACAACGGACAACACGCACAAGGACAAGGTCATGGACATTCAAGCCAAGCTGACGGGTTTCGCGATGATGGGCGCCACCTGGGTGATGTGGGTCCTCGTCGGGCTGTCGATCGGCGGCGTCGCCATCGCGCTCGATCGCGCCATCTACCTGATTCGCACCAGCGACAACTACCGCCGCCTCAAGCGCGAGCTGCTGGCGTTCCTGCACGTCGGCAACGTCGAGGGCGCGCGCGAGCGGCTGGCGGCGTCGCGGTCGGTCGAGGCGCAGGTCGCCGCCGCCGGCCTGGCCTCGCCGGAGGACGGCGCCGCCTCCGCCGAGGAGCGGATCGCGGGCGCGACGCAGGTGGCGAAGATCCGGATGGAGCGGCGGCTGGCGTTCCTCGGCACGCTCGGCTCGAACGCGCCGTTCATCGGCCTGCTCGGCACCGTCATCGGCATCATCCGCGCGTTCGCGGAGCTGAACGACTCCGCCGGCAAGGTGACGGCCGGCCTGATGACCGAGGTCGGCGAGGCGCTGGTCGCGACGGCGATCGGCATCATGGTCGCGATCCCGGCCATCGCCGTCTTCAACGGCTACCAGCGCGTGATCAAGACGCGCATCGCGCGCGCCGAATCGCTGGGCCGCGAGGTGCTCGCGTACCTCAAGTCCGACCGCGGCCCCGCCCAGAGCGCGAACGTCGCCTGAAGCCGACCCACCGCCTTCAACGCCACCCGCACGAACGGAGAACGCCATGGCCATCGCCGCGCACGACACCGACGAGATGATCACCTCCATCAACGTCACGCCGCTGGTCGACATCACGCTGGTGCTGCTGATCATCCTGATGATCACGGCCAGCTACGTCGCCTCCAAGGCGATCCCGCTGGACCTGCCCAAGGGCGCCACCGCCGAGGCGACGCCCACCACGCTGTCGGTGTCGATCGACAAGGACGGCAAGACGTTCCTGGACGCCGCGCCGATCGACGACGCGGGCCTGCGCGCCCGGGTGCGGGCGGCGCGCGCCGCCGACCCCGAGACGCGGGCTGTGATCGCCGCCGACGGCCGGGCCGCGCACAGGAACGTGGTGCACGTGATGGATCTGCTGCGTCGCGAGGAGGTGACGAAGTTCGCCATCAACGTGGATCCGGAGGATGTCGGGTCCCCTCTCCCTAACCCTCTCCCCGCTTCGCGGGGCGAGGGGACCGGACGGTGATGACGTGGGGACGGTCAGCGCGAACGAAGTGACGGCGAACGACAACGGGAACGAAGCGGCGAACGACAACGCACTGACGACCGGCCCGATTCCTACGGAGCTCGAGATGCAGAACGTGACCCGCGAGATCGCGCTCGACGATGACGAGACGTCGAGCGGCTGGCGCGGCCTGGCGCTGCTGCTGATCGTCAGCGTCGCCGCGCACGCGGCGCTGTTCACCTGGGCCGGGCGCGATCGCCACGTCGCCCAGGCGAAGGCGCACAAGCGGCGCCCCAGCGAGGTGACGGTGACGGTCGCGCCGCCAAAGCCGCCGAAGGCGCCCGAGGTGAAGCCGGAGCCGAAGCCGGTGGCGCACAAGATCGCGGTGCGCGCCCCCGCCCCGCCCCCCGACGCGCCCCCGCCGCCGCCCCCGCAGGCGGAGACGCCCGCCGACTTCTCGGGCACGACGCTGACCAACGACGGCCCCGGCGACGGCTGGGCTTCCGCGGTCGGCAACGGCGAGACGATGCACGGCCCGATCGGCCGCCCGGGCGCGAAGGCGACCGCCCGCAGCCAGGACGGCGCGGTAGCGCCGTCGCGTGCGAAGGCCGCGCCCGTGGTCGCGCTCGCCTCGCTCTCCCGCCCGCCCGAGCCGCCCGATCTGAACGGCGCGCTCGAGCGCCACTACCCGGACGCCGCCCGCAAGCAAGGGACGCCCGGCCAGGCCGTGCTGAAGGCGCGCATCACCCCGGAAGGCCAGGTGCGCGACATGGTCGTGGTGTCGCAGAGCGCGCCCGGCTTCGGCGACGCCTGCCGGGCGACGCTGCGCGAATCGACCTGGAGCCCGCCGCTCGACCGCGACGGCCAGCCGGTGGCGACGTTCATCAGCTACACCTGCCGCTTCGAGGTTCGATGAACGCGGCGGGTGGGTTAGGCTGCTGGCCGGCGTGTCCGAGCCCGAGCCCCTGCCCATGCTGAAAATGGCCAAGATCGGCAAGGTCTACCGGACCGGCCTGGTCGAGACCGCCGCGCTGGAAGACCTGACCGTGGAGGTGGCGCGCGGCGACTTCGTGTCGCTGATGGGGCCGTCCGGCTCGGGCAAGACGACGTTCCTCAACATCGCGGGCCTGCTGGACACGTTCGATCGCGGGCGCTACCTGCTCGACGGGGTCGACGTCGTCGGCCTCTCCGACGACGCGCAGTCGCGCCTGCGCAACGAGCGCATCGGCTTCATCTTCCAGAGCTTCAACCTGATCCCGGATCTCGACGTCTACGACAACGTCGAGGTGCCGCTGCGCTACCGCCGCCTGCCCCCCGGCGAGCGGCGCGACCGCGTCGAGGAGGTGCTGGTGCAGATGGGGCTGACCGCGCGCATGCGCCACCTCCCGGCGCAGCTCTCCGGCGGCCAGCAGCAGCGCGTCGCGATCGCGCGCGCGCTGGTCGGGCGGCCGCAGCTGCTGCTGGCGGACGAGCCGACCGGCAACCTCGACACGATCGCGTCGCGCCAGGTGCTGGACCTGCTCGAGAAGATCAACGAGGAGCGCCAGACCACGATCCTGATGGTGACGCACGACCCGGCGCTGGCGGCGCGCGCGCGGCGCAAGCTGCACGTCCTCGACGGCCGGCTGATCGATCCTCACGCCGCCGGAGGACCGGCGGCTTTGCCACGCGCGGCCGACAAGCCGGCCGTGTCGTGACCAACGTCGTCTACAACCTGCGCCTGGTCGCCAAGAGCCTGCAGCGCGATCGCTGGTTCACCCTGGTGATGGTGCTGGGCCAGGCGCTCAGCGTCAGCATCTTCGTCACCGCGCTGACCACCGCGCAGCGGTACTCGAACGTGAGCGGTCAGCTGCGCGGCGACGTGTTCCGCGTCGAGGGCGATCGCAACAGCACGCTGACCCGTTTCTACAAGGGCACGCAGTTCGAAGGCTTCGGCGAGTTCTCGGCGACGTTCGTCAGCGCGCGGACCGCGCGCGCCCTCGCCGCCACCGGCCTCGCGTCCAGATCGTCGGTCAGCTTCATCGCGCTGATGAACGGCGGGCCGACCGAACGCGCGCCGGAGCAGCTCCCGGTGCGGTTCTGCGACCCCGACATCTTCGACATGTTCAACATCGAGTTCCGCTACGGCGGGCCGTTCACCGGGGTCCTCGGTTGGAGGGGTGGCCCCCTCGCCGCCGCCGAGGTCGTGCTGTCGGACGTGCTCAACCGCCGGCTCTACGGCGGCGCCGACAGCGTCGGGCGGATGATCCGGATCGCGGGCCGCGACTTCCGCATCGTGGGCGTCACGCGCCAGCGTCCCGGCAAGCTGAACGTGTGGGACTTCGGCGTCTCGCCCGCCAACGTCTCCAACCTGATGCTGCCGTTCGCGTTCGCCGACGAGCTGCGCCCGGTGCCGGTGACGTCGTGGCCGCCGATCGTCCCGGACGTCGGCTGGCGCGCGATGGCGGAGTCCGCGAGCGGCATCACCGAGTTCTGGGTGCGCCTCCCCCCGGGCGAAGCGCGCGCCCGGTTCGCCGCCGCCGCCACGGCCGTCGATCCGCGCCTGTCGCTGCGGTCGGCCGACGAGATCGCCCTCCGCTTCTCGAAGCCGCCCGCCCCGTTCCGGGTGTTCGTGATCCTGACGCTGGTGGTGCTGGAGGTGAGCGTCATCAACCTGATGCGCATGCTGCTGGCCAAGGCGACCTCGCGCGCCGCCGAGATCGGGATTCACCGCGCCCTCGGGGCCGGCCGCAACACCATCTTCGCGCGGCAGCTGCTGGAAGGGGTGGCGGTGTCGATGGCCGGCAGCGTGCTGGGGCTGGTCCTGGCGCTGCCGACCATCGCGATGTTCGATCGGCTGGTCCCCGACACGCCGGTCCGGCTGGCGGTGACGCCGGCGATCGTCTGCACCGTGCTGCTGGTCTGCCTGCTGGCGGGGCTGGTGAGCGGCGTCTACCCGGCCTGGCGGATCGCCTCCACGGCGCCGACGCGCTACCTCGGCAAGATCTGAGCATGGACATGAAGGTGAACATGAACGCGTCGCTCGAGATCGGGCCGATCCTGCGTTCGATGCGCCACCACAAGGGGGCGTTCTCGCTGCTGGTGCTGGAGGTCGCGCTGGGCTTCGTCATGCTGACGCACACGATGATCGCGGTGCGCTACTACTTCCGCCT
>DATBHU010000560.1:0-5003 GCA_036557265.1 Polyangia bacterium
GGACGACAAGAAGAAGGTCCATCGCATGGCGATGGGCACCGAGGACGACAAGAAGATCCATCGGCGCGCCGAGGCGCACGGCGAGGGCGAGACGCGCGATCCGGAGCGGGACGCGGGCGACGACTTCGAGGAGAAGCTACGCTTCGCGCAGCTCGGCGGCGGGGCGCCGCTGGCGGGGCCGCTGGCGGCGTTCATGGAGTCGCGCTTCGGCACCAGCTTCCGCCGCGTGCGCGTTCACGTGGGCGCGGCGGGGGCGGCGCTGGCGCGGTCGGTGCGGGCGCGCGCGTTCACCGTCGGCCGCCACATCTTCTTCGGGCCGGGGGCGTACCGGCCCCACACCGAGCAGGGGCGGCGCCTGATCGCGCACGAGCTGACGCACGTGATGCAGCAGCGCGGAGGGCTGCACAGCGTGCAGCGCGAGGTGGAGGCGACGGCGCCGCCCGCCAACAGCAAGGGCTTCGCCGAGGACTCGCGCCAGGCCGCCAAGGACGCGGCCGCGCCGGAGACGATCCCGTTCGAGCGCTTCATGAAGGCCTTCAACCTGCGCGAGGGCGACACCCCGCCGCAGGTCATGGAGATCATCAAGGAGCTGGTGGAGCGGGCGCTGCACCACCTCCCGCAGGCCGAGAAGCTGCTGCCGCTGCTGCAGCCGCTGCGGTCGACCGAGCAGCTGGTGCGCCGGGTGCTGCGCTCGCGCAGCCACGAGCTGCGGCTGGAGACCGCGCGCGTGACGGGCACGCAGGGGCAGAAGACCAAGTGGGAGCTGCGGTTCTTCGATCGGACGCGCGCCGACGCGCTGGGCGGGCGCGTGCCGGGCGGCACCGACTCGGACGACATCGACGTCGGCGACACCGGCCGGCCCAGCGAACCGGCCGAGCCGGGGGCGGATCTGAAGGAGGCGCTGAAAAAAAAGCCCGCGCCGGCCGCGGCGACGGCGGCCGCCCAGGCGGGGCCGGACGCCACGGAGGCGGAGGCCGTCGCCGCGAAGGAGGCGGCGGCCGCCAAGGATGCGGCCGCGGCGAAGGGGGCGACGGAGGCGGCGCAAGAGGCGGCCGCGCGCACCGCCGAGGCCGCGGCCACCGTGGCGGCGCCGGTCGGCGCGGCGCCGGAGGAGCCCGGGCCTGTCGAGGCGGCGGCGGCGATCCCGGGCGCGCCCGCGGCCGGGGCTGTGTCGGCGGCGGCGAAGACGGCGGCCAAGGCGGCCGAGGAGAAGATCCCGCAGCGGCCCGAGGACGATCCGAACTTCAAGGCGGTGGTGCGCGGCGCCGACCGGGCGAAGAAGCAGAGCGCGGCGCACGGCAAGCCGGGGACGACGGCGCTCAACGCCGAGGAGGCGGCGCCCGTCGACGACGCCGAGAAGAAGCAGCTCAAGCAGGGCAAGCAGGTCGATCAGATGAGCGTCCAGGCGACGCCGGGACTGGAAGTCGAGGACCTGGTCACCGCCATCGAGAAGAAGGTCGCCGAGAAGACGCCGCAGACGCTGGAGAAGGCGCGCAACTTCAAGAACGACGGCACCGTCGGGGAGATCGGGCGCGACGTGCGCACGGCGGTCGGCGGCGAGACGGACAAGACGCGGACCCCCCTCAAGGCCGCCACCGACGCCGACCCGGCCAAGCTCGCGGTCACGCCGCGCACGGCGCAGGACCTCGCCCCGGCACCGATCGGCGCCAGGCCCAAGGACATCGACGCCGGCCGGGCCATCCCGCCCGCGCAGCCGGCCAGCCAGGTCGAGGGGGCGATCGAGCAGAACAAGCAGGCCGTCGACGCCCAGATGAAGGAGGTGGGCGTCCCGGAGACGACGCTGCGCGCGGCGACGGACGAGCCGCCGGTGGCGGCGCTGGTGGGGGCGAAGGACACCTTCGACGCGGACGCGGCGGCCGCGCCGGCCGAGTTCCGCAAGGCGGAGGCGGCGGAGCGCGCGGGCGCCAAGAAAGACAGCGCCGAGGCCGGCGTGAAGAGCCTGGGCGGCATGTTCGACGCGCGCGCCGGCCTGCTCGGGAAGGTGCAGAAAGGGCAGCACGGCGGCAAGACCAAGTCGGAGAGCCAGCACGACCGGATCAAGCGCAAGGTGAACGAGATCTACGAGCGCACCCGAGACAGCGTGCACAAGCGCCTGGAGACGATGCAGAAGACGGCGTTCGACACGTTCGACAAACAGTCGAAGGCGGCGCTGTCGGACTTCGAGAACGCGGTCGTCGACGCCGAGAAGCGCTGGAACGACAAGAACTTCTTCGCGAGGCAGGGCAACCGCTTCGTCACCTGGCTGAACGGGCTGCCGAACGATCTGGAGCGCGACCTGGGTGTGATCCGGAGGTTCTTCATCGGCCGGATGAAGCAGATCGTCCGCGACATCGCCCAGATGGCCGCGCGCGAGCTGAAGGCGGCCAAGCAGGAGGTCAAGGACGCGCGCGCGGAGGTCGACGAGAAGGTCGCCACGCTGAAAGGAGACCAGAAGGCGCTCAAGGACGAGCTGACCAAGGATTTCGGCGGCAGGTTCGACGCGCTGGAGGGCGACATCAACAAGGCGCGCGAGGCGTTCGTGAGCGGGATGGGCGCGCGGTACAGGACGGTCCAGTCGACGATCGAGACGCGGCTCAGCGAGGTGCAGGAGCGGAACAAGGGCTTCTTCGCCAAGCTCAAGGACAAGGCCGTCGCGTTCATCGGCTCGCTCGACGAGATGAAGGAGAAGCTGAAGTCGGTCTTCAAGCGGGCGGGACTCGCCATCCTGCGGATCGCCTACGACCCGAAGCGGTTCATGAAGAACCTGTTCTCGGGGATCCAGCAGGGGTTCGAGGGCTTCGCGACGAGAATCAAGGATCACCTGGTCAAGGGCGCGGTCGAGTGGCTGACGGGGACGGTGGCGTCGGCCGGCGTCGTGCTCCCGTCGCGCCCGTTCACGCCGGAGAAGGTCCTGGCGCTCTTCCTCCAGCTGGCCGGCCTGACGATCGAGAACGTCAAGCTGCGCGCGCGGCTGATCTGGGGCGACAAGGTCGTCGACGCGATCGAGAAGGGCGTCGCGGGGGCCGAGGCAGCGATGGAGCTGTTCGACCTGTTCAAGAAGGAAGGCGTGGTGGGCGTGGTGCGCCGCCTCTTCGACAAGATCAAAGCCTTCGGGGACCAGGCGCTGGAGAAGATCAAGGACGCGATCCAGGCGGAGATCGTCAAGAAGGCGATCGAGTTCCTGCTGACGCTTCTGACCCCGATCGGCGCGCTGATCCAGGCGGTGATCACCATCGTGAACACCGTGCTGTTTCTGATCCGGAACGCGGGGCGGATCCAGGCGCTGATCAACACCATCGTCGACAGCGTCAACGACGTGCTGGCGGGGAACGTGTCGGGCGTGGCCAAGAAGGTCGAGGCCGCGCTGGCCCTGCTGATCCCGATCACCCTCGACTTCCTCGCCACGCTGGCCAAGGTCAGCTCGACGATCGTCAAGGTGGTCAAGGAGGTGCTCGGGTTCATCCGCAAGCCCGTGGAGATGGCGATCGACTTCATGTTGAAGGGGATCAAGAACCTGATCGGGCCGTTCATCGCGCGGGTGATGGGTGGGTTCGGGGCGCGGCCGGCCCAGCCCGCTGCACCGGCGGCAACCGCCGGTGCGCCTGCAACCAGACCGACGGTGCCCACGGCGCGGCCCACTGTGCCAGGTGCGCGCCCTGCGCCGGGTGCGCATCCCGCGCCTGCTCCGCACAAACCACCCGCCTCTGCGACCGCACCGGTGCCGGTCGGGAGCACGGTGCCGTTCACTCTCGACAGCGAACAGCACACGCTGTTCGTCCGCGAGACCGCCGACGACGCCGAATTGCTGGTCAGCTCCAGCCCCAAGACCATACGGGCACTCCTGGCGCAGCACGGACACACGAACACCCCACAGGGACAGAGGGTTCAGCAGCTTGCTGACGACGCTCAGAGAGCAGCCCGGCGCGCCAAGCGCTTCTTTAGAGCCAACCCGATGCAGCGCGCCCAATTCAACCAACTGGACGTCGGCGTGAACACGCTCGAGCTCCAGCTGGCCGCGGCTTTGAGGTCGCTGGCGCTCGGCGAAGGACCTCCAGGGACCGCCAACTTCCAGACGGATTCGCTCGGACGACCTCTCCTGATGACGGCCGACCTGACACCGTTTTTCGTGGCGCGAAACCCCGGCTCAAAACCCGGCTTTTTCCCGCCCGGTTGGCCTGTCGGATTCGATGGCTTCTTCAAGGGCACCAGGTTCGGTCGCGGTCACCTACTCGCCAAGAGCCTGGGCGGCGACGGCAACCGCCGCGGCAACCTCGCGACGATGGAGCAGGATTTCGTCAACTCGAGCCGCTTCGGCAACAACGAACGCGTCCTTCGCCAAGCTATCAAATCGGGTCAAAGCGTCGCCTACGTCGTCTCGGCTAGCTATGACGACAGCGTCAAACTCGAAGATGGCTCAGTGGCGCCGGATCCAATCCCCGATGAATTCAGGATTGCCGTCACCCCGAGTGTCATAAGACCGCTTGGTCCATTCACAACCGCAAATCTCCACATTTCGGATGATGAACGGCCGCTGATAAATACCGGACGAATCTTCACGAGAATCACGAACCATCTGGGACCAAGAGACGCCGAGATTCGCGCCGATCGCGCGGCTGTTTTCAAGGCAACCGGCCAGTAGTCCGTCGCGCTATCGCTGAGCGATCATGACGGCTGCGTACGGGCTCGACTGTGCCGTGCATGCAAACAGATAGGCAGAGAGGCCGCCAGCGAATGGCAGCGGCGAACCGTGGCTCGACATCCAACCGGGCGACTCGTCAGTGGGCACTTGCATGATGAATCCCATCGGCGCTCCGCATGCGCACTCCGGATAGAAGGGCGGCTGGACCCAGTCGGGGATGCCGCCTACCTTCACCTTCGGTTGCCCAACCAAGCCATCCAAGCCTTGCCGCACCTTCTCCTTGGCGGTCCTGAAGGTCAGCTGCTGTTCCTTGACAGTCGGATCAGCCGCATGGACCGCTTCTCCGACCCCGGGTGGGTTCAAG
>DATBHU010000561.1:0-4425 GCA_036557265.1 Polyangia bacterium
ACAGATCGCCTCCGGCGCCTGGCAGCGAACGCTCGCGCGCTGGCAGATCGACAGCCCGCGCGAGGGGGCGCTGGCGGTGGCGCCCGACCCCGTCGCCACGCCGCCGGCGGGACGGGCGCCGCTGTCCCCGCGCCAGCTCGCGCTGTTCCTGCAGGGCGCGCTGGTGACGCTGGTGATCTCGCTGGCGGCGATGGCGCTGGCCGCGCCGCTCGGGCTCTTGCTCGCGCTCGTCCGTCACGAGAGCCCGCGGCTGCGTCCGTTCGCGACCGCGTACGTCGAGATCGTGCGCGGTACGCCGGTGCTGCTGCAGCTCTACGTGCTCTACTTCGGCCTCGCCGACGTGATCGCGCTCGGCCCCTGGAGCGCCGCCATCATCGGGCTCGGCCTCAACTACGCCGCCTACGAGGCGGAGATCTACCGGGGCGCCATCCAGGCGATCCCGGCCGCGCAGTGGGAGGCGGCGCTCGCGATCGGCATGCCGCGGCGGGCGGCGCTGCGCCACGTCGTCCTGCCGCAGGCGCTGCGCATCGCCACTCCCGGCGTCACCAACGACTTCATCTCGCTGCTCAAGGACAGCTCGCTGGTCTCCGTGCTGACCGTCGTCGAGCTGACCAAGCGGATGACGATCACCGCCGTCGACAACCGCGGCTGGCTGGTCCCGGGCGCGCTGTGCGCGGCGCTGTATTTTCTGGTCGGCTACCCGCTGGCGCGGCTGGCCCGGCGGCTGGAGCGCACGCGCGCCGCGCGTCCCCGCCGTCGCTCGTAGATTCCGGGGCGGTTGATCTCCATGAAGATCTCCGGATGGGCGAGGGGGCGGAAGCCGGCGCCGGCGTAGAGGCGGTGGGCGTCGCGCGTCGCGAGCAGCCAGCGCCGCAGCCCCTGCAGGTCGGGGTGGGCGAGGATCGCCTGCATCAGCCAGCGCGCGAGGCCGCGCCCGCGCGCGCTCTCGTCGACGAACACGTCGGCCAGGTAGGCGAACGTCGCGCGGTCGGTGATCACGCGCGCCAGCCCGACCTGGCGGCGTCCCGCCAGGATCCCGAAGCAGAGCGCGCCGCGGATCGAGCGCTCGACCAGGGCGCGCGGGATCCCGGTCGCCCAGTACGAACCGCTCAACCAGCGCCAGATCTGGTCGAGGTCGAAGCGCGACGCATCGGTCGTGATCTCGAAGGGCGGGCGCCTGAGCCGGACGGGCATGGCGCGAGCATAGCGGCTCGCGCTCGAGCGGCTAGCCGCTGCCGCGCGAAGCGCGGCTCTGCGGCTACCAGCAAAAACAATAGTCGCACCCCGCGCCTGCGGCGCGGAGCGACTAGACTCGCGTCGTGATCACCGATCCCCAGCCGCGATCGGAGCCGCGCCGGAGCGAGTACGACCGCAGCGACGCGCTCGCGACGATGCCGCTGCCGCCCGCGGACTTCATCCAGGCGCTGACGCGCGCGCTCGCCGACGCGATGGCGGCGGGCGAGACCGCGCCGGTGCGGACGGCGGGCGCGGCGCTGCTGGCGGCGCTGTCGTCGTTTTACAACGTGCCGATCCCGCCGCTGCGCGTGCTCGGCGTCCGCCCGCACAAGGTGATGGCGGGCGTCTGCACGTATCAGCTGTTCGGCGACTACACGCCCGCGACGCAGCGGATCCGGGTCTGGATGCGGACCGCGATCCGCGAGCGGGTCTCCAGCCCCCGGGCGCTGCTCAACACGCTGCTGCACGAGTTCTGCCATCACCTCGACTGTGCGCGCCTGAAGATGCCGCAGAGCTATCACACGCGCGGCTTCTTCTGGCGCATCGATCACCTCTATCACCTGGCGCTGGCGACGCCGCCGGCGGCGCGCCGCCCGCTGCGCTGGGTGAAGCGCGGCCCGGTCTGGATGATCGACTGGAACCGCCTGCGTCAGGCCGCGCCGCGCGCCGCCCGATAGCCGGGCTCCGTCGCGTCTGCTACAACGAAGAGCCGATGCGCGCGCGCGTTGCCGTCACCGTGCTCGGGTTCTTCGCCGTCCTCGCGGCGACCGGCACCCCTCCCTCGCTCGCCGGCGCCTCTGCCGCGGCGGTCGGGCGCGCGCAGACGCTGGGCGGCGAGATCGATCGCACCCCCGGCGTCGCCTCGCACGGCACGTCGGCCCAACTGGCGGCGGCGCGCGCCGCCCGCGCGCAGCCCGGTCCCTGGAAGCTGCCGCCGCTCGCGCTCGTCTCCGCTGTCAGCGCGACGCCCGTCGCGTCGGCGTTCACCCGTCCGTTCGAAGTGGCGTGCGCGCCCATCGCGCCGCCGTCCGCCCCGCGATCGTGCCGCGGCCCGCCCTGCGCGTAGGCCCGCTCGTTCGACATTCCGGGGTTTCGCGAACCAATCCACTTTGCACTCGCATGGAGGGTTTCATGTCTTCAGAGGATATTTCTGACCGCACGGGTACCGAGATCGAAACGAACGTCCCCGTCCCCCGCAAGGCGTCGGGGCGCGGCGGCATCGTCGTCGTCGTCGCCGTCATGGTCGCGCTCGCCTTGCTGATGGCGTTCAACATGAACTGAGCGTCGTCCGCGACGACGCAACTGAGCGTCGTCCGCGACGACGCGGAGGGCCCGCGGTGGTTCGCAGCCACCGCGGGCTTCGCCGTGCCGTCGTCCGGATACAGCCGGCCGATCGCGCGCACGGCGCCCCAGCAGTAGAGGAGGCCCCAGAGCGCGAGCGCGGCCGGGACCGGCCAGCGGCGCGCCGGCCTCCGCGCGACGGCCGCGTCGCCGGCGGGGGCGGAGACGAAGGCCGCCTCGGCGCGCGCGAGCGTGCGCGCGCCGGTGACGTCGTCCGGGCGTGGGCGCGGCAGCCGGCCCAGGCGCTCGAGCAGAGGATCGTCGGGGGTCGTCATGGGATCGCCTTTCTATTCGTCGTTGCCGTCGTTGCCGTCGACACGATCTCGTCGGTGCCCGCGAGCGCCTCGGCCAGCGCCGCGCGCGCCCGCGCCAGCCGCTGGCGGGCGGCGTCGTGGCTGATGGCGAGCACGCCGGCCAGCTGCTTCGCGTCCAGGCCTTCCACGCCGGCCAGCAGCAGGACCTCGCGGTGGATCTCGGGCAGCGACGCGAGCGCCCGTTCCAGATCGCGGCAGCCCGGATCGTCGCTCGCCGCTGGGCCCGCGCCGCGCGCGTCCAGCGCCGCCGGATCGGACGCCGGCGCGGCGGCGTCGGCGGCGGCGTGCCGGCGCGCGGAGCGGAAGCGGTTGCGCGCGATGGTGAAGATCCAGGCGGCGAGATCGGTGTCCGGCTCGAGCCGCGCCGCGTGCGTCGCGACGGAGAGCCAGACCTCCTGATGGAGATCCTCCGCGGCGTCGCGCCGTCCGGCCAGGCGGACCAGGAAGCCGAAGCTCGGCTGGGCGAAGCGGGCGTAGAGGTCGCGGAACGCCGCGCGCTCACCGCGGCGCAGGCGGTCGACGAGGGCGGCGTCCGGCGTCGTCGGCGGGGCCACTTCCACTAGTAACGCGCCGCCGGGGCGTCTGTGACAGGGAAAAACGCCGGTCACAGCAGGGGCCCGCGCGGCGTTTCACCTGGCAGGAGGAGACGAGCAATGTCGGAGATGATGTCGGCCCCGAGCTTCGGACAGTTCATGCGTGAGGGCGGGTGGGGGATGTGGCCGATCCTGCTGATCGGGCTGGTGGCGCTGGCGAGCGCGGGCCGCTACGCGGCTCGGCCCGAGCCGTTCTGCCTGCGCTTCGTGGCGGCGGTGTGGTTGACGCTGCTGGTGGCCGTCGTGCACGCGACGGTGACCGACGTCGCGGCGGTGTTTCGCTATTTCGAGGATCCGGGGCGCGCGCCCGACGCGCAGATCGCGCGGACGCTGCTGATCGGGCTCAAGGAGTCGACGCGCCCGGCCGCGCTGGGCGGCATCTTCCTGACGCTGGTTCCGTTGCTCGCCGCCGCCGGCATCTACCGCGAAGCCGCGTCTCGCGCGCGGCCCGGGGCGGCGGCGGCCTGATCGGTCACGTCGCCGTGCTGAACAGCCACTGGCTCTTGGGCAGGCGCCGCCGCTCGCGCCGGCTGCCGACGCGCGGCCGCGCCATCCAGGGCGCCGCCGGGCTGCTCTGCGCGCTCATCTTACGCGCGTCGCTCGGCGCCTTCTGGGCGGTCAGCTGCTGCCAGCCGCCGCCGCTCAGATCGAAGTAGCTGATGTAGCCGCCGTGCAGCAGCTGGAACGGCTTCGCCACCTTGCTCTTGAAGGCGAACCTCTCGTTCTTCGCGACGTGCGTCGGCTCGAACCATCCCGGCAGCACGAAGTCGCTGACCGTCACGCTGCCGATCTTGTAGCCGAGCTGGTCGGCCTCCACCGCGTCGCAGACCTCGTAGGCGTACAGGCGGCGGTTGGCCTCGTCGAACGCGCACAGGTTGATGTTGGGATCCGCGAGCATCTCCAGCAGCTCGTGCGAGAACGTCACCGTCCACAGCCCGCCG
>DATBHU010000562.1:0-21759 GCA_036557265.1 Polyangia bacterium
AAGATCGGCCTCGGCCTGTGGCACCACCGCGAGCTGTCGCTGCTGGCCGAGCTGGTCGTGCTCTGGGCCGGCGCGCTGATCTGGCTGCGCGGGACGGGCGGCCTCGGCCGGCGCCGCGCGGCGACGCTGGTGTTCCTGGGCGTGATGACCGCCGTCCTGCTGTCGACGCCATTCATGCCGCCTCCGTCGGGCCCGACGGGCTTCGCCGTCTTCGCGCTGGTCGCGTACGTGGCGCTGGCGGGTTTCGCGGCCTGGGTGGATCGCCGCCGCGCGACAGCGTAGTTGAAGGGCCTACCTGAAATCGCCGGCAGGGACGCTGTCGCGTACTTGAAAGGGGCAACAAAGCACTGACCTGGCTCTCCAGCACGCGGCCCCGGAGGCTATCGCGGAGGGCTCGACGTACGGATCGAACTTGAAAGGGGCAGCAAACGAGCGGGCGAGCGAACGCGCTTGACCGGGCACTGTTTGCGCCGCGACGTGAGCTGCCGAACGAGAGCTCCGCGCGACGCCGCGGCGCTACGGCTCGTCCGCAGTGTCCTCTGGCGCGCGCGCTTTCGCGACCGCGCGCGCCTTCGCCCCCGCGCGCGTTCCCACACCGTCCTGCCGCAGCCGCTTCCAGACGAGCGCGCACAGCGCGAACGCGAGCAGGCTGCACAGCTGGCCGACGGACAGGAAGAGCGACTCCTGGGTGGGCAGGCGCAGCCAGCCGGCCAGGCGGGGCGTGTCCAGGGCGACGACGAGGCCGCGCACGACGTCGCCGCGGAAGATCTCGACGACGAAGCGCAGCAGCGCGTAGAGGCCCAGGTAGGCGACCAGCAGCGCGCCGGGCTGCCGCCGCACGCGCGGGCGCAGCAGCATCAGCGCCGCGAAGATCGCCAGCTCGCCGAACGCCTCGTAGAGCTGGGTCGGGTGCAGCGCGGGCGTGTTGTCCCAGCCGGCCGGGACCGCGCCGTGGGCGGCGAGCTCGTCGAAGGCGACCGAGCCGCGCGGGAAGTGCACGCCCCAGTGGCCGCCGCCCACCTTGCCGAAGCAGCAGCCGGCCGCGAAGCAGCCGAGCCGGCCGAAGGCGTGGCCGAGCGCCAGCGCGGGCGCGAACAGATCGCCGAACGCCGCGAACGACCACCCCTCGCGCCGCGCGAAGCGCCAGCCGACCAGCGCCGCGCCCGCGATGCCGCCGTAGAACACCAGGCCGCCCTGCCAGACGGCGAGGATGCGCGTGCAGTCGCCGAGCGCGCCCAGGGCGGAGCGCGGCGCGCCGCCGCCCTGCACGCAGGCGCGCACGAAATCACCGGCGTTGACGATGCCATAGACGATGCGCGAGCCGACCAGCCCGGCCACGATCATCCAGAACGCCGCGTCCAGCACCCGCCCGCCGTCGAACCGGCGGCGCCGGCCCTCGCGGTAGGCGAGGGCGATCCCGGCCGCCAGCCCGAGCGCGATCAGGATGCCGTAGCTGTGGAGCGCGATCTCCCGTCCGCCGACCCGGACCGTGTACAGCGTCGGAAACATCGTGGTCCTACGCCTTCGCGGGGGGCGTCCTGGTCTCGGTCTTGCGGGCCGACCGCCAGCCCAGCAGCATGTCGAGCAGCATCAGCCCGACGCCGATGCACAGCGTGGCGTCCGCGATGTTGAACGCCGGCCATTCGTGCACGCCGACCTTCCAGACGATGAAGTCGGTCACCTTGCCGTAGATGACGCGATCGAGCAGGTTGCCGATCGCGCCGCCCCCGACCAGCCCGAGCGCGACGTGCAGGCGGGTGGCCTCGATGGGCGTCTTGCGCAGGTAGTAGAGCACCAGCAAGAACGCGCCGACGGCGAGCAACGTCAGCAGCACGCGCCCGCCCGGGATGTTCTGGAGCATGCTGAACGCGACGCCCGGGTTCTCGGCGTAGCGCAGATCGAAGTAGCCCTCGATGATCACCTTGGGGCGGAAGGGCCCGCGCGGCATCAGGTGGCGGCGCGCCAGGATCTTCGTCCACTGATCCGCGACCAGGCTGATGATCGTGAAGATCGTGAACAGCAGGTACTTGCGGCGGACGCTCGGTGGGGAGGCGGTCACGACGGCGAGATCCCTTTCATGTTTGCTACCACGGCGGCGCAGCGCAGGCAGAGGTTCGGATCGGGCGCGCTCGGGCCCGCCGCCTCGCCGGTCCGCCGCCAGCAGCGCGGGCAGGTCGGGCCCGGTGCCTCGTCGACGGTGATGACGGTCTCCGATCCGGCCGGGGCGTCGTTCGGGTCGAGCTCGACGCGCGACACCACGCACAGCTCGGCCAGGTGACCGAGGCTCCACTGCCAGTGCGGGCGCTCCGCCGCGGCCGGAGTCACGCGCGCGCGCGCCTCCAGCGACTTGTGGCCGGCGGCGCGGAAGGCCTCCAGCTTCTGCAGGATCGCCTCGCGGCGCGGCCGGATCTCGTCGGTCCAGCGCTTGTTCGGGTTGCCGAGCTTCTCGCCGTCGTCGAGCAGGCGCACCGCCCCGTGAACGTCGAACGGCTCGCCGGTGGTCCGCCCGAGCTCGTCGGCCACGTCCTGCGCGGTGAAGCAGAGAAACGGCGCGATCCAGAGCGAGATCGTCCGGATCATCTCGTAGAGCGCCGTCTGCACGCTGCGCCGCACGCGCCCGCCCACCGCCTCGCAGTAGAGCGCGTCCTTGATCGGGTCGACGTACTCGGCCGAAACGGTGATGGCGTAGTCGTTGACCAGCCGCACCACCTCGTGGAACGCGTAGCGCCGGTAGCAATCGAAGACCTGGTGGTCGCGCTCGCGCAGCACGCCCAGCGCCAGCAGGTCGAGCTCGCGCAGTTCGTGGTCCTCCAGGCGATCGCGCGACGGCACGAAGTCGTACAGGTTCGAGAGCAGGTAGCGGCAGGTGTTGCGGATCTTCCGGTACGACTCGCCGAGCTGGGCCAGGATGGTGTCGGAGAAGACGACGTCGCCCTGGTAGTCGGACGCGGCGGTCCACAGGCGCAGCAGCTCGGCGCCGTTCTTCTCCATGTACTGGGCCGGGTCGACGTAGCTCATCTTGGCGCCGGCGGCCCGCGCCTTCTCGATCTCCGTCTTCGAGTAGGCCTTGCCGCGCTCGTCCAGCACCCAGCCGTGCGTCAGCACCGCCTTGTAGGGCGCCTGCCCGCGCGTCGCGACGGCGGTCAGCAGCGCCGAGTGGAACCAGCCGCGGTGCTGGTCCGCCCCCTCGAGGTAGAGGTCGACCTTCTCGCCCGCCGGCACCAGCTTGCCCTCTGCCACGGCCGCCCACGACACCCCCGATTCGAACCAGACGTCGACGATGTCGTGCTGCTTCTCCCATTGCGCACCGCTGCCGCCGCAGCTGCAGGGCAGCGTCGCGGGCGGCAGCAGCTCGGCGGCCGGCCACGCGAACCACGCGTTCGAGCCCTCGCGCGCGAAGATGTCGGCCACGTGCTCGATAACCTGGGCGTCGAGCAGATCCTTCCCGCAGCCCGTACACCGGAACGCCGGGATCGGCACGCCCCAGACGCGCTGGCGCGACAGGCACCAGTCGGGGCGCGCCTCGATCATGCCGCGGATGCGGTTCTCACCCCAGGCGGGGATCCAGCGGGTGCGGCCGATCTCGCCGAGCGCGCGGTGGCGCAGCGAGCGCTCGTCGTCCGCCTCGCCGAGGCGCGCGAACCACTGCTCGGTGGCGCGGAAGATGATCGGGTTCTTGCACCGCCAGCAGCACGGGTACTGGTGGCGGACCGTCTCGCCCGGCTTGTTCAGCAGCAGGCCGCGCGCCGCCAGGTCCTTGACGATCTCGGGGTTGGCGTCGAACACGCGCTTGCCCGCCCACTGCGGCAGGTCGATGGCGCCGGCGAGCGCGCCGTTCGCGTCGACGGGCGCGAAGATCTCGAGGCCGTGCTCGCGTCCGACGACGTAGTCCTCGGCGCCGTGACCGGGCGCGGTGTGGACCAACCCGGTGCCGGCCTCGAGCGTCGCGTGGCGCGCGAACCAGAGGCGGTAGTCGCGCTTCGCGTCGCTGTTCGGGCGCGGGTAGGGCGCCGTGTAGGCGACGCCCTCCAGCCCGCGCAGCCCCTCGCGCGAGATGTCGATCCAGCTCTCCTTCGGCGCCGCGATGCCGGTCGCGGCCAGGAACGCCTCGGCGCGGCCGGCCGCGACGATCAGGTATTCGTCGCCGCGCGGGATCGCGACGTAGTCGAGCTCCGGGTTCGCGACCACCGCCAGGTTGGCGGGCAGTGTCCACGGCGTCGTCGTCCAGATGACGAAGGCGGCGCGCTTGTCGCGCAGGCGCGCGTCCGCCTTGCCGAGGTCGCCGACGATCGGGAAGCGCACGTAGATCGACGGCGAGGCGTGGTCCTCGTACTCGACCTCCGCCTCGGCCAGCGCGGTCCGGTGGACCCAGCACCAGTGCACCGGCTTCTTGTCGCGGTAGACCAGGCCCGCCTTCACGAACCCCGCCAGCTGGCGCGCGATGGTCGCCTCGTAGTCCTTGGCCAGCGTCAGGTAGGGATCGTCCCAGTTGCCGAGGCAGCCGAGCCGCTTGAACTCGGTGCGCATCACGTCGACGAACTTCAGCGCGTGCTCCTCGCAGCGCTGCCGGAACGCGACCGCGTCCAGCCCGCGAGCGTCCTTGCCGAGGTTGCGCTCGACCTGCTGCTCGATCGGCAGCCCGTGGCAGTCCCAGCCCGGCCGGAACACCGCCCGGCGGCCCATCAGCAGCTGCGACCGAACCACGATGTCCTTCAGCACCTTGTTCATGGCGGTGCCGGGGTGGATGGCGCCGGTCGCGTAGGGCGGGCCGTCGTGCAGCACGAAGGCGGGGGCCTCCTCATGCAGGCGCGCCTCCAGGACGCGCTCGTACTGGCGCTCCCTGGCCCAGCGGGCCAGCCACTCGGGCTCGCGGCGCGCCAGATCGGCGCGCATCGGGAATTCCGTCTTGGGGAGGTTGAGGGTCGATTTCCAGTCCACGGGGCCGCGGGATACTACCAAAGATTTTCCTGGGAACTTGTTCCGTGGGGCCCCGTTCGGTAGGTTGCCCGACATGCCAAGCTCCACCCTCGTGACCGGCGGCGCCGGTTTCATCGGTTCCGCGATCGCCCGCGCCCTGCTGGCGCGCGGCGACAAGGTGCGCGTGCTCGACAACTTCTTCTCCGGCAAGCGCGAGAACCTGGCCGAGGTGGCCCGCGACGTCGAGCTGATCGAGGGCGACGTGCGCGACCCGGCGGCGGTCGCCCGCGCCTGCGCCGGCGTCGAGGTCGTGTTCCACGAGGCGGCCATCCCGTCCGTGCCGCGCTCGCTGGCCGATCCGCTCGCCAGCAACGACGCGAACGTCACCGGCACGCTGAACCTCTTGCACGAGGCCAAGCGCGCCGGCGTCCGCCGCGTCGTGTACGCCGCGTCGTCGTCGGCCTACGGCGACACGCCGACGCTGCCCAAGGTCGAGACCATGCGGCCGGCGCCGCTGTCGCCCTACGCGGTGTCGAAGCTGACCGGCGAGCTCTACTGCGCGGTGTTCGCGGGCGCCTACGGCCTCGAGACGGTCGCCCTGCGCTACTTCAACGTGTTCGGCGCGCGCCAGGATCCGAAATCCGAGTACGCGGCCGTCATCCCGCGCTTCGTGACGGCGGGGCTGGCGGGGCAGGGGGTGACCATCTTCGGCGACGGCACCCAGTCGCGCGACTTCTGCTACATCGACAACACCGTCGAGGCGAACCTGGCCGCCGCGTTCGCGCCCGCGGCCGGGGCGTCGGGGCGCGTCTTCAACGTCGCCTGCGGCGCCGCGACGACGCTGAATGACGTCGTGAAGATGATCGGCGAGGCGCTGGGCAAGTCGATCCCGGTGACGTACGCGCCGGGGCGCGTGGGCGACGTGAAGCACTCGCTCGCCGACATCGCCGCCGCTCGCTCCGCCCTCGGCTACAAGGCCGAGATCTCCTTCCAGGAAGGCCTGCGCCGCAGCATCGCCTGGTACGCCGAGCGCCGCGCCTAGCGGCCCGCCAGGGCCAGGTGCGCGATCACCGGGCGGTGGTCGGAGCCGACGTTGGGGCCGACGCGGGCGTCGAGGCAGGCCAGCCCGGGCGTGAACAGGATCTGATCGATGCGCGTGCCGTGCCAGCGCGTCCGCTTCGTCCAGCCGAGGCCGAAGCCGGCGCTCGAGAACGCGTTGCCGAACGACGACCAGTGGCGACGGTAGATGGCGCTCTCGACCGGGAGGTTGAAGTCGCCCAGGACGATGGTCGGGACGTGGCCGTCGTGCCCGTCGATCCAGGCGCGCAGCGTGCTGGAATCGAGCTCGCGGATCCGGGTGTTGGCGGCCATCCCCGCCCGCCCCGCCAGGCCGTGATCGATGAGCTCGTCGAGGCCCGGGCGCACGGTCTGGAGGTGGATGTTCACGATCGCCATCGGGCCCGCGGGCGTGTCCACGACATAGCGCACGGCGGAGCCGTGGCCGCCGCGGGCGCGGATCTCGTCGCTGTCGCGCGCCTCGACGGAGGCGAAGGGAAACCGGCTGAGCAGGCAGAGCTCGTGCTCGCGATGGATGTGCCAGCTGTCGTCCCCGAACTGGTCCGGGTCGAGCTCGCACTCCTGCAGCGCGACGATCTGGGCGCCGGTCGTGCGCAGCAGCTCGCGCAGCTTCGCGTCGGGCGTGCGCGCGCCGTCGCTGTTCAGCGTCACCACCGTCAGCGGCGCGCCTCCCGCGGCCGCCGCCCGCAGGCCGATCCGGAAGTCGAGCGCGAACACGAGCGCGATCGCGGCCGGCAGCATCGCCGCCAGCAAGCGCCAGCGGCGCGCCACCGCCAGCGCCAGCGCGAGGAACGGCAGCGGCAGCACGAGCAGCCAGCGCGGCGCGTAGGCGAGCACCGTGATCGGCCACCAGACGTCCGTCAGCGTCCGCAGCGCGACCGCCGCCGCCACCGCGCCCACCAGGTAGGCGAGGGCGGTCCAGGACAGCAGCCGACGGACCGAGCGCGCGATCGCCGACACGTCACACCCCCTTGAGGCGCAGATAGATGGCGATGCCGGTGATCAGGGCGACGTCCATCCCCACCACGGTGACGGTGTCGCGCCAGCGCCAGCGCAGCCGCCAGTCCGGATCGTGCCGCCAGACCGCGGCCTGGATCGCGCCCGCCAGCGCCAGCTCGATCCAGAGCGCGACGTGGTACGTGAGCGACAGGAAGAGCGCCGACGCGACCAGCCCGGTCAGCCCGGCGAACGTCGCGAACGCCCCGACGCGCACCGCCTCCGCCTCGGGCCGCGCCGCGAAGTCACGCTGCACCTGGATGGTGATCTTGAAGGCGGCATAGATGACGGCGGTGAACAGCGCCAGCCCGATCGGGCCGAGCTCGGCCAGAGACAGCAGGAAGGAGTTGTGGGCGGTCAGGTAGTGGTGCTGCGTGAACTGGCGGGCGCCCACGCCGGCCAGGGGAAACTGCCGCCAGATGTCGAGCGCTTGCATCCAGCACTCCAGCCGCTCCTGCGTCGACGAATCGGCGCCCGAACGGCCGCCGTAGATCAGGACGGGGATGGCGACCAGCGCGCCCGCCCCGACCCCGCGCCAGCCGAAGCGCCGGACGAAGTAGACGCCCAGCGTCGCCACCAGCGCGATCTGGCCCGAGCGCGACCGTGTCATCACGTTGCAGACGATGATCGCCACCAGCGCCAGGGCGACCAGCAGGCGATCGCGCGTGCGCCGATCGCGCGGGCGCCGCTCCAGCCACGCGAAGGCGAACGGCAGGCTCATGCTCATCGCCCAGGCCAGCTCGTTCGGGTCCTGGAAGACGCCGCGGTAACGAACCCGGCCCCCGACCGAGGTCGTGCCCACCAGGCCGGCGTGCTCGCACAGGTAGTCCTGGTCGGGGACGCCGCCCGCCAGGCAGTCCGCGCGCGACGTGCACGGGCGCAGGTCCTGGGTCTCGATGACGGCGCCGCCCGCGGTGGTCATGTCGCCCGCGATGCAGACGCTGGGCGCCAGCCCCTGGTGGACGCCGATCAGCGCCAGCACCACCGTGACCAGCAGGACGGAGCTCGACACGACCGCCAGGCCGCGCACGCCGCCCACGCCCTGCGAGATCAGGAAGAAGAACCCGATCGGCCCCGCGAAGAAGAGCAGGCTCTCGGTCAGCGTCTCGGGCGCGTTGATGGCGATGGTCAGCGTCGCCCAGGCGAAGAAGGCGAACCCCAGCACCAGCAGCAGCGATCCGCGCGGCCGCCGGCTCGCGCCCACCTTGACGTCCAGGAGGTAGCCGAACAGCGCCACCGACAGCACCGTCGGGAAGCTGAGGCCGTGCAGCACCGAGAACACCTCGTGCGGCCGGAGGTACACGTAGGTCACGAGGACCACGATGCCGGGGATGACGAACACGAGACGCCGCCCGCCAATCTATCAGGGGACGGGGCGGATCTGGCCGCCCGCCAGATCGAAGCTCAGCGTTCCCGCGTCGTCGGACGTGATGGCCGCGCCGGCGCCGTCCGCCGCGATGGTGACGGCCAGCGTTCCGGCGGGCGCCCCGCCGGCCGGCTCGGCGCGGACGTGGAAGGTCCGCTTCGGCTCGAGGTCGAACAGGAAGTGCCGGGTGGCGCCGGCCCCCGACACGCGGTAGCGGACGGTGGTGGCGGCCGGGACGGTCCCGGTGGGGGCAGCCGCGAACAGCGCGACGCTGCCCCGGGCGGGCGCGCCGCCCGCGGCGATCGCGCCCACGGGCCCGACCTGCGCGCCGATCATGACGCCGCCGTCGCTGGTGATCGCGGTCGCCTCGGGCGCGGGCTCGCGGCGATCGGTGGCGGCGAGGACCGTCAGCGCGTCCAGGTCGGTCCCCGGCGCGCCGGCGCTGAGGGCGAGGCGCGGGTTCAGGCGCGCGCCGTCGGCGGTGTTCCAGGCGACCTGCAGCGAGGCCGGGCGCGGCAGCAGCGCCCGGATGTGCAGCGCCGACGAGCCGACGACGCTGGTCGCGAGGTTGCCGGTCACGGTCGGCGCCGCCGCGAGCTGGAAGCGGAGCTCCTTCTTGTACTCCGGCTTGAGCATGCTGACCCGATCGAACACGACGAACGTCGCGGGCGCGAGGTAGGCGAGGTTGCGCACGAAGCGCCGCACCGAACGTTTGGTTTCGTCCTGGCTGCCCGGCGGCAGGTCGTAGATCGACGTCGCGTCCAGCTTGGCCCAGGTGACGTCCGCTCGCTGCACGAACGGGAACGGCCGCGACTTGCCCCACGCCCCCTGGCCGCCCAGGTAGCGCTCGGCGTTGTAGAGGTAGGCGCCGCCGTCGTCGACGAACAGCGTGTTCGCGTACGCCGACGTGTTCTGGAACTGTTGCGGGTGGCCGGTGAGGCCGGTGCTCCCCTTCCACTGGCCGGCGAACGGCAGCAGGTAGTCGCCGCCGCGCGCGATGGCCAGGTGGCCGGCGGTGCGGGCGTGATGGCCCGAGAACTGGGCGAGGCCGCCGCTGAAAGACGCCCAGACCGCGGCGGGCGACCAGCCCGAACGCATGAACAGGTGCTCGTCACCGGGCGAATGCAGCACCAGCGGCTCGGCGGCGCCGTAGTCCCGGGCGGGCCGACCGACGTCCCAGTAAAGCAGGAAGTCGACGCTGGGGCGGTCGACGGCGATCCCCTTGGGCGGGGTGCCGACGTTGGCGAGCAGGTACTGGACGCCGGCGCCGGTGGGGCCGCCCGCCAGCAGCTCCGTCAGCATCACCGGCAGGCCGAGCGTCAGGATCCCGGTGTTGTCGCCCGGGTAGGTCGCCTCGTCCGGGACCTGCCAGCGGTTCGGTCGCAGCGCGTGGAACAGGTTGCGCGCGATGCGGTCGGCGTACTCCTTCGCGTGCGGCGGCTCCGCCCCGGTCGCGCTGCGCACCATCGCCATCACCTCGAGCAAGCGGACGAAGTGGTTGCTGCCGTAGACGTACCCCTCGACGGGGAACCCGCCCGCGAACGGCCCGTTGCTGGCGAAGGCCGGCCCGACGACGTCGTCGAATTCGCGGCGCACGTGCGCGACGATCTCGCCGGCGCGCGGGTTGTCGCCCGCCGTCGCGTAGCCGGCCGCCGTGAAGCCGAGCAGGTGACCACCGAAGTAGTTGCTGACGGCCGGCCCGTTGCGGTCGAGCGCCTCCTTCTTGTACCAGTCGTACCAGCGGTTCAGCGTCGCGACCGTGGCGGCGCGCTCGGCGGGCGGCAGCTCCGCGTAGATCCAGTCGAAGCCGAGCGCCGCGGCCAGCGCGGCGGTGCGCGTCGGAAAGCCGCTGTCGCAGGCGATCGGCTCGAGGTTCCCCGCCGCGGCGGTGGCGTCGATCTCGCGCAGGATCTCGCGCACCTTGGCGGCGTACTTCCTGGCGCCGGTGGCCTGGTAGGCGAGGCCGAGGGTGGTGATCGCGTCCAGCCACCCCGCGCCCTGATAGGTGTAGACGATGGTGTCGTTGGGCGCGGCGTTGCGGTCGTAGCGCGCCACCGGCAGCTTCGCGAAGCGGTAGGCCTCGCGGCGCAGGTTCTCCCAGTCCGCGTCCTTGGCGGCGGCCTTCTTCTTCACGCGGCGCAGGATCTCCGGCGTCAGCAAGAGGCGCGGGTGGGCCACCAGCCGGGGCAGGGCGGCGGGCTGGGCGGCGGCGCCATCGATCGTGTTCGATTGGGATGGCGCCGCGTTCGCCGCGCCGCGGGTGCGCGGCCCGTCGCAGGCGACGACGCCCAGCAGGGCCGTCGCCGCGACCGCGTGTCGGGCCAGCCGCCGTGGCGAGCGCATGGGGGCGGACGCTAGCACGGGGCGCTTCAGCGGCGGCGCCGGCGGGCGAACACCAGGCCGGCCACGGCGAGGACCGCCACGAACGGCGCGGTGGCCGGCGCGCCGGCGCCGGCCTGGCAGACGCAGACGAAGCCGTGCCCGCCCGGCGGGATCGGGGAGCTGCCGCCGCCACCGCCGCCCTCCAGGCCCACGGTCGCGCAGGCGAACACGTCCTGGGACGGGGCGATCGGCCCGACGTCGTTCGGGTCGCACAGCTTGCCGAACTGGTCGAGCGAGTTGTCGGCGCCCGCGCCGATGGCGCCGATGTCGTTGCCGGCGCCGTCGGCGGGATCGCCGCTGTCGATGAGCGGGCTGTTCTTCGTCGCATCAGGCGCGTAGGCGCGGCGGTAGAAGGCGAGGATGTGGCAGACGGTGGTGGTGCCGTCGAGGACGCTCTGCTCGTCGAACGCGAGCTTGTGCGGGATCGGCCCGGCGAAGCCCGGATCGACCTGCGCGTTCGCGGCGCCGCCCACCGGGATGTCGTTGTAGCCGAACCCGGCGTCCGCGCGCAGCGTCTTGCCCGCCACGCCCACGCCGTAGTTCGCCTTCACCGATCCGTCGGGGTTGTGGAACAGGTTGTAGTCGGCGTAGCCGAGCAGCGACGGCAGCGGATCGAGCAGCATCTTGTCCTGCTGTCCGACCAGGGTGATCCCGGTCCAGCCCGGCAGCCGGATGTTGACGAACGCGTTGCTGCGCAGGCTCAGCAGCTGGTCGCCCAGCGTCACCGCGCCGGCCAGGCCCGGGTTGCACGTGCCGCCCGCGTCGAAGGTGTTGTTGTAGATCTCGCTCGACGGCGGCGGCGTGGGCGTGATGGGCGGATCGTCGCCGAACACCACGAAGCCGCCGTTGATCTCCTTGAACTGGTTGTCCGAGCTCTGGATCAGCAGGTTGTGGTGCACCTTCGTGCTGCTGGTCGCCCACAGCTGCACCCAGGCGCGCTCCACCGGGTTGACGATCAGGTTGTAGCGGATCTCGCCCGGACCGTGCACCTCGGTGTTCCAGGCCAGGCCCACCAGCACGTTGTGCTCGACGATCGTGTTCCCCTCGGTGGAGAACGCCGAGATGTTCTTGACCTGGTTCCAGCCCAGGCCGTTCGAGTGCGAGTAGTTGCCGCGGATCGTGATCGGCCCGCAGCGATCGACGAAGATCCCGGTGCGATCGCCCACCAGGATGTTGCCCTCGATCAGCCAGTCGCCGGTCAGCTCGAAGTGCAGGCGCTCGCGGCGCACCATGTTCCCCTGGAAGACCTTGGTGCCCGTCGACCCGCCCTTGACGTGGAAGGCGTCCTGCGACTGGTCGAGCGAGGTCGTCACCACCGCGGTGACCGAATCGACCGCGATGACGTTGTTGGTGAACGCGACGCTGGCGTCGCCGCGCAGGGCGAGATCGATCTCGCTGCTGGTCGAGAACACCGTGTTCGAGATGGTGAGCGCCCCCGCCAGCGACAGCTGGATCGCCATGCCGCCCGCGACGCCGAGGCCCTCGACGTCGCAGTTCTGCAGCGAGAAGTTGCCGCTCCAGGTGTCGTCGGCGCTGTGAATGCTGAAGCCGGCGCCGTAGATCTGGCAGCGCGCGCCGGCCGGATCGCCGGCGGTGAAGCTGTCGCTCCCCGACAGCACGATGTCGCCGGTCAGCGTGTACTCCGCGCCGGCCGCGATCGTGACGTTGTCGGCGCGCGCCACCGACGGGATCGACGCCACCGCGCCCGCCACCATCGCTCCCACCACCACGACTGAGATTCGCATGCGTCGATTCCTTCTACTGTTGCCACTCTTGCCGGCGACGGCGGAGTGTACCTCGAAAGGTTGTACGCGAGGCCGTCGCGCCGGTCACATCCATAGATCCCACCATTGCAGCGCCCAGGCGACCACCAGCAGCACGGCGTTGGTGGTCGCGTGGGCGACGATCGCGTCGGCCAGCTTGCCGCGATGGCGGTAGACCACCGCGTAGCACAGGCCGGCCAGCGTCCCCGCCACCGGGCGCCGGTGGAGGAGGCCGAACGCCAGCGCCGCGCCGACGATCCCGAGCAGCGTCATGCGCCGGGGCGACAGCCGCTCGAAGTCGCGGCTCGACAGCCGCCGGGCCAGGAATCCCCGGAACGCCAGTTCCTCGATGACGGGGACCAGCGACGTCGCCGCGACGCCGCGGATGGCCATCCAGGCCGCGCCGGATCCGAGCAGACCCGTAGGGGCGCGGGTGGGCGCCGCCGGGTTCGCGATCGCCTCCATCACGACCCAGATGCCCGCCACGAACAGGCCCGCCGGCACCGCGAACCACGACGGCCACACCGCGATCCGCCTGTGGAAGCGCGCGTAGACCGCGAGCGCCAGCGCCCCGGCGAGCGGGCGCAGGAGGGCGAGCGGCTCGTGCGTCGTGCTGGACAGCGCGCGCGACAGCATGCCCGCCGCGACGAGGGCGATGAACGGCACCAGGTAAGGCGCGACGGGGTTTGTGAAGCGTTCATGCGGATTTTCGTCGGGCGCGTGGCCGGCCGGCTCGCGCGCAGCCGGTTCGACGGACAGCCAGGGCGAGCGCAGCGCCAGCGCGACGATCGCCAGCGCGATCGCGCAGAACAGGATCGCGCCCGCGTACGAATGAAACGCGCCGGCGGCCGCATCTTCCGACACGTAGCTGCCGACCAGCACCAGCGCGACCAGCCGGCCCGCGTTCGCGAACCAGGGCACGATCGTGCCGACACCCAGCAGCAGGAACGCGCGCGGGAAGCGCAGGCGATCGCGGAACAGCCACAGCGCCGTGCCGAGGAACACCCACGACAGGCCGACGCCCTCGTAGCCCGAGCACTCCGGCGCGATCTCCACCGTGAAGCGCGGCGTGCCGATCACGAGGTGGTCGGGATCGATGATCGGGTCGTCGACGACGCCGCGCAGGAGCAGGCTGGCGACGTCGAAGGTGGCGCGGCGGAGCGGCAGCCAGAGCCCCTGGGCCAGGTGACCGACGGCGTAGGCCGCGGCGCCAAGCGCGCCGGCGAGCAGCAGCAGCGACGCCCGGCGGCGCAGGACCGCGCCCAGGGTGCGCAGCGGCATGCCGATGCGGAGCCAGGTCACGGCGGTCGCGGCGGCCAGTGCCAGCCAGCCGGCGACCAGCCCGCCGACCCGTTCCGGCGAGAGCGCGCCCGTCCGCCTGTCATCGAGGGCGAACAGCTTCGCCGTGACGGCGAACAGCGCCGCGAACACCGCCACCTGCACCAGCACGTCGAGCCACGCGCGCGAGCGGGCCCGGAAAGGAAAGTTGAAGCTGCCCGGGCGCGCCCAGCTGACCAGGATCAGCGCCGCCCCGATGGCGGCGGCGAGCGGCATGATGCTGCCCGCGGGCGCGAGCGCGATCGTCCACCATCCGTGCGGCAGGGAGGCGAGGGCGGCAGAGTCGAACGTGACCGCCAGCGCGAGGCCCTCGAGGACGAGCAGCGCGAGCCAGGCGCCGAGGCGGAGGTCCCCGGCTTTCATTCCTGGTCTGTTAGCCTTTGGCTGGGCGCTTGTCGAGTCGTCCGGCGGCGGACCCGCGAGCTACTTGGCCGACTTGCGGCGCGCCCGGCGGGCCGCGATGACCGTGGTGCCGCCGACCAGTAGCGCGACGACGGCGCCGGCCGCGACCGGATCGATCTCGGGGGCGCTGCGCGTGGTCGGCAACTTGGGACGCTGGTCGTCGCCCCTGTCGCCCTTGTCGCCCTTGTCGCCCTTGTCGACCTTGTCGCCTTTGTCGCCCTTGTCGTTGTCCGCCAGCGCCGGAGCTGCCAGCGACAGGAAAACGCCGAACACCAACGTAGCCACCGCTCTGAACCTGTGCATTTTCGTGTTGATCCTTTCCCTCTAGATCACCGGTGAAATTAGCTGGTTTCGGCTCAGCAAGTCAACGTCATATCCGTAACGCACCTCCTTGCCGATCTTTCGCGTCCGGCGCCGCCAGGCAATGACCGATTCCGCGCGGGAGCGGCCAACCGCAGGAAACAACGACTGTTTCTGGTCAGCGGGTCAGCAGGAGAACGGCGTCGCCCGAGAACGGCGGCGTGAACGTTTGCGTGCCGGTCGCCACGGTCATATTCCCGGAGCCGGCGAGCGTTCCCGTCGCCGGGTTGTACCACTCGTAGTTGTACGTTCCGGCTATCGCCGACAGCGTGAACGCGCCCGACGACGGTTGATAGACGAGGTATTGCGAGCCCGGATTGGCGATGCAGTAGCCGGTGGAGGCGAGGCTCGCCGACGGGACCGCGTGCGCGAGGTCCAGCTTGTTGGCGTAGATCCGCGCCCGCCCGATGGCGTTCCGGAGCGTGTCCCACTGCGGGTCGGTCTGGCCGTTCATCGGCGTGTTGCGGAACTCGCGCGTCTCGAGGTACGGGTCCATGAACAGCGGCGACGCGCCCAGTGTCAGCGTCTCCCACGCCCAGGCGCGCTGCGCGGCCGCCCCGTCGGTCTGCAGCATCGTCCAGTAATAGGAGTGGTCGGTGTCGTTGAGGACCACCTTCCGCCCGTCGCCGAGCAGGCGCGGGTTGATGGGCGAGATCCAGTCGGCGCTGCTCGCGAACAGATCGGCGTCCATGCCCTCGTAGGTCGACGTCATGCCGACCGGGTGCTGCTTCGGCTTCGTCGCCTCGTACTGCTTGACGACCTGGATGAAGTGGTACTCCCACTGCACGACGGAGGCGCCGCTCGGTTCGTTGGAGATCTCGTAGAGGACGTTGTCGAGATCGTTGACCGTGTCGATCACCTTCTTGACGTAGGCCTCCTGGACCTGCGTGACGGTGGCGTCCGCCAGCGAGACGAAGTCGGCGCCGTCGCCGGAGACGCCGTTGATGTTGTTGCCCGAGCCGTAGGGGAAGCCGCCGTCGGTGCCGTTGTAGCGGATCGACGGATCGAGGCCGTCGAACAGCATGATCGAGACGTAGATGCCGCGGTTGCCGGCGTCGACGACGCGGTTGCGCAGGCGCGTGAAGTAGGCGGCGTCGAACTGCGACATGTCGAACTTCGGCTTGCCGTCGTTCGCGTTGCCGGGGCCCGAGCGCGGGTAGGGGAACGGTGTGATGTACCGGAAGCCCTGCTCGCCGCCGCCGACCATGCTGTGCGCCTGTTCCCAGGTCCACAGCCGGATGAAGTTGTGGTTGTGGGCGACGAGGAAGTCGAGGTAGCCCGCGAAGTCGAACGCGGACGGCGGATCGTTCAGCGCGAAGTCCTTGAAGTTGCCCCAGGTGTGCGAGCCGACGAGGTAGACGATCTTGCCGTGGCCGTCGTTGAAGTAGCGCGGGTTGGTGGGATCGACGCGCAACGGACCGGGCGCGAGTGTCGTCGTGGTGCCGCCCGTGCCCGCGGTGCCGGCTGCGCCGCTGCCTGCCGTGCCGGTCGTGCCGCCGCGCCCGGCGTTGCCCGTCGCGCCTGCGCTGCCCGCCGCGCCTGCGCTGCCGCCGGCGCCGCCGCGTCCGCCACCGCCGCCGGCTCCGCCGCGTCCGCCGCTGCCGCTCGTGCCGCTGGCGCCCGCGGTGCCTGCAGCGCCGCTGGTGCCGCCGCGCCCGCCGCTGCCGCTCGTGCCGCTCGCGCCCGCGCCGCCGCCGCCTGTGCCGCTCGCGCCCGCGGCGCCGCCGGTGCCGGCCGCGCCGCCGCGCCCGCCCGCTCCGCCGCCTGTGGTTCCGCTCATGCCGCTCGCGCCCGCTCCGCCGCCACCGCCGACGCTTCCCGCGGCGCCGCCCACTCCGCCGCGACCAGCGGCGCCCGCGCTGCTACCGCCTGTTGCGCTGCTGCCTCCTGTTGCCGTTGCGCCACCGCGGCCGTTCCCGCCGTGCCCTGCGCTTCCCGTCGAACCACCGTCGGAGCCCGAGCCGCATCCGAGCTGCGCGATCAGCCCGACCGTCAGCGAGAAGACAAGCCCAAGCGCGCGATCGCGATGACTTCGCTCAGCCATGGCGCGATCACTTTAACAAAGTCGTACAGGAACATCGTACCGGAACAGGCACCAACCGGTTCGTTACAAGTTCCGGTGATCGTCACGCAGGTGTACGATGGGCCCCGGAGGATGCCGTGAAATTAGCTCCAAGGGTCTCCTTGCTCCCCGTCTCGTTCGTCTCGCTCGCGATCGCCGCGCTGGTCGTCGCGTTTCCGGCCCCCGCCTCGGCGCATTTCGTCGGCTACAAGAGCCCGAACCCCGGCATGCACTTCACGCAAGGGCAGCCGCTGGTGATCTTCGCCGACATCTTCGACAGCCGCGAAGGCAAGGGCTTCATCGTTTGTCCGAACGGCCAAACCGTCTCCAATTACAGCCCGCCGCCGGACTACAGCGATCCGCCGCGCGTCGCGACCTGCTCGGGCGGCGGCACGCCGACCGGATGGCCGCAGTTCCAGATCCTGATCGACGGCGCCGTGCAGACCGACATGGGCGCCAACAAGCAGACGATCCCGAACACGATCGCGTTCGACCACAACGGCAACCCGAGCCCGATCGGATTCTTCCGCTTCGTCGCCCCGACCGCCGGCCTCAGCCCCGGGCCGCATATGGTGGTGGTGCGCGGGATGTTCTCCAACGACGCCGTCAACGTGGTGAACCAGGACAGCCTGCCGCTGACCGTGACCATCGACGCGCCCCCGGCGAAGACGATGATGACGTTGAGCGCGAACGTCAACGGCGCGGTCAACTGGGACAACGTGATCGTCGTCGGCAACGGCAAGTCGGTCACCGCCAGCGGCGCGCTGGTGATCCGCAACAGCCTGGTGACCGGCGTCGCCGGCATCACCGGCACGGTGTCGAGCGCGACCGTGGAAGGATCGATCTTCGAGGACACGGGCGCGATGAGCCTGACGCTCGGCTCCGGGACGGCGTCGATCAAGAACAACGAATGGCGCGCCAACAACCGGCTGACCTTCGTCGCCGACGATCCGTCGGTGCCGTTCATCGCCAGCTTCAACGGCAGCGGCACGGCGATGAAGGTGTTTCAGGGCAACCGCGTGGGCGCCGGGCAGACCAAGTTCGACGGCTCGAGCTGGCTGGTCGGCGGCGACACCGACGACGCCAGCAACGTGTTCATCGGCCCGCGGACGATCGTGAACATCATCGGCGCCAATACGACCGTGCGCGGCAACTTCAGCCACCACAACTACCGCGGCGCCTGGAGCCAGGGCTACAACTTCTATTACTACCAGGCCAAGAGCGGCATCCTGACCGAGCACAACTTCATCCGCGACGGATCGTGGCCGCTGCAGTACCTGACCGGCGAGTTCCGCTACAACGTGGTGTTCGGCTACGGCCACACCTGGATGCGCACCGCCACCAGCAACACCAGCATCCACCACAACCTGTTCGTCCCGGGCGGCGACGGCAGCCTGGACGCCGGCCTGCAGTGCTACGGCGGCGAGAGCGGCCTGCTGATCTACAACAACACGTTCGACGGCGGCGGCATGAACGCGGGCGACTTCGCGAACTCGACCGTCGACATGACCGGCGGATCGAAGGTGGCGAGCCTGCGCAACAACCTGGTCACCTACGCGCGCAACCAGTCGGGCGGCGCGGCCGGCGAGGACCGCATCACGGGCGGCGCGTCCTCGTACACCTACGCCGACTACAACGCGTTCTATTCGCCCGACGCGAGCAACAAGATGAACTACGACTTCTCGGGGGCGGGCTCGCACGACGCCAAGGACACCGCCGACGGGCAGCTGTCCTCGAACCCGTTCGCCGGGCAGCGCATCGCCATCAACAACCACGACGATCGCCTGATCGACCCGGTGATCGACGAGGGGGCGGTCTGGCAGGGGACGCAGAAGGTTTCGCAGGTACTGGCGCTGTTCCGCGACCGCTACAAGCCGGCGGCGAGCAGCAAGATCATCGACGCGGGCGATCCCCAGGACAACGACTCGATGGGGCGGCGCGTGGACATCGGCGCCATCGATCTCGTCGGTCACGATCAGGACAAGCTGGGCAAGTTCGGGACGCCGCCGTCCGAGACGGTGCCGCCGACGGTGTCGCTGACCGCGCCGACGTCGGGCGCGATGCTGACCGGCAACACCACGCTGTCCGCGACGGCGATGGACAACGCGGGCGGCAGCGGCGTCGTGCTGGTGCAGTTCCTCGTCGACGGCAATCAGGTGGCGCAGGTCGCCGCCAGCCCGTACTCGGCCGACTTCAACACCGCGATCCTGACCAACGGCCAGCATTCCTTCACGGCGAAGGCGTGGGACGCGGCCGGCAACTCGGCGGTGTCTGCGGCCGTGATGGCGTCGACGATGAACGCGATGGTCGTGCAGCCGGCGGGCACGGGCGGATCGGGGACGGGGGCCGGCGGGGCGGGGACGGGGACGGGCGGATCGGGGACCGGGGCGGGCGGCAGCACCGGCGCCGGCAACAGCACCGGCACCGGCACCGGCCTGACGGGAGGCTCCGGCACCGGCAACAGCGGATTGACGGGCGGACCCGGGGCCGGCGGCACGACGGGCGAGAGGGGCGTCAGCGGCGGCTGCGCGTGCTCCGTTCCGGATGCCGGACGCGGAGCGACGCTGCTGCTTCCGTTCGCCGCCGCCTGGATGGCGCTGGCGCTCCGTCGCGGACGCCAGCGCGGCGAGCGCTGATACGATACGCCGGATGAGCCGACAGCCCGCCGCCGTCTTCACCTTCTTCAACACCATCAGCGGCCAGTACAGCTTCTGGGACGACTTCGCGACGCTGGTCGGCGAGGGGCTGCGCCGGCGCGGGATCGAGAACCTCCGCTTCCGGCGCGGCTACAACGAACAGTCGGGCGAGCCACCCCAGAACCGTTACTCGACGCCCGAAGGCTCGCTCGGCAACCTGCGCTGGCTGCGCGACAACATCCGCCCGGCGGCGGCGCGCTTCGACAAGGTCATCTTCCACACCCACGGGCACTACCAGCCGATCCTCCTCGGCCAGGAGGTGTGGCGGCACCGCCGCGCGCGCTGGTTCTGGACCGAGCACCGCATCTCGGATCCGGGGCGGCTCGACTGGGCGAAGAAGGCGGTGCGCGAGGTGGGGCAGGGGCTGCGGGTGCTGCCCCACCGGATGTACGGCGTGTCGGAGGCGGGCGCGACGCGCCTGCGGCAGCAGTTCCGCAACGCCTCCGTGCGCTGCATCCGCACCGGGATCCGGCTGCGGCCCGACGCGCGGCCGAAGGTGGTGACGCCGGGGTTCAAGCCGACGCACGGGCTGTTCGTGGGACGGCTGATCGAGGAGAAGGGGTTCTGGACGCTGCTGCGCGCCTACGAGTTGCTGGCCGCGCGCTGCGTCGACGCGACGCTGACCATCGTCGGCCCCGGGCCGCTCGAGGAGATCGGCAAATTCCTGACGGAGAACGGGCTGGAAGGGCGGGTGCGTGTGGCCGGCTACCAGAAGGACCCCGGCCCGTTCTACGAGCGGGCGGACTTCGTCATCATCCCGACGCTGGTCGCGGAAGCGCTCGGCATGGTGTCGCTGGAGGCGCGCATGTACGGTTTACCTGTCATCTACGCGCGGCGGGGCGGGCTGCCCGAGACGCAGGTGGAGGGGACGACGGGGATCGCGCTCGCCAGCGTCACCGCCGAGGAGATCGCGGCGAAGGTGGTCGAGCTGCAGGCGCGTCCCGATCGCTACGCCGAGATGTCGCGCGCCGCGCCGGCCGGACTGGAGGCGTACACCATCGACCGGATGATCGAGTCGTACGTCGAGGACTACGTCGAGGCACTCGCCGCGATGTGATACGGTCGCCGCCATGCTGCCGACGATCCTGGGCGACAAGGCCAAGCCGCTTTCCATCCTCTGTCTCGGCGCGCACTGCGACGACATCGAGATCGGCTGCGGCGGGACGGTGCTGCGGCTGCTCGCCGAGCGGCCCGGGTCGACGGTGACGTGGCTGGCGCTGGCGTCGAACGCGGCGCGGGAATGGGAGGCGCGCGGATCGGCCGCGGTGTTCGTGGAGGGCGCGGCCAGCGCCGACATCATGGTGGAGCGCTTCCGCGACGGTTACTTCCCGAGCCAGTTCAGCGACATCAAGGAGCTGTTCGAGACCACCAAGGGGCGGGTGAAGCCGGATCTGATCCTCACCCACCACCGCCACGACCGGCACCAGGACCATCGCACCGTCGCGGAGCTGACCTGGAACACCTTCCGCGATCACCTGATCGCCGAGTACGAGATCCCGAAGTACGAAGGCGACCTCGGCCACCCGAACGTGTACGTGCCGCTCTCCGAGGAGACCGCCAGGCGCAAGATCGAGCTGATCCTGCAGCACTACCCGTCGCAGGCGAAGCGCACCTGGTTCCGCAGCGAGACGTTCGAGGCGGTGATGCGCCTGCGCGGCATCGAGTGTAACGCCCCCACCGGCCTGGCCGAAGCGTTCCACGTCTCGAAGATCATCCTCTGATCTCCCTCTCCCAAAGGGGAGAGGGAAAAAGAATCAGGGCAGCCAGACTTGCCAGGGGGCGCGGCCGTGGGCGGCCAGGTCGTCGAGCTCGAGCTTGTCCTTGAACGTGTCCATGTTGCGCCAGAAGCCGTCGTAGGGGACGCCGACGACCTTCTTCTTGGACATGAGGCGCTGGAACGGCTGGATGATCAGCTCCTCGTCTTTGTTCATGTACTCGAAGATCTCGCTGCGCAGCACGAAGAAGCCGCCGTTGATGCGGATGTTCGAGTCGCCCACGAACTCCAGCTTGTGCACGTTGTGCTCGTCGTCGGCGTGCACGATGTGGAAGGTCTGGGGGACGCGCACGCTCAGGAAGCGGGCCACCTTGTCGCTGCGCTTGAACGCGTCGATGTAAGCGTTGCAGTCGAGATCGCTCAGCCCGTCGGAGTAGTTCGCCAGGAACATCTCCTCCTTCTCGACGTACTTGCGCACCCGGCGCAGGCGCTCGCCGATGTTCGAGCGCAGCCCGGTGTCGACGAAGGTGATGTTCCAGTCGTCGATGTCCTTCTGCAGCAGGTCGATCTGCTTGCCGCCCTGCGAGAAGACGAAGTCGTTCGACAGGCACTCGTCGTAGTTCTGGAAGTATTTCTTGATCGACGAGCCCTTGTAGCCGAGGCAGAGGACGAAGTCCTTGTGCCCG
>DATBHU010000563.1:0-9559 GCA_036557265.1 Polyangia bacterium
CCGTGCTGCCGTCGCCGTTGTGCTGGATGGTCTTGTCGCGCGCGCCCTTGAAGCCGCTGTTGCTGATCGTCGCGGTCTTGCCCGAGCCGCCCAGCATCGTGATCGCGTCGTCGCAGACGTACGGGAACCAGACGTTGTCGATCGTGCAGCTGCCCTCGCAGTGGATGCCGTCGCCGACGTGGGTACCGAAGATCACGTTTCTCACGGTGCCGCCGTCGGCGATGTCGATGATCGGCTTGGTGCTGCTCTGGTCGCCCTTCGAGCAGTCCTGCATGTCGCCTTCGTGCAACGCCCCGCCGCCGTCGTAGGTGCCGCTGACCATCTTCGTGCCGGAGATCATCACCGTCGAACCCTTCGGCGTCGGCCACGCCTGTATCTTGCAGGTCGACGACAACGTCACGGGCGCGCCGCCCGTTCCGGTCGCCCCCGCGGTGCCGGCGGTGCCCGCGGTGCCGGTGGTACCGCCGCGCCCCGCCGCGCCGGCGGCGCCGCCCGTGCCGGTCGTCCCGCCGCGCGCCGTGGTGCCGGCCGCGCCGGTGGTGCCCGCGGTGCCGGTGGTGCCGCCGCGTCCGGTGGTGCCCGCGGTGCCACCCGCACCGGTGTTGCCGGCGCTGCCTGCGGTGCTGGTGCCGCCGCTGCCGGTGGTGCTGGTGCCGCCGCTGCCGGTGGCGCTCGTGCCGCCGGTGCCGGTCGCGCTGGTGCCGCCGCTGCCGGTCGTGCTAGTGCCGCCGCTGCCGGTGGCGCTGGTGCCGCCGGTGCCGGTCGCGCTGCTGCCGCCGGTGCCCGTGGTGCCGCCGGTCCCGGTCGCGCTGGTGCCGCCGCTTCCCGTCGCGCCCGCGGTGCCGGTGTTGCCGCTGCCCGCGGTGCCGGTGCCGCCGCCTCCCGTGTCCGCCGGAGCGCAGCCCAGCGCCAGAAGACCCAACGACCAGATCAAAATGGGAACCCTCAAAGGGTTCCCAAACCCTCCCGCGATGAGCTCCGCGCGGCGAAGCCGCGCTGCGCTCGACGCGGTTGCGACCTTATAAGCCTTCATGGGGGCACCAGTCTCCGGCTGGCCTTCGAACGGCTCACCTGGCGCCTCGCGGTCGGCTGTGGAAACGGTTTTCTCGGCGGGGACTTGCGGGGCAACCCGGGCGGCCGGAAATCGGCCCAACTCATCCCCTGCTAAGCTTGCCGTATGATCATGACGCACGTGGTTCTGGAGCTGGTCATCCTGACTGCGACGGTTCTGTTGCTGGCGCGGTTCCTTCCGTCCGTGCGGGTCAAGAGCGTCGGATCCGCGATCGTCGTGGCGATCGTGTTCTCCGTCCTCAACGTCCTGCTCGGGTGGTTCATCAGGGCGGTGCTGTTCGTCCCGGCCCTGCTCACGCTCGGGCTGCTGTTCCTGTTCGTTCCGTTCATCGTCAACAGCGTGCTGTTGTGGTTGACCGACAAGCTGATCAAGTCGTTCGAGATTCAGACGTTGGGGGGCCTGTTCATGTCGGCCGCCGTGATCACGGTCGTGAACTGGCTGTGCCAGTACGCCGAGCACAGCCATCGGCTCGGCATGTATCACCACGCCAACCCGACGCGCTGGATCTAGTTCCAAAGGCGTGTAATCTCTCGCGGATGCGAAATCTTTCTCGTCCACTGACACGTTTTTCCGCGCTCGCCGCGGCCGCCTGTCTCGCGTTCGGCCTGTCCGCCTGCAACAAGAAGAGCAAGGGCAAGGGGCCGGCCGCCGGCGGTGGCGGCGATTCGTCTCAGGTGGTGGCCAAGGTCGATGACGCGGTGATCACCGTCGGCGACGTGCAGGAGCGCATCAACAAGCAGTCGCCCTTCGTGCGCGCCCGCTACACCAGCAACGAAAAGAAGAAGGAGTTCCTCGACAGCCTGATTAGGTTCGAGGTCATGGCCAACGAGGCCGAGCGGCGCGGCTACGACAAGGATCCCGAGGTGCTGCGGGTGATGAAGCAGCAGATGATCTCGAAGTTCCTGCAGAAGGACTTCGAATCGAAGCTGAAGGTCGAGGACGTCCCCGACGCCGACGTCGAGAAGTACTACAACGAGCACCCCGCCGAGTTCAATCAGAAGGACGAGGTGCGCGTCAGCGAGGTGATGGTGAAGGACAAGGGCAAGGCCGACAAGGCTTACTCCGAGGCGCGCGCGCTGCCCAAGGCGGTTCCGCTCCCCGCCGCGCCCGAGCAGAAGCAGTTCAAGGATCTGGTGGCGAAGTACTCCGACGACGACGACGCCAAGCTGCGCGGCGGCGACCTGGGCTTCTTCGACAAGGAGACGACCCGCTACCCGAAGCCGATCGTCGAGGCGGCCTTCAAGCTCGCCGAGGTCGGCGACGTCGCGCCGCCCATCAAGACCGACAAGGGCTGGGCCGTCATCCGGCTGGCGCAGAAGCGCCCCGGGTTCAACCGGCCCCTCACCGAGGTGAAGCGGCAGATCCAGCAGCGCCTGTTCCGCGACACGCGCACCAAGGCGATGGACAACTTCGTCGCCGAGCTGAAGAAGAAGAGCGCCATCGACATCAACGAGGCCAACCTGTCCAAGGTGGTGATCGACACCGGCACCGGCGCGGGCGGCCCGATGGGCGGTCCGGGGATGGGGATGTCGCTCGGCGCGCCGGGGATGGCGCCGGCGCCGATGCAGCCGCCGCCGGGCACGCCGGCGATGCGGCCCGTGCCGCAGGGCCGGCCGTAGTGATCATGAGCCGGACGCGAACCCTCGCTCTGGTGCTTGCCGCCGGCGCAACGCTGGTGGCGCGGGGCGCGGGCGCGCGCATGGTCGAGAAGGTGGCCGCCGTCGTCGGCGACAACGTCGTCCTGGCCAGCGAGGTCGAGGAGAAGGCGGCGCCGCTGCTGGCGGACGTCAACAAGGTCCCCGATCCCGACAAGCGGTCGGCGCGCGCGGCGGCGCTGCGGCGCGAGGTGCTGGAGCGCCTGATCGACGACGAGCTGATCCTGCAGCAGGCGACCGAGCTGAAGCTGACCGTCACGAGCGAGCAGATCGACTCGTCGATCGACGAGATCAAGAAGCAGAACAGCATCGACGACGACCAGCTGCGCGAGGCGCTGAAGGCCCAGGGGATGACGATGGCCACCTACCGCGCCGACCTGAAGCGGCAGCTGCTGCGGTTCCGGGTGCTCAACATCGCGGTCGGCTCGCGCGTCAACGTCTCCGACGAGGAGGTGAAGGCGTACTACGAGCGCCACATGAAGGGCGCCGCCAACGTCCAGGTGCGGGCCAGCCACATCTTCATCGCCATCCCGGACGGCGCCGACCTGACGGCGGTGGCCGAGAAGAAGGCGCAGGCCGAGAAGATCGTCGAGCGCGCCAAGACGGAGGACTTCGCCAAGCTGGCGCGCGAGGTGTCGGACGACGCGGCGACGCGCGCGGAGGGCGGCGACCTCGGCTACTTCGGCAAGGACATGCTGCCCAAGCCGATCGAGGAGCTGGTGTTCGCGATGAAGCCGGGTGAGGTGCGCGGCCCGGTGCGCGCCGACCGCGGTTTCCACGTCATCAAGCTGGTCGACCGCAAGACCAAGGATCCGAAGCCGCTCGACGACGTGAAGGACGACATCCGCATGCAGCTCCGCTCGAAGGACATGGAGCGGCAGACGAAGATCTACCTGACCGAGCTGCGCAAGAAGACGCTGGTCGACATCCGCTACTAGCCGCCTGCGCGCGAAGCCGCGCACCGCGCCTGCGGCGCGGAGCGACTAATCGTCCGCCGTCGAATCGGCGGCGAGCTCGGCCAGCACGGGGTGGTGAGGGTAGAGGCGGCGCGCGGTGGCGAGGTGCAGCTCCGCCTCGCGGTCGCGTCCCAGGCGCCGGAGCGCGACGGCCAGGTTCGTGTGGGCGCGGAACGAGCCGGGGTCGAGGCGGAGGGCGCGCTGGTAAGCGGCCGCGGCGTCGTCGGCGCGGCCGGCGACGAGGTGGGTGTTGCCGATCGCCACCTCGGTGGCGACCTGCGGCAGCAGCGGCCGCGAGCGCTCGAGCGCGGCGAGCGCCGCCTCGGGCTCACCGCGCTCGAGGTGAGCGATGCCGGCGGCGAAGGCGATCTCGCCCGAGCGCGGATCGACGCGCGCGGCGCGCGCCAGCAGCGCCAGCTTGCGGTCGGGGTCGGCGTCGCGCGCGGCGGTCGCGAGGTGCGCGCCCAGCCAGCTCGACGCGGCGATCGGCAGCAGCGCGGCGGCGGCGGCGAGGCCGAGCCCGGCGGCGAGCGGGACCGCGCGGCGCGCGCCGGCGGCGAACGGCAGCGTGCGCGGCGCGCTCGCCAGGGCCAGCGCCACCGGCACCAGCACGGCGGGCTGGCGGAGCGGGCTGTCGGCCAGCGCCGTGACGGCGAACGCGATCAAGGTGGCCGCCTCGGCGCGCGCGCCGGCGCGCCGGCAAGCGACGACGCCCGCGCCGATCGCGGCGGCGAACAGGAAGAGACCCGGCAGGCCTGTCTCCGTCGCGATCTCCAGCCAGTCGTCGTGGGCGCTGGTGGCGTTCACGAAGCGGTGCGCCGCCTCGGCGGCGGGGAGCGCGGCCAGCGCGTCGCCCTGCAGATCCAGGAACCGGCCCGGGAAGGCGCCCAGGCCGCCGCCCCAGGGGAGCGCGGCCGCCGCGGCGTGCGCCGCGATCCGCCAGATCCAGATCCGGCCGCCGAGCGCGTGCAGGGCGCCGCCGTGCGCGACGAGCAGCGCCGCCCCGCCGCCGAGCGCGGCCGCCAGCGCCAGGCCGGCGTGCCGGCGGAGCGGCGCGCGCGGGTCCGCCAGCGTCGCGACGCCGGCGACGGCGAGCGCCACCCACGCGGTGCGCGACTGTGCGAGCAGCAGGGCCGGGATCTGAGGGAGCACGAGCAGAGCGAGGAGCTTTTCGGCGCGCGCGCCGCGCGGCGCGCCGAGCAGCGCCGAGAGTGAGAGCGGGAGCGTCGCCGCCAGCAGGAGCCCGAGCCAGTTGGGGTTGCCCTGGCCGCCGTGGAGCGCGAACCCGCCCGCCCCGGTCACGGCCTGGGCGAGCGTCCAGAGCGCGGCGCCGCCGCCGAGGAGGCTGGCGGTCGCGCGCGCCAGGGCGGCGGCGTCGGCGCGGGGACGCAGCGCCGCGCCGGCGAGCAGCAGGGCCGCCGCGCCCAGCGTGACGAGATCGCGCCAGCCGTGTCCGCCGCCCCAGGCGAGAGAGAGCGCGCCGAGGCCGACGAACGCGACGAACAGCGCCGCGGCGGGGGAGACGTCGAGGGGCGCGTCCCGCCGGCGCGCCGTGGCGAGCGCGACCGCGGCGGCGACCAGCAGGAGCAGCCGCTTCGGATCGGCGGCGGGCGCCGCGGGATCCCAGGCGAGGGCGGCGGCCGCGATGGCGAGCGCGAGCGCCCAGGCGGGCCGGGGCCCGTCGTCGAGACGCGCTTCAACCGCCGCGGCGCGCATCCATGAGCCTCAGCAGGCGCACGCCGAGATCGGAGTTCTTCTCGTGGGCCTGGCGCTGGGCGAGCAACGCCTCGACGCGCGGCGTGCGATCGTGACGCAGATAGCGCTCGGCAGTCTCGCGCTCGACCACATCGGCCGACGTCATGCCGGCGAGCAGGCGTGGCAGGGCGGCGTCGGGCGTCCAGGGGAGGCGCACCGCCGCCGCGGCGAGCGCCGTGCTCGGCTCGCGGCCGGTCTGCCGGCGCTCGAGCTCCGCAGCGACGCGCGCGCGCGCCTCGGGCTCGCGCAATCGCTGCAGCGCCTCCACCAGCGACGGGAGCCATTCGGTCGGGAAGTTGTCGAGCTCGCGCAGCAGGGCGGCGCCCGCCTCGCCGTCGCCGAGGCGGCAGCGGGCGACCAGCGCGCCGATCCGGAACCACCCGTCCGGCGCCGCGGCGGCCGCCAGCAGGCGGGGCCGCTCCGCCTCCGCATGCAGATCGGCCAGCAGCGTCGCCAGCCGCTCGGCCCGCGCCCACTCGGCGCGCGTGACCGAGACGTCGAGGCCGCTGCCCGCGAGCGACGGCGCGCCCGCCGGCCGCAGCGCCCCCACCAGGTCGGTGAGATCCTCGCGGCCGCGCAGCCACATCCAGAGCACGTGTCCCGGGATGACCTGGTCCGTCTTCGCCTCCGCGCGCAGGAACGCCTCGACCTCGGAGAGCCGACAGCGGTCCATCTCGAAGCAGGTGACCAGGTAGTCGCGCACGCGCCGATCGCCCGCCTGCCCGAGCAGGATCGCCGCCCGCTTGCGCACCGCCTCGTCGCGGCTGCGGAACAGACGTTCGTAGACCAGGTCCGCGCGCTTGCCGCCGCTCAGCCGGTAGATGGCGTGGATGATCATCTCGTCGTGCGGGCCGTGCGACGGCTCGCCGAGGAGCTTCTCCAGCACCGGCAGCGAGCGCTCGTTCCCGTGCGCGCCGACGGCGTCGATGGCGGCGGAGCGAACACCCTCGTGGGCGCTGGTGGTCGCTTTCTCCAGCAGGCGCACCGCCTCGGGGGCGGGGGTCAGCTTGGCGAGCGCGAGCACCGCCTCGAGCTGGACGCGCTCGCTGGGATCCGCGAGCGAGCGTTCGAGCAGCGGCAGCGCCTTCACCTGCCCGATGTCGCCCAGCACGAACGCCGCGTTCATGCGGATGACCGCCTGCTTGTGGGTCACCATCCGCTGGACCTCGTGCGTGAAGGCCTTGTCGTCGAGGCGCTGCAGCGCGAAGGCGATGTTGTTGAGCAGGCGGGCGTTGCGCGCCGTCGGCAGCAGGCGCAGCAGGGCCGGCACGGCGCGCGCGTCGCGCAGCAGGCCGAGCGCCTGGATGGCGCGGTTCTGGGTCTTGTCGTCCGGGCTGAAGATGAGGGCGATCAGCGCGTTCATGAAGCGCCCCGAGCGCAGCTGCGCGGCCTTGCCGATGGCGTCGCGGACCAGCTCGGCGTCGTTCGTCACCAGCATCCGCTCGACGTCGCGATCGTTGCTGCGCGGCGGATCCAGCGCGCGCGTCACCTCGTCGACGATCGCGCCGGGGCTGACGCGGTGGCGGCAGCGCCAGAGCGCCTGCAGCGCGGTCCGGCGCAGGTCGCCGCCGGGGGTGGCGAGCATCTTGCGGGACTTGCCCAGCTCGCGCCGTATCAGCGCGACGCCCTTCGGGTGCCCGATCGCGCCCAGCGTCCGCAGGATCGCCTGGCGCACGGCGAGCTCCTCGTCGGGGCGGCCGTAGAGCGCCAGCAGCGGTTCGACCGACTGATCGGCCGGCAGCTTGGCGAGCGCGCGGATCACCTCGAGGCGGACCTCGGCCTCCCAGTCGGCGAGCGCCGCGTGCAGCGCGGGCAGCGCGCTGCGATCGCCCAGCGTCCCGAGCATGCCCGCGCACAGCGCGCGCAGATGCGCGTCGGCGTTGTCGGCCAGGCAGCGCTCGAGCGCGCGCGTGCTGCGCTTGCCGAGGAACAGGATGTCCGGGCTGGCCGGCATGTCGGCGGCGCTGACGTTGACCAGCGCGATCGGATCGCGGGCCGCGGCGTCGATCAGGGCGCGCGTGGCCGTGTCGGGCGGCTTCGGGCGCGCGCACCAGCCGTTCATCGCGATCACGAAGGTGGGGAGAAAGATCAGAACCAGGGGAAGCGCGCGCCGGATCCGCATCACGGTGGCGAGCCGCGGTGCACGGAACGCGCCACCGGGCGGACGCCGGGCGCGACGCGCCGTTGCGCGCGCGCGGGGCGGCCCGGCGCTCTACGATCTACCGAAGCCGGTCTCGGGAAATCAGCCGGGAGGCCAGGCGAGCGCGCGGCCCGCCAGCACGTGCAGGTGGACGTGGAACACGGTCTGCCCGGCGGCCGGCCCCGCGTTCATGACGACGCGGAAGCCGTCGGCGGCCTGGCCGCTCTCCTTCGCGCGCCTGGCGGCGATCACCATGAGTCGCCCGTACAGCGCGGCGTCGTCGGCCTGCGCGTCGGCCAGCGTCGCGACGTGGCGGTTCGGCACGACCAGCTCGTGCAGCGGCGCCTTGGGGCCGATGTCCTTGAACGCGAACACGTCGTCGTCGCGATAGGTGATGGTCGACGGGATCTTGCCGTCGCGGATCTTGCAGAACAGGCAGCTGGCTTCGTCGCTCATCGTCGTCGTCCTCGCGGACGTCAGTCTGCCACGAGCGCGCGCAGGCGGGCCGTGGTTTGTTCGAAGGGCGCCATCTCGTCGGTGCGCTGGCGGAGGAACGCGGTGATCTCGTCCATCGCGGCGATGGCGCGGTCGGTGAGCGGATCCGCACCGCGCTGATAGGCGCCGAGCAGGATCAGGTCGCGCTGGCGCTCGTACGCCGCCAGCAGCTCGCGCAGCCGGTGGGCGGCGGCGCGGTGCTCCGGGTCGGCGACCGCCGTCATCAGCCGCGACAGCGACGGCAGCACGTCGACGGCGGGCCACTGATTGCGGGCCGCGATCTCGCGCGACAGGATGACGTGCCCGTCGAGGATGCCGCGCACCTCGTCGGCGATCGGCTCCTCCATGTCGCCGCCCGCGACCAGCACGGTGTAGAGCGCGGTGATCGAGCCGCGCGCGCTGGTGCCGGTGCGCTCGAGCAGCCGCGGCAGCAGCGCGAACACGCTGGGCGGATAGCCCTGGCGGGCGGGCGGCTCGCCCGCGGCCAGGCCGACCTCGCGCTGGGCGCGCGCGACGCGCGTGATCGAATCGAGCATGAACAGCACGCGGCGCCCCTGCTCGCGGAAATATTCGGCGACCGCGGTGGCGACGAACGCGGCCTTGAGCCGCACCAGGCTGGGCGCGTCGCTGGTGGCGCAAACGACCACCGAGCGGGCGCGCCCGGCGGCGCCCAGCGACTCCTCGAGGAAGTCGACCACCTCGCGGCCGCGCTCGCCGACCAGCGCGATGACGTTGACGTCCGCCTCGGTCTGGCGCGCGATCTGCCCCATCAGCGTCGATTTGCCGACGCCCGAGCCGGCGAAGATGCCGACGCGCTGGCCCTCACCGACGGTCAGCAGCGCGTCCAGCACGCGCACGCCGAGCGGGAGCGGGCGGCTGACGCGCGGGCGCGACAGCGGATCGGGGGCGGGGCGATCGACGGGCCACTCGCGCGCGTCGCCGCCGCTGATCGGCCCGCCGCCGTCGATCGGGTTGCCGAGGCCGTCGAGCACGCGGCCGAGCAGCCGATCGGACACCGCGATCGACAGCGGCCGGCTGGTCGGCGTCACCAGCGAATCGGGGCCGATGCCGGTCGCCTCGCCCAGCGGCATCAGCACGATCTCGTCGCCGCGGAAGCCGACCACCTCGGCGCGCAGCGGCGGCGCGTCGGGGCGCGGCGACGGCGACGTGATGGCGACCAGCTCGCCGATGCGGACGCCCGGCACCGACGCGCGCACCACCAGGCCGGTCACCTCGGTGACGCGGCCCGCCTCGCGGCGCGGCGTCGCCGCTTGCAGCCGCGCCAGCGCCTTGCCGAGATCGAGGTCAGGCATGCGTCTCCTCGAGCAGCGCGCGCTCGAGCGCCGCCAGCTGCGTCTCGAGGCGCGCGTCGACGCGCCCGAGCGCCGTCTCGATCACGCAGCCGTGACGGCCGACCGCCTCGTCGGCGACGATCTCCAGCGCGGCGCCGGCCGGCGCGCGCCCGACCAGCGCATCACGCCGCGCC
>DATBHU010000564.1:0-8141 GCA_036557265.1 Polyangia bacterium
CTGGCTGCGCCACCTGTTCGCGGAGGCCGACGGCCAGCTGGGCCTGTTCTGGCAGCTGTCGCCGGCGGCGCGCACCAACAACGACGGCTTCGCCGTCTACTCCCGCCGCGACAGCGCCACCGCCTGGATCCTCCGCCGCTGGGGCCAGCTGATCCGGTAACGGGTTGGTCGAAAGACGGCGTGCGTCCGGTCCCCTCTCCCTTTGGGAGAGGGCCAGGGTGAGGGGCGGCAGAGAGAATCTAACCGCTGTTCCGCAACCCCGCGGCGACGCCGTTGATCGTGAGGTGCACCGCGCGGCGCAGCTCCTCGGCGTCGCCTTTCCCCGCGCGCAGCCGGCGCAGCAGGTCGACCTGCAGGTGGCTGAGCGGATCGATGTAGGGGATGCGGTTGCGCAGGCTGAGCGCCAGCGGCGGGTTGGTCTCCAGCAGCTCGCGGGTCTGGGTGATGGCGAAGAACGCCGCGCGCGTGTCGTCGTGCTCGCGCGCGATGCGGTCGAAGACGCTCTTGCGCAGCTTGCGATCGGGGACCAGCGCCGCGTAGCGCGCCGCGATGCCGATGTCCATCTTGGCCAGCACCATGTCCAGCCGGTCGACCAGGGTGCGGAAGAACGGCCAGCGCGCGTACATCGCGCGCAGCCTGCCGAGCTGCCGCTTCCGCGTCGTGCTCCGCCTGGCCAGGAAGGTCTTCACGGCGGCGCCGAAGCCGTAGAACCCCGGGATCGCCTGGCGTGACTGCCCCCAGCTGAACACCCACGGGATGGCGCGCAGGTCCTCGATCCGATCGGAGGCGCGCCGGCTGGCGGGCCGGCTGCCGATGTTGAGGTCGCCGATCTCGTTGATCGGCGTCGAGGCGCGGAAGTAGTCGATGAAGCCCGGCGTCTGGTAGACGAGGCCGCGGTAGGCGCCGAAGGCGTGGCCGGACAGCTCCTCCATCGTCTCGCGGAACGGCGCCTCGTCGTCGCCCAGGTCGACGCCGGGGAGCAGCGTCGCCTCCATCGTCGCCGCCACCAGCGTGCCGAGGTTGCGGCGGCCCACCACCGGATCCGCGTACTTGCTCGCGATCACCTCGCCCTGCTCGGTCAGGCGCAGCTGGCCGTTGACGCTGCCGCGCGGCTGCGCGAGCACCGCGCGGTAGCTGGGACCGCCGCCGCGGCCGACGGTGCCGCCGCGGCCGTGGAACAGGCGCAGGCCGACGCCGTGCCGCCGGCAGCTCTCGACGATGGTGAGCTCGGCCTTGTACAGCTCCCAGTTCGAGGTCAGGAAGCCGCCGTCCTTGTTGCTGTCGGAGTAGCCGAGCATCACCTCCTGCATGTCCCCGCGGCTCTCCAGCAGCCGGCGGTAGTACGGGAGCGAGAACAGCTGGTCGAGCACGTCGCCGCACCGCCGGAGATCCTCGATGGTCTCGAACAGCGGGATGATGTTGAGCGCCGAGGTCGGCTCCTCGCCGGGCACCAGCAGGCCGACCTCCTTGAGCAGCAGCGCCACCTCGAGCACGTCGCTGGGCGCGGCGGTCATCGAGATGACGTAGTTCGGGATGGCGCGCTCGCCGAAGCGCGCCCGCACGCGCGCCGCCGCCGCCAGCGTCGCCAGCTCCTGCGTCGTCTCCTCGCCGTAGCGCACGTGGGGAGAGATCAGCGGGCGCGCCGTCGCGAGCTCGCGCAGCAGGAGCGCCTGCCGATCCGCCTCGCCCAGCGCCTCGTAGCCGCGCCGGCCGGTGGCGCGCGCCACGATCTCGGCGACGGCGCGCTCGTGGACCTGGCTGTGCTGGCGCAGGTCCAGCGCGCAGAGGTGGAAGCCGAACACGTCGACGTCGCGGCGCAGACCGCGCAGCCGGCCGTCCGACGCCAGCCCGGCGCCGTCGTCGGCCAGCGCCGAGGCCAGCACGCGCAGATCGGCGGCCAGCTCGGCGGCGGCGCGGTACGGGCGCGCCGCCGCCGCGGCCGCGCCCCGCGCGCCCGCCTCGAGCTCCAGCGCGCGGGCCGTGGCCGCCACGCGCGCGTAGATGCCGACCAGGGCGCGCCGGTAAGGCTCCTCCTCGCGGCTGGTGCCGCGATCGGGCGAGCGCGCCGCCAGCGCCTGCAGCTCGGGCGACGCCGCCGTGTAGCGCGACGACAGCGACAGCTCGGCGCCGAGGGCGTGGATCTCCGTCAGATAGTGGGCCAGCACCACCGCGGCCTGCTGCCCGACCGCGTGCTCGGTGACGTCGGCGGTGACGTGCGGGTTGCCGTCGCGATCGCCGCCGATCCAGCTGGCCACGCGCAGGAACGGCGGCAGGCGCGTCCCCGGCCCGATGCCGTCCTCGATCTCGGCGTAGAGCTGCGGGATGGCGTCGAGGAAGGTGGACCGGAAGTAGGTCAGCCCGTTCTCGATCTCGTCGGCCACCGTCGGCTTGGCGACGCGCAGCTCGTTGGTCCGCCACAGCAGCAGCACCTCGCGCCGCAGCGCCTTCTCGAGCTCCGCAGCGGACTGCTGGCCGCGCGCCGCCAGCAGATCGATCACCACGCGGTGGCGGTCGAGGACGCTCTTGCGCTGGACCTCGGTCGGGTGCGCGGTCAGCACCGGCTCGACGCGGGCGCGCTCGAAGAACGACACGATCGCCTTGTTCGACACGTGCGCGGCGCGCAGGCGCTGCAGCGCCACCGCGATGCTCCCCTCGTCCGTGGGGGCGCCGTGCGCGTGCAGGTCCTCGGCGGCGTTGGCCAGGTGATGGAAGTAGCTGAACGCGCGCACCACCGCCGTCGCGTGCGCCGGGTGCAGCCGGCCGATCGTCCGCTCCAGATGCGCGAGGCTGTCGGCGTCGTGATCGCGGCGGTAGCGGATGGCGGTCAGGCGGATGCTCTCGACCAGGTCGAACACCTCCGTCCCCGCCTGCTCGCGGATCGTGTCGCCCAGCAGCCGCCCCAGGAAGCGGATGTCCTCGCGCAGCGCGGCGCCCTCGTCGCTGCTCCGTCGTCGCTTCGCCTGCGCCTTCGCCTTCGCCGTCACGCCGCGCATCCTAGCCGTCAGAAGACCTGCGTGTAACCGGCCGACAGCCGCCCGGGCAGACCGGCGTGCGTGACCACGCCGTCGTTGAGGGGGACCGCCCAGTCGAAGCGGAGCACCGCCGAGTTCAGCTGGACGATCAGCCAGCGCAGGCCGAGGCCCACGTCGTGGCGGAGCAGCAGCTGATCGAACGTCCCCGCCGAGTCGCCGACGTCGTAGAACATCAGCGCCCCGAACCGCTGCGACCAGATCGGCAGCGCCACCGAGCGCAGCTCGACGTGGCCGATCACGGCCGTGCTGCCCCGGAACTCGCCCACCGCGTAGCCGCGCAGGCCGGTGTCGCCGCCCAGGATGATGGCGGTGCGGCGCGTGTCGGCGCGAAGGGAATCGATCTCCGCCTCCGTCACCAACCGCAAGAAACGTCCGAGCTTCGGCGTGGCCAGGTAAGCGATCGCCGTCCCGCGCTGATCGATCCACCGCCCGTCCCACAGCCGCCCCTCGGCGTAGAGCTGCAGGTACGCGTAGCTCCCGGCCGGCCCGACGGCGTACCTGGCCTGGCCGCGCAGATCGAGCGCCTGCCGATCGGCGCCGAAGGCGGGGATCCCCTCGCCCGCCTGCACGTCAAGCGACGGGCCGAGCTGGCGGTTCTCGCGCAGCTCGAACGTGTCGAGATCGCGCAGCACCGCGTAGCGCGGCGTGAACATGACGTAGTGCAGGTACGGCTCGGACTTGGTCTCCGAGGCCGGCGCGTACTCGGCCAGGAACTCGGGGCCGAGCGCCGGATCGGCGAAGTTGCCGAAGTCGGGCAGCACCTCCGAGTGGCGGGCGTCGACCAGGTAGCCGACGCCGAGGCGCTGGATGACGCCGACGCCGTCGCCGAACGCGCGCGTCACGTTGCCGTCCACGGTGGTGATGCGCCGCCGGTACTCGAGCGGGATCGCCTCCATCGCGGGCGTGGCGGTCAGGTCGACCGGTCGCAGGCCGTTGCCGAGGAAGTCGCGCACGACCGCGTTCTGGTGAACGACGTCGATGCCACCGCCCCAGCGCGTCGCCAGCGAATAGAACGGATAGCGGATGGTGGCGATCTGGCTGTTGCCCTCGTACTGGTGCGTGTCGCGCGACGTGTAGAACAGCGCCGAAACGAAGAACTGCAGGCGCGTCCCCAGGATGTTGGGATCCAGATACTGCGGGCCGTAGTAGTAGGCGCCCTGGTCGAAGTTGAAGCTGGCCGCCACGTATTTCCGCCAGCCGAACAGGTTGTTCTCGGACATCGACGTCTGCAGCAGCACCAGCTTGTTTCCCTGGTACTCGAAGTTGCTGTTGAAGCGCAGGCTCCAGAGATCGCGCGTCACCAGCAGCAGATCGACCTGACCCGGGACGGGCGAGGCGATCGGCAGGATCACGACCACGCTCGACAGCTCGGGCTGGAACACCTGGCGCCGCGCGATCACCAGGGCCGCCGGCGATTGCAGGTTGCGCATGCTCTCCTCGACCAGCGCCTGGTCGTAGCGATCGCCGGGCTTGAGCAGCAGCTCGCGCTCGAGGATGTACGAGCGGGTGGTGCGGTGGAAGAAGTTGAGCAGCTGGAAGTACCAGTCGCGCTGCGAGAACACGTCCTCGTTGACGACGAGGACGCGGCCGATCGTTTTGCCCTGCGGCGCGGGATCGATCAGCGGCTGGCCCAGCGTCTTCATCGCGTCGTCGACCGACTCCTGTTCGAGGCGGCCGAGCGGGTGCGGCTTGGTGTCGCCGGGGGCGGCCGGCGGCGCCGCCGCGCCTTCGGCCGCCGCCGCCGGCGCGCCGTGCGCGAGCGCCAGCGCGAAGACAATCACCAGCGACGGCGCGTGCAGCGCCGCGCGCAAAAAGCGACTGCGAGTGCGAACGCTCTTCACGCGGGGCATCAGAATACCCTGCTTGAGGTCGGCCCGCGCGATTGCTCGGGTGCGCGCCCGCCCTTAGCTTTTCCGGCAGGGAAGAGGTTGAGGGAGAGGGAGGGGGAGCGATGCACGTCAAACTGGACCAGCTGCGCGGGCGGACCGTGCTGGACGCGAACGGGCGGGTGATCGGCCGCGTGCACGCGGCGCTGGTCGACATGGAGACCTGGTTGATCGACACCTTGCGGGTCGCGGTGGGCCGGCAGGCGGCCGCCGAGCTGGATGTGCCGTGGTCGTTCTGGCGGTCGTTCTGGCGGCCGCACACCGTCGACGTCGCGACCGGTCAGATCAACGCGGCGGGCGACGCGATCATCCTGCGGGTGTCGCTCGCCGAGATGCGCGAGGCGACGCCGCATCTGATCGAAGGCCTGCCCGCGGTTCATTAGGCGCCGGCGCGCCCCGGTGCGCGCCAGCTTTCAGTCGACGATGATCGGGGCGATGGTCGTCGTGCCCGCGCCGTAGAAGCCGGCGGACGGCGCGCCGCTGATCGGGATGGGCGTCCCCGCGCCCGTCGTCAGATCGATCTTCACCAGCGCCCCGCTGCTGGAGAAGCCGTAGGCGATGCCGCCCCAGTAGCCGAGGCCGTAGAGCCCGGCCGCGCCGGTCGCGCCGATGACGCGGGTGATCGCGCCCGTGGCGGGATCGACCGCGGCGATGCGGTCGCCCGCCGGATCGGCGCTGACGCTGCCCTTGGGGATGATCGTCACGTAGGTGCCGCCGCCGACGATCGACACGATGTCGCCGCTCGACATCCACGGGTTGGCGGCGCCGGGCGCGTTCAGGTTGCCGACGCCGGTCACCGTCCCGGTGTCGGGATCGATGCGCACGTAGGCGTCGTTGACGTAGCCGACCAGCGCCTCGCGATCGGGCAGCACGGTCCCGACCGGGACGAACGCCAGCGAATTCGGGTAGGAACCGGTCTTCAACACGGTGCACGCCGCGGTCGCCTTGTCGATCGACACGAGCCGCCCCGTGATCACGGTGTGCTCGGACATCGCCGCGGTGCCGACCATGTTGCCGGCGCGGTCGACCGCGATGTCCAGCATCTCGGCGACGCCTTCGCTCACCTCGAGGCAGCTGAAGTCGCCGACGGTGACGAACACGCCGCCCACCGGGTCGAACCGATACAGGGTCAGATCGCTGTGCGCGTACACCTCGCCGACGCGCGGGTCGAGGTCGGCGCCCGTGAACGCGTCGGCGAGCAACGGCGCGTCGGCGGGCGGCGTGACGCCGAGATCGATGGCCGGCCGATCCGTGGTCCCGCCGCCGCCGTCGGTCGCGTTGCCGACGCGCGCGCATCCGGCGCCCAGCGCCGCCAGCCCGCCGCTCGCGGCCGCCAGAGCGAAGGCGCTCGGGGCGAGATGCCGCAACCGCATCGCCACCGCGGCAGTATCGCGCCGGCCCGCCGGCCCGGCAACGATACGTAAGGTGATCCCCCGAAACGCGCCGGTGGCGCGGGCCGGGCAGCGGGCAACGGCTTGCCTGACGACGCGCCGTCCCCATCCTCGATATGAGGCCTTGATTTCGATCCACGCCGCCGCGCCGGGAGGGAAGCATGAGCGTCGCCGTCGGTGACAAGGGACGAACGGTGCTGTGCGCGCTCGACATCGCGCCGCCGGACGCGCGGCGCCCGGACGCCGTGAGCAGCGAGTTGTTCCTGGGAGATGTCGCTGAGGCGGCGTTGCGCGCCGCCGATGACGAGGCCCGCCGGTCCGGCGCCGAGCTGGCGCTGTTTCACGCGCTGCCGCTGGACGCGGGCGCCCCGATGTCGCCGGCCGCGGTCGAGCAGGCGATGGTCAATCGGGAAGAGCTGGCCCGCACCGTCATCGACGGGCTGAGCCGGACGGGCGCGCGCGTGACGGGGCGGCCGGCCGACGAGCTGACGGTCCTGGTCGAGGACGGAGCGCCGGACGAGGCGATCGTCCGGGCCGCCGAGCGCCTGTCGGCCGATCTGCTGGTGCTGGGCGATCGCGGCGCGCAGGCGCGGCGGCGGCCGTTCTGGCGCGCCCTGGGCAGCGTGGCGGGCTCGGTCGTCCAGCGCGCGCCGTGCTCCGTGCTGGTGGTCCGTCGAAAGGGGTGAAGCGCCGCCATGGGACATTTGCAATGAGTCACTTGATTGATCGCTGCGACATCATCGACATCATGGAAGCGTCCGCCCGGACGCGGCGGGCGGTGGCCGTCGAGCTGAAGGAAGGCCGCCACTTCACCGACCAGGTGCGGCAGGTGAACACCGACGACGACGGCGAGTGGGTGGTGTTTCGCCAGCACGACCGCGTGCTCGTCGACGACATCTCGTTCGCGGCGCCCGCCGAGCAGCCCGAGCCGAGCTACCGCGGGAAGATCTGAATAGCCGCACCCCCGCGCTCCGCGCGAGAGCGGCTAATGCACGTCGGTCTCGCGGGCGGTGACGTCGGCGATCACGCTGCCGGCGCGCGTCTCGTCCTCGTACTGCGCGATGTCGGCCAGGCTGATGACGCCCGCCACCCGCCCGGCCTCGTCCAGGCAGACCAGGCGCGCCTTCTGGTTGACCCGCATCAGCTCCTCGGCCCGCTCGACGTCGTCGTCGGGCCGGCAGCTGATCACGTCTTCGGTCATCACCTCGTCGACGGGAACGTCGACCGGCCGATCGCCGGCCACCACGCGCAGGGCGATGTCGCGATCGGTCAGCACGCCGACCAGCTGCTGGGCGTCGTCGATGATCGGCAAGAACCCGAGGTTGAGGTCGCGCATCCGCTTGGCCGCCTCGCGCACGCTGGTCCCCACCTCCAGCACCTCGACCTCGCTGGTCATCAGCTCTTCACACAGCATCCGACCCTCCTTCCCACAAACTTGCGGCCGGAGGAGAGCGAGTCAAACGAGCTCAGGGGGACGCCGACGCGTCGTCGCGCGCGCCCAGCGCGCTGGCGGCCCGCACGTAGATGATCTCCTTGCCGCCGTCTCGCTCGACGATCTCGACGGTGGCGATCAGCCCGGGCTCCTCCTCCAGAATCCAGATCTCCTTCGGATCGAACACCAGGTGGTCGATGCCGTCCAGCGCGACCTCGAAGGAGTTGCTCTTCGGATCGTAGGTGAGCCCGAGCAGGCGCACCGCCGAGGCCTCGTACTGGTCGCCGAAGCTCGGCGAGACGACCTCCAGGGTCGCGGCGCCGGGCGCGTCATCCTGGAGGTGCGCGCGCGTGAACCGATCGAAGTAGTCCTTCCACTGGGCGCGGGGCAGCTGCTTGGT
>DATBHU010000565.1:0-6249 GCA_036557265.1 Polyangia bacterium
GCGTCGCCGCCGCACGCGCGCTGGCGCAGGCGGCCGGCGCGCGCGCCGCCGAGGTGGTCCTTCTCCTCGACGAGGGGGTGCTGCTCGATTTCATGATGGACTGGCCGGGCTCGCGGGCGCGCGCCGAGGAGGCCGACGCCCTCGTCGCCGCGACGCCGCTGCTCGGGACGCCGGCGATCCTGGCGCGCCTGCACATGGCGCGCGGACGAACGCACATGCGGGCCAACCAGTTCGCGGAGGCGATCGCCGCATTTGGCCAGGCGGCCGAAGCGGCGGAGCAGGCCGGCGACGACGGCTACGAAGCACTGGCGCAGACCCTCGCGATGTGGGCGTTCTCGGCCGGGAGCATCGGCCGGCATCAGGAAGGCAACGAAACCATCAACCGCTGCATCACGCTCGCCGAGCAGCACGGCGACATGATCGGCGTGGCGGTCGCGCTGCAGAACCGCGGGGTGACGTCATTCCTGACCGGCAACGTCGACCGCTTCGTCGCCGACTTCGAACGCGTCGTGCAGATCGCGCGCGAGTACGGCTTCGCGATGTCCGAGTGCTGCGCGGTGCGCGACCTGGCGGAGGTCAGCCTGGTGCTCGGCCGCACCGACGAGGCGATGGCGCACGCGCAGCGCGCGCACGAGATGTACACCCAGCAGCTCGGCACGGCCTCGCGGATCGTGTACGCGGTCGACGTCCAGATCGCGCGCATCGCGGCGTATCAGGGCGATCTCGCGACGGCCGAGACGATCGTCCGGCGCGTGATCGCGCTTCAGGCCGAGGCGCGCGCCGCCGGACGAAACGAGCTGTTGCTGGTCGACGGTGAACGCGTGCTGCTGGATGCCACGGACTTCCTCTTGCGCGGCGACAGCGACGCCCAGTTCGACGCGCTCGCGGCGCGCGGCCGCGAATTGCAGCTCCAGCCGCCCGACCTGGTCGAGATCCTGGAGTGGAAGGGCCTGAGCGCGCTGCGCGCGGGCCGCGTCGCCGCCGGCCTGACGTTCCTGGCCGACGCGCTGGCGGCGGCGGACGGGACGCCCGCTGCGGGCCGGGTTCAGCGCCGGATCGCGCAGGCGCGCAGAGAGGCGAGCGCCCCGCGGCGGGCCGGCAACGCCTCGTGAGCGACCCGGCCGCGCCACCCCGCGCTTCCGAGGCGACCTTCCGCGCCCTGGTGTGCGGCGTCGCCATCGGGCTCGTGCTCGCGGCCGCCAACGTCTACACATCGATCAAGGTCGGCGTCATCGACGGCGGCGGGATCACCGCCGCGCTGCTCGCGTTCGGCATCTTCGCCGCGCTGGGACGCCGCGCCCGCACGCCGTTCGGCGCGCTCGAGAGCAACGTCACCCAGACCGTCGCGTCGTCCGCCGCGGTGATGAGCTTCGTCACCGGCGTGTCGGGACAGATACCGGCGCTCGCGATGATGGGCACGCGATTCTCGAGCGCGGCCGTCGTCGTATTCGGTGTCGGCGTCGGTGTGCTGGGCGTGTTCGTCGCCGCGCTGCTGCGACGCCGGCTGGTCGTCGACGAGGCGCTGCCGTTCCCGACCGGCGCCGCCACGGGCGAGGTGATCGAGGCGATCTTCGGCTCCCGTCGCGTCGCCCTCCGGCGCGTCTCGCTGCTGCTGGTCGCGGCCGCGGTCGCCGGCGCGATCACGTGGTTCCGCGACGGTCGTCCCGCGCTGGTCCCGCAAGGCTTCATGCTGGGCGGCGCGATCGGCGGCGTCGCGGCAGGCGCGCTGGGGATCGGCGTGAGCGCGAGCCCGCTGATGCTCGCGACGGGCGCGATGATCGGCGTCCGCAGCGCGATGGGCATGCTGGTCGGCGCGGTGACCGGGCGCGTTCTCCTCGGCCCGTGGCTGCTGCGCAACGGCCTGGTCCGGGGCGCGGACTTCGGCTCGTTCAGCAGCTGGCTGATCTGGCCGGCCCTCGGCCTGTTGCTGTCCGGCAGCTTCCTTCCCTTGCTGCTCGACGGCGGCGCCATCATGCGATCGTTCCGGTCGTTCCGGTCGTACCGATCGTTCCGCCAGCTCGCGTCGCACAGTGCCGATGACCTCGCGATCAGGTGGGGGGCGCTGCTGTTGCTGGCCGGCGTGGGCATCGTCGTCGCGTGCGAGACGGGCGCCTTCGGCGTCGAAGCGATCGCCGTCGTGGCGGGGCTGGCGCTGGCCCTCGTGCTCGCGAACGTCGCCGCGCGCGCGACGGGTGAGACGGACTTCAGCGCGGGCGGCGCCCTCGGCAGCGTCAGCCTCATGGCGCTCGCCACCCGCGGCACCCTGACCGGCATGATGGCGGGCGGCGCGCTGTCCACCGGCATGACGACGCAGACGTCGCAGACGTTGTGGGCGTTCCGCGCCGGCCACCACCTGGGCGCGTCGGCCCGCGCGCAGATTGGCGCGCAGCTGCTGGGCGTGGTGGTGGGGGCGGTGGTGACCGTACCGGTCTACGTCGTCATCGCGTCCAGCTACGGCCTGGGCAACGAACGAATGCCCGCCGCGGCCGCGCTGTCGTGCAAGGCGACCGCCGAAGCGATGCGCGGCCTGGCGGCGCTGCCCCGGTGGGGCGGCACGGCGGCGCTGATCGGCGTCGGCGTCGGCGCGACGTTGACGCTGCTCGGGCGGGTCCGCGCCGCGCGGCTGTTACCGTCGGCGGCGTCGATCGGCGTCGGGTTCATGCTCCCGGTTTCGCTCGTCGCCGCGGCCCTCGCGGGCGCCGCCCTCGCCGTCGCCGCGCGCAAGCTGTTCGCGAATCGCGGCTTCGATCAGACGTCGCTGCTGGCGGTCGCCGCTGGAGGAATGGCCGGCGAGTCAATCATCGGCGTCGTCATCGCCATCTTGATCGCGGCCGGGCGGCTTTGAGACGCGGAACCGGCGCTTGCCGGCGGGCGGGCCGGCGTGGGAGCTTGATTGCGAGCTGATGGTGACGTGCCGTGCGCTGCTCGGACTGCTGGCGTTCGCGATCGCCGCGCGCGCCCGTCCGGCGTCCGCCCAGAGCGTGCCGGCGGCGCCGCCGCCCGCGCCCAGCCCGCCCATGGCGCCGGTGCCGACGCCGCCGCTCGTGCCGGCGCCGAGCACGCAGACCGGGGCGACGCAGACGCCACCGGCCGCACCGCCGCCGAGCGACTACCGCCCCCACATCGTGATCGAGCTTGACTTCGGCTACGAGACGGGCGGCGACGATCTGGGGCGCCCCGCCAACTACGGCGCCACCGGCCTCAAGGCCGGCAGCGGCGGCCTGGTGAACGCCGTCGGCAGCTTCACGCCGCTCTGGTTCCGCGACCGCCTCGGCCTCGGCGTCGGCTTCAGCTTCGGCTACAAGTACGACTCCACCGCCGCCAGCGGCCTTTTCATGCCGGGCGCCTCGTTCTCGCGCTATCCCGTCTCGGCGTTCGCGCAGACGACGCTGCGGCTGCACGGCCGCTGGTTCACCTTCCTGCGCGGCGGCCCGGGCAAGGTCGTATCGACCGATCTCACCGGCGCCGGCGAAACCGTCAGCAGCAAATGGGGTGCCGTGGTGGAGTGGGGCGCCTGCCGCTGGTTCAAGCACCAGTTCGGCCTCGCATTGCTGCTCCGCTACACCCACCTCGACGTCGCCTACCAGGGCGAGACCAGCGCCGCCGACAGCCTCGGCGCCGCGCTGGCCGTCAGCTTCGGCGACTGACGTCGCGCGAATCGGAAGGGCTTTCGGCGCCCTTCGGGAACGCCGGCCGCTTATCATGCGCGGCCATGCCGCTCCTCGGCGTCACCCTGACCGCGAACGGCGCGCAGCGCCTGGACGCGCGCCCGCCGCAGCTCGCGCTGGCGGACGTCGAGAGCACGCGCGATCTGGAACCGGGGCGTCCCATCCGCCTGCTCGACGGGCGCGGCGCCGCGCGGGCGATCGGCGTCGCCGATCCGGAGAACGAGCTCGTGCGCGTCTGGTCGCACGGCGACGACGCGCGCGCGCCCGACGCCCCGTTCGTGCGCGGCAAGCTCGCCGCCGCGCTCGACCTGCGCCGGACCCTCGGTCTCGCCGACGGTGAATCCGCGTACCGGCTGTTCAACGCCGAGGGCGACGGGATGTCGGGCCTGGCGGTCGACGTCTACGGCGCGTTCGCGGTGGTGACGGCGCTGTCGCGCGGACTGCTCGGGCACGCCCGCCTGCTCGCGCAGTCCGCGCTGGAGCTGTTGCCGGCCGCCGGGTTGCCGCTCGCGGGCGCCGTGCTGAAGACGCGGCTCAAGGGCTCCGGCAACCAGCCCGAACGCGCCAAGGACGACGTCGTGGGCGAGACGCCGCCCGACAAGCTGATCGTGCGCGAGTCGGGCGTGCCGTACGAGGTCCACCTGCGCGGCGGCATCAACGTCGGCCTGTTCACCGACATGCGCGAGCACCGCGCCGGGCTGGCGCGCTTCGTGCGCGGCAAGCGCGTGCTCAACACGTTCGCGTACACGGGCGCGCTGTCGGTCGCCGCCGCGCGCGCCGGCGCGGCCGCCGTCACCAGCGTCGATCTCGCCGCCGGCCCGCTCGCCTGGGCGCGCGCCAACTTCGCGCTCTCCGGCCGCGACGCCGCCGCCCACCGCTGGGAGGTGTCCGACGTGTTCCGCTTCCTCGACGCCGAGCGCGAGCGCCGCGCCGCCTACGACGTCATCATCCTCGACCCGCCGACGGTGTCCGGCGCGCGCGCGTCGCTGTGGGCGCAGAAGCGCGACTACCCCGACCTGATCGCCGCCGCGTGCGCGCTGTTTCCCGAGGACGGCGGCCACCTCTGGATCTCGTCGAACACGCACCGCGGCCCCAGCGTCGTCAAGCACGTCGACGCCGGCATCGCCCTCGCCAAGCGCGACGCGCAGATCCTCGAGCTCGGCGGCCTGCCGCCCGACTACCCGACGCCGCTGAACTGGCCGGCCGCGCGCTACCTCGAGGTCTGCCAGGTGCGCGTCGGCGCGCGGCACGCGTAGCCAAGGCAGCGCCGGGCGCGGCCGGACGGACCCGATCAAGGCATCGGGTCGAGCGTCGCCGTCAGCGTGCCGTAGCCGAGCTGATCGTAGCCGCCGCTGTTCGGGCCGTAGTCGCCGCCGCCGCCCTCCGGGCGCACGCGCGCCGCGTAGGCGGCGACGTTGGGTGCGGGCAGCCCGCGCCGGTTCACGTAGTGGTTGTAGACCAGCTCCCAGATCGGCCGGTCGTCGCCCCGCCCCGTCGCCGAGATGACCGTCTGATTGACGTTGTCGCAGTTGTCGTAGGTCGCGTAAGGGACGTCGTTGCCGAGGTTGTACTGCGCGACGTACTCGGCGCCGGCGAGGAAGCGGTCGTCCTCCCAGCCGTAGAGGTCGTCGCCCTGCTTCCACGCCATCTCGCAGAACGCGCCCGCCAGGCCGATGCCCAGCGTGTTGTGCCCCTGGTCGCGGCCGCTCTCCTGCCACTGGCCGAGGTTGCCGGGAAAGATCGTGACCACCGCCTTGTCGATCGCGCCGTTGCCGGCGCCGGTCTTGAAGTAAGCGACGGCCTCGTCGTAGACGGCGCGATCGTCGGTGAGCACGCCGATCGCCAGCATCGAATCCATGTTGCACAGATCCCAGTTCGCCCAGTAATGGCTGATGCAGGCGCCGTTGTGGCGGGTCAGGAAGTCGTGGTTCATCGCGTAGAAGACCGCCGTCATCATCGCCTGGAAGCGCGCGAAGCTCGCCGCCGGCCAGGCGGCGTAGCTGCGCATGATCTCCGCCGCGTTCGCCAGCTGGTAACCGTAAAGCCCGGCGGCGAGAAACTTGTCCGACGTACCGCCGATGCCGACCAGCACCGCCGACCACGCGTCGAGCACCTGGATCGCCTTGTCGGCGTAGCGCGCGTCGCCGGAGACTTCCAGCGCAGCGCCAGCGCGTAGGCGGCCGCCGCGTCGTTGTAGAGCTGGCTGTAGTTCTCCGGGTTCGTCCCGTCGGCGCCGCGGTAGATCATCGCCGCCGGCCGCGCCGTCCAGGCGAGCTGGGCGTGCGCGTTGGCGACGAGCCGCTGCCACCCCGATAGCCACGGTTCGGCGCCGGCGTCGACCTTCGCCTTCATGCGCGCGAAGTCGGCGTCCGCGTGCAGCAGCCCCGGATGAACAAATCCGCCCACGCCCGCACCGCCCGCACCGCCGGATCCACCCGCGCTCGCGCCGGCGAATCCACCCACGCCCGCACCGGCGGATCCACCCGCGCCGGCGCCGGCGCTCGCACCTGCAGATCCGCCCGCACCACCGCCACCTGCCCCGACCCCACCGGAGCTCCCGCCGTGCCCCGACGCAGGCGTC
>DATBHU010000566.1:0-10632 GCA_036557265.1 Polyangia bacterium
GCAAGCGCCCGAGTCGCATCGAAGTACTTATGAAAGTGCTGATCCCAGGTAAGCCGGGGATTCAGTCGACGGCCGTAGTAATACCCTCTCACCACCGCATGCCACACGTGACCGTCGGCCATTTCTGGAGACATGCGGTGCAGACTTTCATGAAATCGTCGGTAGGTCTTGGGCGCACGCGAAATATGACCAACCGCTTCGGCGAGGACGCTTTCCGGAACAATCAGTCGAATCCCGTTTTCGACAAATTTCTTCAGACATGTTTGGAGCGCTTTTGACTCTGGCAGCTCATCAACAATGACGAAAAGAACGACATCAGTATCGAGAGCGATGCAACTGCGTGAAAGCATTGCTTGCTGCCATCGTCGCCCTAGCGGGTCGATATTCCGCAGTGCGAGCGCCGCGTATGTGCGCGAAAACAGCGCAATTGCGGACCTGTTTTTCTCATCCCGAAGGAATGAATGTAGCGCGAGAAGCACAACTCTTCCGATCTCTGAAGAGAGGCTTTGCGAAAGTATCCTGGGGATAGATGTGTCCGTGATGACCTCATCTGCCTCAGCGTCAGCCCCAGCAAGGTGTCCATAGGTCCGAAGTATTACGAGTAATGCACGGCGAACGTTTCGAGTTATGTAGCCTTTCGAGGCTTCATCGAGACGGCGACCTCTCGCGACCTGAGAAACAACATGATCGCGAAGGCGCTCGTATGCCTCGGTCGCGCCAGCCATCGCCTTCCCCATCGTCGCTGCAGTGGACAACGTTATTTGAATGCGACCATTCTTAACAGTGCAATCGTCATTCTTAACTAGAACATCGATCGCCGTTCGCAACTGGACCGGATCAATGTGCTCATGCGGCAACAGTTGTTTCAAAGGCTCATCGAGTTCTTCTATCGTAGGCGGCGAGGGCCGCGCCGCGACCGCCGCAAGGACTGTCTTTTGGAACAATGTTTGCCGTGCCAGAGCCGAGTGAGGACTAACAACGAAAGCACCGAGTGACGCTAGCATCGCTCGGTACGTGCGATCCGGAGCAAGGCGAAGCGGATCGTCTTTATTGAGAAGCACTTCGATCTGCTCGCGAACATCGCCAAAGTATCGAGCAAACAGGCCATTCTGGCGCCGTCCAAGTTGAGCCAACAAATAGGACTCGTCCCGGATGTCTATCGCGACGCCAGCGTCTCTGCCCTCCTTGAGCAGATCGGTTCTGACACGCGCATCAACCGGCTGCCGGTACGCCATCACGAGCAGTTCGGCAGTTACGCCTGCCTCAGCCAGACGTTCCAGCGTCTCCTTCAGCTTGCGCTTCTGATCCTTGCGGGACGTTATTTGGACAACGGTCTTGATATCTGTAATTGGCTTCTCGGCTTTGTAGTAGGCCTCTTCAACTGCATCTTGACCTTCGTCCGCAACCCCACCGATCTTGCGGAGTACTGGGAGATCGTCTTGGGCCAGAATCTCTACAACCAGCCGTTCGAAGACTGCCCAATCGATTGGTCGCGACAAGGCGTATTGAATCGCATCGACGGATGACATCCTTCCATCTTACCCGAGAAGATCTCGGAACCTTCGATGCCCCTACACACCCCCTCCTCGACCGCGAACACCGCCGCCGCCCGCGTCCGGACACCGGTCTTGTCCAAGGTGCTCTCGAGGTGGCGCTGGACGGTCTTGACTGACCAACAGCGAACGCCGATCTCCTTGTTGGTTCGGCCGCGCGCGACGCCGCGCAGGACGTCCACACGGTCGGTCAAGCCGCACGGCTTGGCGCCTGAGTCGCTTCCCGTCCGTCGACTGCTTGCGCCGCTGGGAGGACTACCTTCCGCCGGAGGCGCCGTCGATCTCCACGGGACGCTGACGATCACGCGTCACCCGGCGCAGCCGCTTCGCCCGCCATCTGTTCCGCCGATAGCGAGAACGACGGAAAGCAGTCGTGCATCAACAGCCCGTACGCTTCGACGCGCAACACGTAGCTCATCACGTCGCGCGAGAAGCGCCACAGGCTGGCGTTGAGCCGCCGCGTGAACGTGATGCTGAGCCAGGCGATGAGCACCACGACCGCCTGGGCGAGCAACAGGCAGGCCATCACGAACAGGTGCGGGATCAGCAGGAACAACCGAAACACGACGGTCTTCACGTCGCGCTGGTCGGGATCGGCGGGCAGCTCGACCCAGGCGGGGTACGGACCGTCGCCGAACGGTGGGTACTCGTCCCGGAGAAAGCAGGCGTACGCGAGGAAATGCGCGCGCCAGCCGAGGTACATGCGTTTGAGTTGCAGCAGCCCGGCGATCGGCCGGCGCGTGAACAGGATCGCGAACCAGTCGAGGATCGCGCAGGTGACCGCGACCGTCGCGAGCGCGCTGGTGCGCCATTCACGGCGGTTCAGGCCGATGAGCGGGCCGCCCACCATGATCGCGTGCGGAAGCGCCAGGATTGGCCGGAACAGCGCGCCCCAGCGGTCGCGCTCGCCGGCCGGTTGCTCGACGTGAAAGTGCACGAGGTCCGTCATGGCCGCCTCCTTCCGATCCATCGAAAAAGGTAGCAACGTTGAATCGGGGGGAGCACGCATGGGAACGGCAGGCGTTGCGGGGAAGGTCGTGGTCATCACCGGCGCGAGCAGCGGCATCGGCGAGAGCACGGCGAAGCTGCTGGCGCGCGAGGGCGCCCGGGTGGTGCTGGGCGCGCGGCGCAAGGAGCGGATCGACGCGCTCACCAAGGAGATCACCGATTCGGGCGGCAAGGCCGTCCCGGTCGTCGCGGACGTCAGCCGCCGCAACGACGTCGACGACCTGGTCAAGCGGGCGCTCGACACGTTCGAGCGCGTCGACGTGCTGGTGAACAACGCCGGCATCATGCCGATCGCGCCGGTGCAGGCGCTGAAGGTCAACGAGTGGGACCGGATGATCGACGTCAACGTCAAGGGCCTGCTCTACGCGGTCGCGGCGGTGCTCCCGAGCATGCAGCGACAGAAGAGCGGACACATCGTGAACATCGCCTCGGTGGGCGGGATCAAGGCGTTCGCGCCGGGCGGCGCGGTCTACAGCGCCACGAAGTCCGCGGTGCGGATGCTGACGGAGGGGCTGCGGATGGAGCTGCACGCGCAGAACATCCGCTGCACGGCCATCTCGCCGGGCGCGGTCGCGACCGAGCTGCCAGAGGGCAGCTCCGAGGAAGCGACGCGCAAGAACCTCCGCGAGTTCTACAAGGTGGCCATCCCGGCCGGCGCGATCGCGGGCGCCATCGCTTACGCCATCTCGCAGCCGCCCGAGGTGGAGATCGACGAGATGGTCATCCGGCCGACGGCGCAGGACTTCTGACTTCGGACTTCGGACTTCGGACTTCGGATTGAACAGGGCGCGCGACGCGCGCGAGGAGGGTGAGATGAAGCTGGGAGTGGTCGGGCTCGGTCGCATGGGCGCCAACATGGCCGCCCGTCTGCTCGCCGCGGGGCACGAGATCGTCGCGTTCGATCGTCACCCGGAGAAGGTGCAGGCGGTGGCGAAGGACGGCGCCGTCGGCGCCGCCTCCTATCAGGAGCTGGCGCAGAAGCTGGCGCCGCCGCGGGCGATCTGGATGATGGTTCCGGCAGCCGGCGTCGACGACACGATCGCCGCCATCGCGCCGCTGCTGGCGCGCGACGACGTGCTGATCGACGGCGGAAACTCGTACTACCGCGACGACATCCGCCGCGCCCAGGCGCTGGCCGCGGCGGGCGTTCACTACCTCGACGTCGGCACCTCGGGCGGCGTCTGGGGCAAGGAGCGCGGCTACTGCCAGATGATCGGCGGCGACGCGAACGCGGTGGCGCGGCTGGAGCCGATCTTCGCCGCGCTGGCGCCGTCCGCCGACGCGGCCCCGCGCACGCCCGGCCGCAGCGGGCCGCCCTCACCCGCCGAGCAGGGCTACCTGCACTGCGGGCCGAGCGGGGCCGGCCACTTCGTGAAGATGGTGCACAACGGGATCGAGTACGGCCTGATGGCCGCGTACGCGGAGGGCTTCAACATTCTCCGCCACGCCAACGCCGGCAAGGAGGCGCGCCCGCGCGACGCCGAGACGGCGCCGCTGCAAAACCCCGAGCTCTATCAGTACGACCTGGACCTGCGCGAGATCGCCGAGGTCTGGCGGCGCGGCAGCGTGGTCGCCTCGTGGCTGCTCGACCTGACCGCGGCGGCGCTGGTGCGCAACCCCGCGCTGGACGACTTCACCGGGCGCGTCTCGGATTCGGGCGAAGGCCGCTGGACCCTGAAGGCGGCGATCGACGAGAGCGTGCCGGCGCCGATCCTCGCCACCGCGATCAGCGAGCGCTTCGCGTCGCGCGGCGAGGAGGACTTCGCCAACCGCCTGCTGTCCGCGATGCGGTTCCAGTTCGGCGGGCACCAGGAGCGGCGGCCGTGAGGGCGCGGGCGCTCAAGTCGCCCCTCTCCCCGCCCTCTCCCTTTGGGAGGGGCGCTACTCCTTGTCGATGACCTGCTTGACGGGGCCGGAGGCGGCCTTCTTCGGGGGCGGAGGCGCTTCCTCTTCCTCTTCGGCGGGCTCGGAGGCCGGCGCGGCGGCCTTGGGGGGCGCGGCCTTGGCGACCTCTTTCTGAGCGGCGGCGGGCTTGGCGTTCGCGGGCGGCGTGGCGCTGGTCTTCGCGGCTTCCTTCGCGCCGGCCTTCGCGTTGTCCTTGCTGCCCGCCTTGCCGCCGTCCTTCATCGCCTCCTTGGTGCCGCCCGGCGCGGCCTTCTTCAGCGCCGCCTCCGCCGCCTGCTGGGCTTCCGCCTCCTCCTGCTCCTTCGCCTTCGCGTCCAGCTCCTTCTGCTTGGTGGCCGCGTCGGTCTTCATCGCCTCGATCTCTTCGAACACCGGCTTGGTCTTGGGCGAGCAGCCGTTCTTGAAGCCGGCCGCGTCGAACTTCTGCGAGAACTTCACCTCGCCGGTCGGCGTATCGATCGCGACCTCGACCTTGTGCTTGCCCTTGCGCTTGGTCGAACAGAACGACAGCACGTAGCGCCCGTCGGCCAGGCTGACCAGCTTGCTGTTGATCTCTTCGAAGCCTTTCTTGAACGCCTTCGGATCGTTCGACAGGAACGTCCCGGTCCGCCCGAGCATCGTCAGCTCGGTCCGGTCGATCTTCTCGCCGACGCCGATGATGTAGATCTGCACCGCCGTCTGGCGCAGCTTCTCCTTCATCTGCTCGATGCCGACGGTGTGAGACAGGTCGGCGCGATCGGTGAACACGATCAGCGTCGCCTGCTTGTCCGGCAGCGCCGAGTTGTTGAGCTTCTCTTCCAGCGCCGAGATCCCCTGGTAGACCGCGCCGTAGAGGTTCGAGTTGCGGCTGCGCGGGCGGAACTTGCGCAGGCCGTCGGCGAGGTTGCGGAACTGTTCCTTGCCCGAACCGAAGGCGAGAAACGGCGCCACCTCGTCGTTGCCGTCGAACGCGTTGACGGCGACCTCCTGCCGCTCGTTCAGATCCTGCGCGAAGTGCGCGACTGTCTCCGCCAGCTCCGGCAGGTACTCCGAGTCGGCCATCGGGCCGCTCAGATCGACCTGGATGATCGCGAAGTTCGCGCTCACCACGTCGGCGTCGAGGAGCGCGCGCTTCCCCTTCTTCGGCGACACCAGCTTGCCGTCCTCGTAGACACGGAAGTCCTTCTCTTGCAGGCCAGCCACTGGCCGGCCGTTGTCCTTCACGTCGAGGTAGAAGGCGAGGTTGCCCGGCTTCTGCGTTGAGCTGGCAACCTTCGTGACCCGCAGGGTTCCCGAGTTACCGCATCCGACGAGGGCGGCCAACAACGCAGGGCCCAGCAGCGCACCGACTCTCATCATCGGGGGCACCGGCGGAGCATACACTGTTGCCCGCTGCGGTCGAGCACGCAGCGCGACCGATCCGCGCATTTCCGCCGACGAACCTCAGGCGTTCCCCTGCCCCCCTGCGTCTTTCCCGGATTTTGGGGCGCAGCGCGTTGGCTGCAGCTCGTCGCGCGTCGCTACTCGACGGAGAACACGTACTCGGTCGTCTGGCGGTACGTCTGCCCTGGCGCGAGCCGCGTCGACGGAAACTCGGGCCGGTGGGGGGAATCGGGGAAGTGCTGCGCCTCCAGGCAGAAGCCGGTGCGCGTCGCGTAGCGCGCCCCCTGCTTTCCGGCAATTCCGCCCAGGTGCGTGCCGACGTACAGCTGCACGCCCGGCTCGGTCGTGCGAACCAGCATGCGCCGTCCCGTGACCGGCTCCACCACCTCGGCGATCGCGCGCAGCGATCCGTCCCAGCCGTCGACGGCGAAGCAGTGGTCGTAGCCGACGCCGTTGCGCAGCTGCTCGTCTTCAGCGTCGATGCGCGCGCCGATCGGCACGGGCGCCTCGAAGTCGAACGGCGTCCCGCGCGCGGATCGCGGCGGGCCGATCGGGATCCCACTTTTATCGATGGGAATGAAGCGCGACGCCCACAAACGGAGTTCGTGTCCGAGGATGCTGCCCGCCGCGTGACCGGCCAGGTTGAAGTACGAGTGCTGGGTCAGATTGACGACGGTCGGGCGGTCGGTGCGCGCCGTGTAGTCCACGCGCAGCGCCCCCTCGGCGGTCAGCGTGTAGACGGCGTCGACCTCCAGGGTCCCCGGATAGCCCTCCTCGCCGTCGCGGCTGACGTAGCCCAGGGCGAGCGCCGGCTCGGGGCCGTCGGTCGCCTCGCGCACCTGCCAGGGAACGGTGTGGAAGCCGCCCGGCCCGCCGTGCAGGTGATTGGCGCCGTCGTTGGCGGCGAGCTGGTGGATCGTCCCGTCGAGCGGCAGCTCGCCGCGCGCGATGCGATTGCCGAAGCGTCCGATCAGCGCGCCCAGGAACGGCCGGTTGTCGAGGTAGCCGGCCGGTCCGTCGAAACCGAGCACGACGTCGACCGGGTGCCCGTCGCGATCGGGCACCTCCAGCGTCATCACCGCCCCGCCCAGCGTCAGGATGCGCGCCCGCAGGCCGCCCGGCCTGTGCAATGTGTAAATTGCAGCCTGCGACGAAATCCCCGGCAGGTCGGCGTGGGCCGCGTCAATCGGCATGGTTCTTAACTATTCCCGGTACCACGCCCGCCGGCTCTTCCGCGAGGAACTTTGTGCGAAAAAGCGCCGGGCCCGGGCGGCCTCCTGCAAGGCGCCTTGCCACGGCGCGCCGACTAAGCGGAGTACCTCGCGCGCGACGACAAGCCGGGGGGAAAGCGCCGCGCGCGAGGTACGTGTGTGACCCGCACGAGACGCGCGCCGATACTACCGTTCGAACAGACCCGTGAAGGGGTGAGTCTGCACGAATTGGCGCGACTTAACCTCTTCGAGCGGGTCACACGCCGCGCAGAGAGAGCAGGGATCGTGCCACGGTGAACCCCTCGATTTGTGCGGTCCAGACCCGACGGAGTTGGCCGTTTTCGGCCACCTCCGGCCACCGGCTGGTCGTTTCCGGCCATTTCCGGCCGTCCACCGCCTCCGAACCGTCGGAGGCCGCTCCGAAGGCTCGTTACAGTCTGCGACTGACGGCCTTGCGGTGCATGCCGAGCAAACGGGCCGCGCCGCTTTTATTTCCGTCGGACAGCCGGACCGCCTCGGCGACCAGGGCCTCCTCGATCGCCTCCAGCTTGTTGTCGATCGGCAGCCTCAAGATCCGCTGCGCGGCGGCGGCCAGCACGTCCGCGTTGGTGTTCGACGCCGGCGACTCGGCGATGAACGGCGCCAGCGCCTCGGGCGTCACCAGGTCGTGGTCCGCGAACGCGGCCACGCGATCGACCAGGTTGCGGAGCTGTCGGACGTTGCCGGGCCAGGCGGCGCCGGCCATCAGATCGAGCGCCGGCTCCGAGAAGCGAAGGGCGCGCTTCTGCTCGCGGCAGAAGTGAGCGACCAGCGCCGGGATGTCCTCGCGCCGCTCGCCGAGCGGCGGGACGCGCACCGCCAGCACGTTCAGACGGTAGAACAGATCCTCGCGGAACGATCCGCCCCGCACGCGTTCGGCCAGATCGGCGTGGGTGGCGGCGACCACGCGCCCCTCGAAGCGGCTCTGGGCGGACGAACCGACCGGCCGGAACACGCCGGTCTCCAGCACGCGCAGCAGCTTCGCCTGCAGCACCAGCGGCAGCTCCGCCACCTCGTCGAGGAACAGCGTCCCCTGCTTGACCAGCGTCAGGTAGCCGTGCTGCTCGCGGTCGGCGCCCGTGAACGCGCCCTTGGCGTGGCCGAACAGCTGCGACTCCATCAGCGACTCGGGGATGGCGCCGCAGTTGAGATCGAGCAGCGGCTGTTCGGGGTGGGGGCCGAGCGTGTGCAGCGCCTCGACCACCAGCTCCTTGCCCGAGCCGGTCGGGCCGGTCACCAGCACCGGACGATCGGAGAGCGCGGCGCGGCGGATCGTCTCGCGCAGCAGCTCCATCGCGGGCGACACGCCGACCAGCCGGCCGGTGATCGGCTCCGCGTCCTGGCGGCGCGCGCGCAGCTCGCGCAGCTCGTGCTCCAGGCGCCGGCGCGTGCGCAGCCCGGTCAGCACCGGCAGCACCAGCTCGTCGCACAGATCGTCCTTGAGGATGAAGTCGTAGGCGCCGACCCGCATCGCCATCCGGATCTCCGCCACCTCCTGGTACGCGGTGACGATGATCGGAATCACCGACGTGCGCGCCCGGATCTCCTCGACCAGCACCAGGCCGTCGCGGTTGCGCGCGTCGGGGCCGAGCCGCAGATCGATCAGCGCCACGTCGAGCGGCTGCGCGTCGAGCGCGACGCGCGCCGCGGCCAGGCTGTCGGCCTCGACGATGTCCGCGCCGCCCTCCAGCCGGGAGACGATCGCCGACAGCACGCGCCGCGCGCTCGCCTGATCGTCGACGATGAGGACCTTCATGAAACGGATTGAGTGTACCCGCGGTCGGACCGCGCCGGCGGAATCTCGATGCCGAACACCGTCCGCCCCCCCTCGCGGCGGACGCCGATGTTCCACCCGAACGCCCGCACCAGCCGGTGCGTGACCGCCAGTCCGAGCCCCATCCCGCCCTGCTTGTTGCTGACGAACGGATCGAAGATCGCGCTTGCGATTTCCTCCGCGATTCCAGGGCCTTCGTCCCACACCTCGAGCCAGGTGCGGCCGTCGCCGTCGGCCCGGGAGCGAACCCCGACCGCTGACCCGGCCGGCACCGCCTGGACGGCGTTGCGCAACAGGTTGGCGAAGATCTGCACCAGCCGATCGGGCTCCGCGACGACCACCAGGTCGGGCGGGATGTCGATGGTCGCCGCGATCCGGCTGGCTTCGACGATCTCGCGCACGAGATCCAGCGCACGGCGCGCGCGCGGCAGCACCAGCACGGGCGCGGTCTGCGGCTCGGGGATCTTGAGCCGGCGCAGCGTCGCGAACATGCGTTCGAGGCGGCCGATCTCCTCGCGGGCCGCCTCGAGATCGCGCGCGTCGACGGGCGTGCCGCCGTTGCCCTCGCGCAGCAGGTAGCGGAGGAAGTTCAGCGGGTAGGCAATCTCGTGGGACATCTCGGCGCCCAGCATGCCGAGGGTGAGCCGCTTGTCGTCGCGCGCGACGTCGGCCTCGAGGCGGCGAATCGCCTCGAGCTCGGCGAACACCTCGGCGTTGTGGAGCGCGACCGCCCCGAGGCTGGCGATGGTCTCGAGCAGCTCGAGATCCTCGCGCGTGTACAGCGCCGCCTCGTGCTTGGGCGCCAGCTTCAGCACGCCGCGCAGGCCGCCCTGCGAGCGCATCGGCACCAGCAGGTGGCGCTGCCAGTGCGGCTCGGTGGTCCAGACCGCCGTGCCCGCGTCCATCAGCGCGTTGACGCCGGGCGGGCGGTGCGGCAGCCGATCCAGATCGGCGGGGGCCAGCACGTCGGCCTGCTCGGTCGGCAGCCAGCGCATCACCGCCGCCTGGATCGAGCGCCCGATCTCGCCGGCGTCGCCCTTCGAGGCGAGATCGTCGGCCAGCTGTTGCAGCGTCGGGCGGAAGCGGGCGGTCGCCGCGAAGAACAGGCGCCCCGAGAAGCGCGCGCCCAGCGCGACGAGCAGGAAGAACATCACCAGCGCGCCCATCCAGGGCACCGCCAGCGCCGAGCGCTCGCTGTGCACGGCGGCGCGCAGCACGAGCCAGACGATGATCGCCACCACCAGCGCGGCGGTCAGCACCGGGACCACCAGCAGGCGCCGGTTCAGCACCGCCGAGGTCTCGAACACATTGTGCCGGATCAGCGCGTAGCCGACCGACAGCGGCATCAGCTGCACCAGGAAGGGGAGCACGATGTGGATGATCGACGCGGCGGACGCCAGCGCCATCACGAACCCGATCGCGATCAGGACGGGGACCGCGGCCAGCCCCAGCGCCGACGACAGCAGCTCCTGGCGGCGGCGCCCGCGCTCGCCGCGCAGGCGGACCAGGATGCTGATGGCCAGCACCAGCAGGCTGGACAGCGCGACGGCCACGACGATGCCGCGCAGCGCGCGCAGATCCAGGCGCCGCGGAAACGAGAGGTACGGCCCGAGCGCGAGCACGACGGCGGCGATCACCCCGCACACCGTGAACGCGACGACCACCGCGCGCAGGGCGCGGCGCCCGGCGCGGGGCGGCTCGGGGAACGAGTAGGCCAGCCAGACCACGCACAGCGGAAACGACACCGTCGACAGCGAGAACAGCGGCGCCAGCCAGGCGG
>DATBHU010000567.1:0-8145 GCA_036557265.1 Polyangia bacterium
ACAGGACGCCGCCGTCGGGTAGTTCGCGACGAGCCCGCACAGGTGATTGATGTCGCCGCAGTTGTTGTTCGCCGTCGAGCCCATCGCCGACCGGCTGATCAGCAGCACGCCCCCCGTCGCGTCGGCGTAGATGTCCTGCACATCGTAGCCGGCCAGCCCGAACGATCCCGCCGTCACCTGATCGTTCGCGTCCAGGTTGACGACGTGGACCATCCCGTCCGTCTTGCCGAGGAACGCCAGCCGCGAGCCGCCGCCCGGGATGGGCGAGATCGCCAGCGGCGTCAGGCCCAGGTTCGCGCCGTTGTTGTCGACCTCGTTGTAGGCGTACGCCGCGCCGACGTCGATCTCCGTGATCCGGACCCGGCTCGCCAGGTCGGTCGTGCACGCGCCGGCGCTGCTTCCGCCGGTGCCGGTCGCGCCCGCCGTGCCCGTCGTCACCGTCCCGCCCGCGCCCGTGCCGCTGCTGCCCGCCGTGCCGGCTGTCCCCGCCGTTCCCGCGGTGCCGGCTGTCCCCGCCGTCCCCCCGTCCGGCTTCGCGCCGCTCTCGGAGGCGGCACAAGCCGCAGCGCACACCACGAGCCAGGCGGAGCACAAGCCAAGCGAGCGCATAGCACCGGCTAAGTGCCGGGACGGGTGCATCCGTGGCTCAACGATCGGAGGCCACGCCCGCGCCCGCCAGCCGTCGCTGCAGCTGCGCCTTGATCGACGGCCATTCGGGCGCTGTCATCGAATACCAGGCCGAGTTGCGCACCGTCCCGTCGGCGCCCGGCATGTCGGCCCGCCGGATGCCATCGAAGGTGGCCCCGAGGCGCTCGATCGCGCGGCGCGACCGTTCGTTGCGCACATCGGTCTTGAAGAAGACGGCGTGGACCTCCCAGCGCTCGAACGCGTGCGCGAGCATCAGCAGCTTCGCCTCGCTGTTGCACCGCGTCCGCTGAGCGGATGCGGCCAGCCAGGTGCTGCCGATCTCCACGACGTCCGGTCGATCGGTTCGCTGCAGCGCGGATCCGGGCGGCCACGCCCAGATCCGCGGGTCGATGAAGCTGGTCGAGCCGACCACCCGGCCGCGCCACACCGTGACGAACGGGAGGCGGTCGCCGGCGGCTTGCTGCCGGAGGAACCGATCGACGTAGGTGCGCATCGCACCCTCGCCCTCCGGCACGACGCTCAGCCGGTAGTGCTCGCGCGACTCGGCGGCGGCCGCGGCGAGCGGCCTCGCGTCGTCGAGGGTGATCGGCCGCAACGTCACCTCGGCGCCGACCAGGACCGGTGCTTCCAGGGGGCTGCGTGTCTCGCTCATGTTTCGTTTTCCACCTGCATCAGTATTCACGATCGATCGCGAGTCTGTCCCAGTCGACGGCGACGATGGCGCGCTCGACCTCCGCGTCGATCGGGAACGCGTAGTGCTCCTGGAACCAGATGACCGTCAGCGCGGAGTAGTCGGCGCCCAGATCGCGCGCGGGGCCGAGCGAGCGGAATCGGCCGATGCAGCCGATCTCCGGCAGCGCGGCCGGTTCACCGAAGGGATAGCGCCCCTCGTAGGCGATCGGCTTCTGAACGGGCACGATCAGAAAAGGATCGTGCCCGTCCTCTTGCTGCGCCTCCGCCACCAGCCGCGCCAGCGCCGCGTCGTTGCGCTCGCGCGTCGGCAGCCCCTCCAGGACCCACGCGTATTCGTCCCACTGCTTCAGGGAGAACAGCTGGATCGCGCGCCCGCTCGCCAGGGTGAACTCGCTGCGACGTTCCGTCATTGCCGCATCTCCTTCTCGAGCCGCTTCCGCTCGATGTCGATCAGCTTGGCAGCTATCGCCCTCGACGATACGCCGCCGTGGCGCATGGGCCATGGCTTCACCGGCCGGCCCGGACGCGCCGGCGGGCGAGCGCCCAGACCACCATCGCCGGCAGCGCGGCAGCGAAGGCGAGCACGCCGCAGTTGAGGCCGTTCGAGACGCCGCCGGCGAGCGTGGCGGCTCGCGCCGATGGGTCGGAGCCCGCGTCCCCGGCGAGCGGCGCGACGACGAAAGGGATCAGGCTGGCCGCGAGGACGAGCGGTCCTGCGACGGCGACGACCCGCGAAAGAAGAAAGGCCAGACGCCAGCGGCGGCTGACCGCCGCCGCGATCGCCACCGCCAGCGCGGCGACCGCGCCCCACGACGCGACGTTCAGGATCGTCACCATCGACGCACGACGCCCATCACCGCGCTCCGTCAGGGCTCGACGCGCAGCAGGCGTCCGTAGATGGCGCTCGAGCCGACCCAGCCGTTGACGAACCCGCGGTTGTTTCCGATCTGGAAGCGGCCGCCCTGGATCGCCTTCACGAGATGCAGATATTCCGACCCCCTCACCTTGCAGAGCACGATATCGCCCACCACCACCTTCCCGGGGTCCGCCGGGGCGACGGTGCACAGCTGCCCCGATTCGATCTTGGGCGACATGCTGTGCCCGCGCGGGCGGAACGACACCGTATCGCCCCGCCGCAGCTGCTCGATGTACCCGCTCGCCCAGCCCATCGTGGTCGTCTTCTACAATACGCCGTCAGCGCGAAGTCGGACGGCCGGCGCCGCGCAGCCGCTCGAAGTCGTCCATCCCGGGCAGGCGCTTGACCCCTGCGCTGGCCATCGACGTGTTCCCCGGGGGCGGCGGCCCCGGGATGAACGCGCCGTTGCCGAGGACGTCCGTCTGGACGACGCGGATGGACCCCTGCCCCGACTTGAACTTTCGCGGGTCGTAGCAGAAGACGACGTGCCAGCCCCAGGCGAAACCGTCGCGAACTTTGCGCATCACCCCGCACGCCTGCGGCAAGAGATCGTGCGCGCGCCGCGCGATGAACACGTCGCGCGTCACACCGTCGGGCGGCTCGTCAATCACCAGCTTCGAATTCGCGTCGGCGGGATCGACGTATCCGTTGACGCGCACGTAGGCCTCCGCGCGCGCGACGACCTCGGCCTCCGTCGCCAGATGGGGCGGGCCCACCGTGCCGGCGATCGTCAGCAGCTCGTCGTATCCGCCGTCGTCGCCGGTCCTGCCGCTGAGGATCGCCAGCTCGTCGCCGCCCAGCTCGATGTGGGCCACGAGCCGACGCTGCCGGCGCGCCCCTTCGATTCCGCCGCTCACCAGGGCGCGCTCGACCACCACGCGCCTGCCGCCGACGCTGAACGTCTCCGCGCGCCAGACTTCGGACCGGTGCTGATCCTCCATGTTGGGATCGACCGGCGCGGGGCGCATGCGAAATCCCCCTTCGTCCGTCGGATCCTCGCGATGCACGCAGACGTCACGCCAGCCGGGGCCCGGCCATCGATCGACGTGCTTCTCCCAGCAGCCACCGTTCCGCGGTCGATACGCCGCACCGAGGCGGAGCGGCAGCGTGTCGGGCGTATGGACGGTGACCCATTCAGCAGGCGCCCCGCGCGGCGCCGCCGCCTTCGGCAGACGCGCCACGGCCGCGTCCATCCAGGCGACCCACTTCGGCCGCACCGAATCGCCTCGACCGTCGCCCGCGACGAAGACCAGGCCCGCGGCGACGAGCCAGGCGATTCGAAACCGAGCTGCCATCGACACGGGTGACACCAATCCGCCCCTCCGGTTCTCGGCTGCCAGTCTAACGCCAGCGACCCCCAGCGAGGTCGAACGCGCGCGCGAAGGCCGCGAAGGTGTCGAAGAACGGCACCCAGCGCGGGCGGCGCTCGCCCCCCGTCCACGCGAGACGGATCAGCGACGGTTCGGCCGGCGCGCGGTAGTCGAGGACGATGACGGCGTCGGAGCCGAGACCGAAGTCGCCGATGACCACGGCGCGCGCGGGATCGATCTCCTGCAGCGCGCCGAACTCCCGCCAGAACTTGGCTTCCGGCCCGGCGCAGCGCTCGGCGATGGTCCGGAACGGCGGCCGGAAGAGGTAGATCTGGTCTTCGCCAGGCACGAGCCGTTGCACCAGCGCCGCCGGGATGGGCGCAGCAGCGAGGTTCTGGCGGTTCGCCTCCTGCTCCGTCAGCGGCCACGCGCCGGCCGCGACCAGCTCCTTCAGCGCTGCCGGGAGCTCGAGCGCGCTCATGCCGGGCGCCCGCGCCCGCCGTCTATCCCCGGCTCCAGTGGCTGGTGCCGGGCGGCGCCTTCTGGATGACGTCGATCAGCTCGCGGCGGTGCTCGGCGTTGCCGACGAAGTCGATGTCCGAGGCGTTGACGATCAGCAGCGGCCCCTCGTTGTAGTTGAAGAAGAAATCGGCGTAGGCCTGCGCGACCTCCTGCACGTACTCGGGGCGGATCGGCTTCTCCTCCGGCCGCGCGCGCCGGCGGATCCGGTCCAGCAGCACGTCGGTGCGCGCCTGCAGGTAGACGATCAGGTCCGGCGTCACCGTGCGCACCTTCAGCATCTGGTAGATGCGGTCGTAGAGCGTCAGCTCGTCCTGCGACAGGTTCAGCGTCGCGAACAGGCGATCCTTCGCGAAGATGTAGTCGGTGACCACGCCGCCGCGCGAGAACAGGTCGCCCTGCGCCAGCTCGCCCTGCTGGGCGTAGCGCTGGAGCAGGAAGAACAGCTGCACCGACATCGCGTGCCGCCGCTGATCCTTGTAGAACGCTCCGAGGAACGGGTTCGCCTGGGCCTGCTCGTCGAGGAGCATCCGCGCCGACAGCTCGTGGCTCAGGATCTCGGCGAGGCTGCTCTTGCCCACGCCGATCGGCCCTTCGACGGCGATGTAACGCGGCTTCGCGCTGCGCACGACTTTCCCCGTATACCCCGCCAGGCTCGTCTCTGGCTACAGCGTCATCGCGCGCGCGGGCCGCGGAGCGCGGAGCGGCTACGGCGTGCCGACGACCATCTCGGTGCGCGCCAGCGTCAGCGACGCCGGTCCGAGCAGGGACAGGCGCAGCCGCTGCGTCGTCGCGGACTCCACGCACCGCGCAAAGCGCTCGTCGAACGGCGCCGGGGCCTTGACGATCACGCGCGTCGGCCGCCCGCGGCGGTCGACGTCCATCTCGATCGCGAAGCGCACGGTCGTGTGCGACGGCAGCCGCACGCCGTCCAGACAGTCGTCGAGGATGCCGAGCTGGTCGCGCCACGCGGCGTCCACCAGCGGCGCCGCCATGCTGCCCGCCGCCAGCACCGTCGCGTGCGCCAGCACGCGCGGCACCACCCCGCCCGTCCCCGCCACCCGCCGCTGACCGGGCCCGGGCTTGCGCGCGAGGTGCGCGTTGGCGGCGCGCACCCAGCGGCCGTGCGGCGCGCGCGCGATGAACTCCTGGAACGCCGACTCCGCGTCGCCGTCGCGCCCCTCCACCTCGGCGGCCAGCCCCAGGTAGTAGAAGACGTCGCCCTCCGGGACGAAGAACAGATCCCCACCCGACGTCGCCGCCACCTTCAGCACGGACGCGGTCGGGTCGTGGGCCAGCGCGCGCATCATCGCCTCGCGCGCGGCCGCCGGTTGCTCGTCGCGATCGAGCGCCACCGCCAGCCCGTAGTAGGCGAGCGCCAGCTCATGCGTGCGCTCGCGGCGCTCGCCGACGGCCAGATCGCTCGCGGCCGAGATGGCGTCGCGGTAGCGCGCCTCCGCGTCGTGCAGCCGCCCCGCCGCCATCAGCACCTCGGCGAAATTGGAGTAGACGGCCGAATCCGCGGCGCCGTCGGCGACCATGGCGGCGTAGGCGCTGGCCGACTCGCGATAGCGCCCGAGCCGCGAGCGCACGATGCCGAGCCGGAACCACGCCGCGTTCCGCTCCGCGCCCGTGTAGCGCGGCAACGCCTTCTCCAGCCGCGCGCACGCGGCGTCCAGGCGGCCCGCCGTCTCGTCCGCGTCGACGCGTTCGAGCAGCGCCGCGATGTCGTCGTCGTCGCCGGCGTGAGCCGCCGGGGCGGCGCCCGCGACTTTTCCCCAGAACGAACCGTCAGGCACCGCACGGCCCGCAGCCGGGGCGAACAGCAGGCAGGCGGCCGTCGCGGCGGCAATCTGGCGCGCCCGGAGACTGCCTTTCATTTTCGACAGTATAGGAGCCATTTATCGGGTTTCACGGTAATCTGAGGAGGTGCGTTCGGTGGATCAATCGGGGGCGTCGACAATCGTGTTGCCGGACGACAGCGGGGCTGTCTCCGCGTCGCTCCTCGCGTCGCCCGAGCTCGCCGAGATCCGTGCCGCCGCGCGGCGCGACGAGGAAGAGGAATCGCTGATCGCGCGCTGCCTGGAGGGCGAGGTCGAAGCCTTCCGGCCGCTCGTGCAGCGCTACCAGCGGCTGGCGTTCTCGGTCGCGCTGCGCATGCTCGGCAGCCGCGCCGACGCCGAGGACATCGCGCAGCAGGCGTTCGTCGACGCGTTCAACGCGCTCGATCGCTTCGACGGCGAGGGGCGCTCGCACGCGTTCTCGACCTGGCTGCTTCGCATCGCGGTCAACCGATCGAAGGACGTGCTGAAGTCGAAGCGGCGCACCGAGCAGCCGCTCGAGCACGACGTGGGCGGCGGCGAGGCCGCGTTCGCCTACGATCCGTCCACGCCCGAGGCGAACGCGGCGGGCGACGAACGGCGCGCGCAGCTGGAGGTGGCGCTGCTGTCGCTGCCGACCAAGTACCGCGAGGTGCTGGTGCTGAAGGACGCGGAGGAGCTGTCCTACGAGGAGATCCGCGGCGTCCTGCAGCTGCCCGTCACGACGCTGAAGATCCGGGTGGTGCGCGCGCGCGCCATGCTGCGCGAGATCATCGAGAGCCAGGGGCTGACGGCGTCCGGGCTGAGGCAGATGCGATGAGCGGAACATATCCGAGCCCGGCCCACAGCAGTGACGTCACCGAGCAGCCGATTCACGAGCTGTCGTCGCTGCGCGACGTGAAGCCGCCGCCGGCGCTGGTGGCGCGCGTGATGACGCGGCTGGCGGAGCCGCGCGTGCTGACCGTCTGGCAGTGGGTGCGGCGGCCGTTCTCGATCGAGATCAAGGTTTCGCCGTTGACGCTGATCGCGCTGACAGTCGCGCTGGCCGCGCTGTTCGTCTGGATCGGCGCGACCATGAAGTGACGATGCCGGCGGCGCGCGGGCGCGGGGTGACGCGCCGGACGCTGCTCGGCATGGCGGCAGGCGCCGCCGCCGGCGCGCCGTTCGGGCGCGCGCTGGCGCTCACGTGCGGGCTCGACGACAAGTGCGCTCCGGAGCGCGACCTCGAACGCAGCTTCTTGTGCCTGCAGCCGCTCGGCGACGAGCTGCCCGCCGACGACGTCGCGCTGGTGCTGACGGCGTTGCAGGGGATCGTCGGGATCCCCGTCAAGGCGCTGCCGTCGGCCCCGCTGCCCGCCGAGGCGTGGTACGCGCCGCGCCGGCGCTACCGCGCCGACAAGCTGCTCGATTTTCTCGATGGGCGGCTGCCCCGAAACGGGAAGCGCATCATGGGCCTGACCGGAACCGACATCTCGACGACCAAGGGCACGGTGTACGACTGGGGCGTTCTCGGCCTCGGCCGCATCGACGGCCGCTCCAGCGTCATCTCGCGCTTCCGCTGCGCCATGAAGTCGCGCGGCCCCGCGCACGCGCGCGAGCGGCTGGCGAAGGTCGCGGTGCACGAGACCGGCCACACCCTCGGCCTCGAGCACTGTCCCAACCGGGGCTGCCTGATGGAGGACGCCGAGGGGCGGGTCGCGACCTGCGATCGCGAGTACGACTTCTGCGCGCGCTGCCGCAAGCTGCTCGCGGACGCGGGCCGCGCGCTGCCCGCCGACCCGAAGATTCCGTGGCCGCGGCCGCGTTGACGCCACGAGTTTCGCGGGCCGCGGCGATTCATTCGATCAGTGGAAAGGACGCTGGCATGCGCGCAATGAGGCACGGGTCGGGGCTCCGCGGTCTGGCGCTGGCGGCGCTGTGCGCGTCCGTCGCCTGCTCGAGCGCGGGCGGCGGCGAAACCGGGACCGGCGGCGGCTCGGGCCGCGGCGGCGTCACGGGCAGCGCGGGAGGGAGCGGCGCGGCGGGCGCGAGCGGCGGCGCGGGAGCGACCGGCGCGGCGGGCGGCGCGGGAACGACCGGCGCGGCGGGCGGCGCGGGCAGCACGGCCACCGCCGGCACCTCCGGCACGGCCGGCGCTTCGGGAGCGGGCGGCACGTCGGGCGCGGGCGGCGCCGCGGGAAGCGCTGGCGCCACGGGCGGAAGCGGACGCGGTGGCGCGAGCGGCGGCGGGGGTGGCCGC
>DATBHU010000568.1:0-13083 GCA_036557265.1 Polyangia bacterium
GCACGGCGGAGCCGGGCGTCGACCCGCTGGTCGGGCTGAGATCGGTCCAGTGCGCCAGGAAGTCGAGCGTGCGCAGGCTCGGATCGTAGACGAACGCGCCCCTTCCGAAGTCGCCCTGCGGGTTGACGGGCGGGTTCGCGCCGAAGCCGCCGCAGTCGGTGCTCTTCGAATCGATCACCAGCGGCGCCGTCCAGTTGTCGAGGTCGCGCACCAGCTTGCCGTTCATCTGGTAGCCGGGCCCGCCGCCGACGCAGCTCTGCTCCTGCCAGTACAGGAGCGCCCCGTTCTCGACGGCCGCGGTCGGCAGCTCGAACCGGTCGGTGTCGACGAACGTCGCCCCGACGATGTGGCCCGTGCCGGTGATGTTCGAGCTCCGCATGGAGAACGCGCTCCCGTTCGCCACCTGGACGACCTCGTAACGGAGCGCGACCTGGTTGCTCGGTGAGAGCCTGACGGGATAGACGATGCGGAGGTAGTCGCCGTCCGGCAACTGACCGACGCGGCTGATGCCGATGTCGCCGATCTGGCCGAGCCCCGTCGCGACGTCACGGACGCCGAAGTCCAGGAAGCTCGGCTCGCCGCCCGGCTCGTACTGATAGAGCTCCGTCGTGGTCTGGAACGTGCCCAGGAAGTAGGTCGTCCCCGACGGCATGCTGGTGACGCGATAGCCGCTGTCGCTGGCGCCGATCGGGAACGGATCGCTCCAGCTGTAGCCGCCGTCGGTGGAGACGAAGACGAAGGTGGGTGTCGGGTTGTTCCGGACGACGTAGTAGACGCGAGAGCTCCAGGGATCGGCGTAGAGAATTCCCTGCCCGAAGTCGTCGGTGCCTGGAATCGAGGCCGGATCGAGCTGCGAGGCTTCTTGCCACGAGCCGCCGCAGTCGTTCGAGCTGAAGAACGCCACCATGCCCCGCCGATTGGACGGCGCCGCCGGCGAGTAGCGGACCAGCGAGCGCGCGATGAGCACCGTCCCGTCATTCAACCGCGCGATGTCGTTGTGGGACGTCTCCTCGAAGTGGTCTTCGACGCCGGGCGGGATGCCGTGCGCGGTCCGGAGATCGCTCGTCATCGTGATGCACGCGGGCGAGCTCGACGCGCACCTCAGGGTGTTGGCCGAGACCAGCGCGCCGTTGGCCTTGTCGCCGCGGGCGATGATCACGCCGCCGTCGCTCCCGCACCCGGTCCGGTCGGGAGGGATCGCGACGATCGTGTTCTCCGTCGTCGACGGCGTGAGCGACGGCCAGACTTCGCTCGCCAGCGGGGAGACCTCGCCCCAGCCGGAGATGAACTGGGCGGCCGCCTCGCGCGGCGCCGACCAGACAATCGACACCGTGGCGGAGAAGAGCAGGGCGGGCGTGAGCCCCCGCCGCGCGCGGCGTGAGGGTGGAAGAGAGGCATGCGACATGGTTCGCTCCTGTACGTGGACTGTGATCCGCCGCGGACGAACGCGTCGCGGCTCTCCTCCCTACGGAGCTGGAGCGAAAGCGGGCCAAGAAAAGTGATCGCGTCGCGGCCCGGGCGAACCTTTTCCAGAACGTTCCCGAAACGTTTTCCGAAAAAACGCAAAATGAGCTCCGCGCGTCTCGACGCGGACTCGCGGGCGCGACGCGCTACATGAACGACGGCGTGTGGAGCCGCGCCAGGCGCTCGGCGTCGGCGGGCGACAGGCCGAGGTGCGCGACCCGCTTGGCGAGGCCGCGCGCGACGTCGTCGAGCAGCACCCGGAAGGCGTCATGGCCGCGCGCGACGTCGTCGGGCGCCGGACCGCCCGCCGCGTAGAGCACGAGGGCGTCCTGCAGCGCGGGCGGCAGCTCGTCGGAGCCGATGCGGGCGGCGCGGCGCTCGACGGCGGCGACCAGGGTGCCGGCGGACGAGGCGCCCGTCGCCAGCGCGTGGCGCACGCACGCCAGACCGAGGTGGACGTGGCGGGCTTCGTCGGCGCGCGTGCGGCGCGCGATCGCGGCCGTCGCCTCGTCGGGGGCGTGTCGCTCCACGAACGACAGCAGGTCGAGGAACGTCCCCTCGCCGAGCACCGACAGCAGAAACGTCGCCTCCGTCGGGTCGCCGACCTCGCGCAGCGACGCGAGCGAGCGGCCCGTCGTCGCGGAAGACGCCCCGGGCGCCTCGCCGGTCAGGCGCGCGCGCTCCACGAAGACATCCAGGTGGCGCGCCTCGTCGGCCATGTGCAGCGCGAGCAGCATGGCCAGCTCGGCGTGGACCGGGTGGACTGCCGCGACCGTCGCCGCCGGCACCTGCAGGGCGACCAGCTCGTTCTCGGCGAGGAACGTCATGATCTGGTTGAGGGCCCACGCCTGAGCGGGGGCGAGCGTCGCGACCTGCGCCCACGGGATCGCCGTGCGGGGATCCCACTGCGCCGCCAGCGCCTGCTCGTAGAGACGTCCGGTCTCGGGCGGGATGCAGGGCGCGCCGCCCGGCGCGCGCAGGACCTGCGGCGCGCGCACGCCCGCGCCGCGCTCCAGCTCGGATCCGCGCAGCCCTTGCCACGCGCGCGCGCTCACTGGCTCGGGCGGCGGGAACAGGGCCATGCGCGCGTCCAGTCCCAGCCGCCCGACGCGCGGGCCGGCGGCGCCGGTGCCGTCCGGGCGGACGCGGCGGCCCGTCGCGCCCCGTTCCAGCCAGTGGCGCTGGCCGCCGCGCGGGTCCGTCTCGGAGCCGACGAAGCGGTGACCTTGCCGGCTGCACCAGCCCCGCAGGTCGTCGCCGAGCGATTGCTCGCGCGCCGTCACGACCAGGCGCTCACCCGGCGCGAGCGCCTCCAGCCGCGGGCGCACGAGGGCCAGCGCGCCGGCGCCCAGCGCGAGGCCGCCGACGTCGATTTCTTCGCTGTGATCGATGGTGACCTCGCGGCGGAAGCGCACGGGAATCGAACCCGCCGGGCCCCGCGTGCAGCAGGGCCCCGTCGGTTTTGAAGACCGAGCCGGACACCAGCGCCGGAAGCACCTCCGCCGCGAGCGTAGCGACGGCCGCCCGCGTCCCGCAATGCTGGGCACCCCCGATTTCGACGCGACCGTTTGCCCTCGCCCCGCGCAGCGGGGAGAGGGCAAGGGAGAGGGGCCCGCGCTGCTCTCCTGACTTCATTCGTCTCGTCAGCGCAGGCGGCGGACCTCGCCCACGCGCAGCGTGACCTTCTCGGCGTCGAAGTGCGCGGCCAGCGGGATGGCGTACTTGCGCGACTGGCCCACCAGAGCCTTCCATTGCTGCGTGGTGATCACGCCGTGCGCCGCGAGGAACGCGCGCAATCGTTCGCGCAGGTCGTCGACGGCGGGCCGCGCGAACACGAGGGCGCCGACCGGGACCGCCTCGCCGCGCCGGATCGCGCGCGCGAGCACGGCGCTCACGGCGGGCGCCGGCGCCCCGAGCGCGGCGGCCAGCTCCGCCGGGCCCGCCGGCGTCAGCCCCGCGGCGCCCAGCGCGCCGAGCACGCGGGCGGCCAGCGCGTCGTTGCCGGCGTCGTTGCCCGGCGCCTGTCCGGGCAGCCGGACCGTCTGGTCGACTTCGGCGAGGCGGCCGCGCCGCACGAGCGCGGCGATCACGGCGGCGAAGCCGCGCGCGTCGAGCCCGCGCGCGCCGGGCACGGAGGTTCGCAGCACCTCGCGCGCGGGTGGGGCCGCCGCGGCGGCCAGCGCCCGGCGGATGGCGCCTTCGAGGCGCGCCAGCGCGCCCGCGCCCAGCAGGCGGCCGGCCTGCCCGTCCAGCGCCAGCGCCGCCTGCCGCGACAGCAGCCGATCGAGCGTGCCGGAGAGACGGGCGGACGGCACGCCCACCCGCGCGGCCAGCTCGGCGCGCGTCAGCCCGCCGGTGCCGGCGGCGTCGAGCTCGAGGCGCGCCTGCTCGTCCTCGCCGGCAGCGGCGAGCGCGCGCAGCCGCTCGAGCGCGCGCAGAGGACGACGGCGGCGCGGCGAGACCAGCACCCGCAGCACGCGCCCACCGCCCCACGTCCGCGTCCGGCCGCCGCCGTCGCCGCGCAGCACGAAGCGGTCGCCGGGCAGAAGCGCCACCGGCCGCCCGAGCCGCAGGTGCGCGAACGCGGTCTGGCCGGGCTCGAGCCCGCGCGCGCCGAGCAGGTGCACGCGCGCCTCTTCCTGCGTGGTGAGCGCGTGCAACGTGAGGCGCGCGCTGGCCGCCAGCGGCGCGGGCGCCGCCGCCAGCCAGGTCACCTCGGCTTCGATCGCCGCCGACGGCAGCACCTCGCCGTCGAGGGCCAGCACCTCGCCGCGCGCCAGCTCGGCGCGGCCGATCCCCTGCAGCGCCAGCGCCGCGCGCTCTCCCGCGGGCGCCGCGTCGCGCGCCTGGCCGCGCACCTCGACGCGCCGGATCCGCGCCCGCGCGCCGCCGGGCCACGCCCGGACCTCGTCGTCCGGCCGGAACGCGCCGCCCGACACCGTGCCGGTCGCGACCACGCCGAACCCGCGCGCGACGAAGACCCGATCGGTCGCCAGCCGGGCGGGCGCGGCGGGCCGGGCCGCCGCCGGCGCCGCGGCCAGCGCCTGCAGCGCCGCTTGCAACGCGGGCAGCCCGCGTCCGTCCCGCGCCGAGCACGGGATCACCGGCGCCTCCGCCAGCGCCGTCCCCCGCAGCGCCTCGCCCAGCTCGTCGGCGGCGAGCGCCTGCAGCTCGGGGTCGACGCGGTCGATCTTGGTCAGCGCCACCACGCCGCGCCGGATGCCCAGCAGCGCGCAGATGGCCAGGTGCTCCCGCGTCTGCGGCATCACGCCCTCGTCGGCGGCGACCACCAGCAGCACGGCCTCGTAGCCGCTGGCGCCGGCCACCATCGTGCGCACGAAGCGTTCGTGGCCGGGCGCGTCCACCAGCGCCAGCACCCGCCCGTCGGGCAGGGTCAGGTGCGCGAAGCCGAGCTCGATGCTGATGCCGCGCGACTTCTCCTCCGGCAGCCGGTCGGTGTCGATGCCCGTCAGCGCGCGCACCAGGCTGGTCTTGCCGTGGTCGACGTGTCCGGCGGTGCCGATCACGAGCGGCGCAGGATCCGGCGGCATGTCAGCCCGCGCGCGCGCCGCCCGCCCGCGCCTCGAGCGCGCGGCGGATCGCGCCGGCCAGCGCGGGCACCTCCTCGTCGGCGACCGTCCGCATGTCGAGGACGACGGCGCGCGCGCGCACGCGGCAGATCACGACGGGCCGCCCGCGCGCGAGCCGGCCCGCGAGCGCGTCCGCGTCGACGCCGCCGCCGCGCAGGTGGACGGCGTGGCTGGGCAGGCGCGCGAGTGGCAGCGCGCCGCCGCCCACCGCGGCGTCCTCGGCGTGCACGGCGATCTCGGCCGCGACGTCCGCCAGCGCGCGCGCCAGCGCCAGCGCGCGCGCCGCGATCGTGTCGGGCGCGGCGTGCAACATCGCGAGCGCCGGCAGCTCGGCGCGCGCGGTGCCGTCGCGGTGGCTCGCCAGCGTGGCCTCGAGCGCGGCCAGCGTCAGCTTGTCGGGGCGGACGGCGCGCATCAAAGGATGGACGCGGATGCGATCCAGCAGGGCGCGGCGACCGACGATCAGGCCGGCCTGCGGTCCGCCCAGCAGCTTGTCGCCCGAGAACAGGCAGACGTCGGCGCCCGCCGCGCACGTCCGTGGCACCGTCGGCTCGTCGTCGCCGCCGGGCGTCGGGCCGCCGGTCGGGCCGAACGCGCCCGAGCCGAGGTCGACGAGCAGCGGCAGGCCGCGGGCGCGCGCCGCGCGGGCGAGCTCGGCGAGCGGCGCGTCCTCGGTGAAGCCGACCATCGCGAAGTTGGAGCGATGCACCCGCATCCAGGCGGCGGTCTCGGGGCCGGTGGCCGCCAGGTAGTCGCGCAGCCGCGTGCGGTTCGTGGTGCCGACCTCGACCAGCCGCGCGCCCGAGGCGGCCATGACGTCGGGGACGCGGAAGCCGCCGCCGATCTCGACCAGCTCGCCGCGCGCCACCACCACCTCGCGCCCCGCCGCCAGCGCCGCCAGCGTCAGCAGCACGCCCGCGGCGTTGTTGTTCACCACCAGCGCGTCCTCGGCGCCGGTCAGCGCGGCGAGGGCCGGCGCGGCGTGCGCGTCGCGCCGGCCGCGCCCGCGCGCGCCGGTGTCGTACTCCAGGGTGCAATAGCCGCGCGCCACCTCGGCCACGCGCGCCAGCGCGCGCGCCGACAGCGGCGCCCGCCCGAGGTTGGTGTGCAGTACGACGCCGGTCGCGTTGATCGCCGGCCGCAACGAGGGTTGCACAAGGTCCGCCACGCGATCTTCCAGCGCGCCGAGCGAGGGCAGCTCGGCGCGCCCGATGTCGCCGGCGCGTCTCGCGGCCAGCTCTTCGCGCACCGCCGCGACGACGGCCCAGCGCGGGAAGCGCGCCAGCAGCGCCACCCCCGCCCCGGCGCGCAGCACGCGATCGACGGAGGGCGGCCGCGCCGGCGGCGAGGCGTCGGGCGCCGCGGCCGGCGCGGCGTCGCGGCCGGCGTTCAGGGTGCGCGCGTCAGCCAAAGCGGGACCTCTCCGGCGGCCGCCGGCTCCGCTTGCCCGATCACCTCGGCGTCGACGCCCTCGGCCCGCAGCGTGGTGATGAAGGCGCGCGCCGCCTCGGGCGCCAGCGCGGCGAGCAGCCCGCCCGAGGTCTGCGGATCGAAGGCCAGCAGCGCGCGCGCGCCCAGCCCCTCGTCGATGCGCACGTCGTCGGCGAAGGCGCGGCGGTTGCGGCCGAGCCCCCCGGTCTCGGCGGCCCCCTCGACCAGCGCGAGCGCGCCGTCGTAGGCCGGCAGCCGATCGCAGAAGACGCGCAGGCGCACCGACGACGCGCGCGCCATGCCGACGGCGTGTCCGACCAGGCCGAAGCCGGTGACGTCGGTGGCCGCGTGGGCGCCGTACCGCACCATCAGCCGCGACGCCCGATCGTTGAGCGCGGCCATGCGCCGGCAGGTCGCGAGCAGGACGTCCTCCGCGACGGCGCCGGCCCGGTAGCCGCCCACGAGGGCGCCCGCGCCCAGCGGCTTCGTCAGCACCAGCAGATCGCCGGGTTGCGCGCCCCGGTTGCGCACGACGCGCGCGGGGTGGACCTCGCCCGTGACGGCCAGGCCGTAGAACAGCTCCGGGCTCCTGACCGTGTGGCCGCCCGCCACGATCGCGCCCGCCTCGGCCGCCTTCGCCGCGCCGCCGGCGCAGATGGCGGCGGCGATCGGGGCCGGCAGCTCTTTCGGGAAGGCGCAGATCGCCAGCGCCACCAGCGGCCGCCCGCCCATCGCGAACACGTCGGAGAGCGCGTTGGCGGCGGCGAGCTGTCCGTAGAGGTGCGGATCGTCGCACAGCGGCGGGACGAAGTCGGTCGTCAGCACCAGCGCGCGCTCGTCGTCCAGCGCGTACACGGCCGCGTCGTCGGCCGTCTCGGTGCCCACCAGCAGCCGCCAGGCGCCCGGCGGCGCGACCGACGCCGGCACGTACGCGAGCAGCTCGCGCAGCGCGCGCGCGTCGAGCTTGGCCGCGCAGCCGCCGCAGCTCGCCAGCTCGGTCAGACGGAACGCGGGCGGGGAGGCCACCGGCGCAGTGTGGGTCCGCCCGGAGACGGCGGCGGTCAGTGGCAACTCGTATTTTCGACGGCTCGCGCCCCTTAGGGCGAGGGCGCATTTACGTTTCGACCCCCAGCCACCGGAGAGCGCTCATGACCAAGACGACGACGACCGCCCCTGACGAGATCCGCGCCACCGTTCGACGCCTGATCGCCGACGCCATCGCGCCGGCCGCCGCCGCGGTGGACGCGGAGGGGCGCTTTCCCGACGGGGCCATCGAGGCGCTCGCCGGGGCCGGCCTGCTGGGTCTGGCCGCGCCGCGTGATGCGGGCGGAATGGGCGAGGGGATGGGCACGTTCGCGGCGGTGACCGAGGAGATCGCGGCGGCGTGCGCGTCGACGGCGATGGTCTGGGTGATGCACACGACGGCGCTGTGCGCGATCGCGGCCGGCCGCGACGAGCGCCTGCCGGCGATCGTGGCGGCCCGCGAGCTGTGCAGCATCGCCGCCACCGAGCCTGGCTCGCGATCCTTCTTCTGGCTGCCGATGTCCGAGCTGCGCGAGCGGGCGGGCCGCCTGGAGATCACGGCCACGAAGCGATTCGTGACGGCGGCGGGGCACGCGCGCCACTTCGTCTGCCTGTCGCGGCGGCCCGGAGCGGCGGCGCCGGTCGAGAGCACGGCGTACCTCGTCGGCGCCGGCGATCCCGGGGTGCGCCTCGATCCGCGCTTCGACGGCCTCGGCCTGCGCGGCAACGAGTCGGGGCGGATGGATCTCGAGGCGCACGTCGTCGAGCCGCGCGACCTCCTCGGCCCGCACGGTGAGGGGCTGACGCTCGTCTCCGGCGCGGTCTTGCCGTGGTTCTCCGTCGGGACCGCGGCGATGGCGCACGGCCTCTGCCGCGCGGCCGTCGGCGCGACCGCGCGCCACCTGCGCGACACCGTGCTGGCGCACGACGGCAGCCGCCTGCGGGATTTGGCGCCGCTGCGGGCGCGGCTCGCCGAGATGAGCGTGCGCACCGAGGCCGCGCGGGCGCTGCTCGGCGCGGCGATCGCCGAGATCGAGGCCGGATCCGCGGACGCGACGCTGCGGGTCCTCGAGGCGCGTCACGCCGCCGTCAACGCCGCCTGCGACGTCACCGACCTGGCGATGAAGACCTGCGGGGGGAGCGCGTTCGTCCGTCCGTCGCCGGTCGAACGCGCCTTCCGCGACGCGCGCGCCGGCTGGGTGATGGCGCCGACCTCCGACGCCCTCGCCGACATGATCGGCCGCGCGCTGACCGGCTTGCCGATCGTCTAGAGTCGAGGTCCGGTCCCCTCTCCCCGTATGCGGGGAGAGGGTCAGGGTGGGGGCCCGCCAGCTCAGATCGGGAAGCGGGCGAGGGCGGCGCGGAGGGGGGCGTAGCCGCTGTCGCGGGCGGGGAGCCACTGGTGCAGGCCCTCGAGCTCGAGGGCGCGGCGGTGGCGGGGATCGTCCCAGCTCATCGCGAACAGCGCGGCGGCGAAGGCCTGGCAGAGGGCGGGATCGGCCGCCGGGGCGGCGTCGAAGACGCAGTGGTCGTAGGGCGGCGACGTCCAGATCGTGCGCAGCGCCGCGCCGCCGCCGCGACCGGCCGACAGCTCCTCGATCCAGAGCGGCTCGCCGACGCAGCCCGCGTCGACGTTGCCGTCGGCGATCGCGCGCAGGATCGCCCGCTCGCTCGCGGGCCGGTCGCCGTGCATGCCCAGATCCAGCTCGTGGGGCACGACGGTCACGCCGCGCAGGTCGAGCCCCGCCTCGGCGAGCAGGTGCAGCGGCAGCAGGCGCGCCTGCGCCGAATCGCGGGCGCCCACGGCCAGGCGGCGGCCGTCGAGGTCCGCGACGGCGCGCACCGGCGAGGTCGCGGCGACCACCACCCGGCTGCGGACGTCGCGATCGGTGTCGCGCATCGCGAGCGCGATGGCCCGCCCCTCCGTCCGCCGCTGGATCCGCACGTGCGCCAGCGGCGAGCTCCAGGAGACGTCGATGTGCCCGGCGACGAGCGCGTCCTCCTGCTGCTCGTACGAGAGGAAGAAGACGACGTCCAGCGGCACACCCTCCGACCGGATGTGCGCGCGGATCTCCTCCCAGATCGTGACGACCTTCGGATCGTACGCGACGGCGCCGAGCACCAGGCCCGGGCGGGAACGTGCGTTCGGCATGTGGACCTCCCAGACCGCGTGAGCGTGGGCCTGACGGTGGGATCGCCGCGCGGCCGCGCAAGTCGGGGGCACACCCGGTTGCGCGCGCCCCGGGGTCACCCCACGCTCAACGGCGATGCCGACGCGCGACGGTAAGAGCGGGGTGCGACTTCCGATCCTGAACGCGGCCGGCGACGGCGACGGGCGCGCCGCGCGCTGGCCGGTGCTGCGCCAGCTCGCCGCCGGCGACGTCACGGGCCTCGCCGAGAGCGCGCGCTCCGAACGTTCGGCGACGCTCCGCCCGCGCACGGAGGCGGCCGACCGCGTCGTCGGGTCGATCTGTCCCTACTGCGGCGTCGGCTGCGGCCAGCTCGTCTACGTGCAGGACGAGCGCATCACCGACATCGAGGGCGATCCCGACTCGCCCATCAGCGAGGGCTGCCTGTGCCCGAAGGGCGCGGCCACCTTCCAGCTCGTGACGGGCAACCACCGCCTCGAGCACGTCCTTTATCGCCGCCCGGGCGGGACCACCTGGGAGCGGCTGCCGCTCGAGCGGGCCATGGACATGGTGGCGGAGCGGGTGAAGGCGACGCGCGAGCGCAACTGGCAAGCCGAGACCGACGGCGGCAGCGCGGGCGAGAGCAAGAAGCTGCCGGTCAACCGCACGCTGGCCATGGCGCACCTCGGCGGGGCGACGCTCGACAACGAGGAGAACTACCTCATCAAGAAGCTGTTCACGGCGCTGGGGGTCGTGCAGGTCGAGAACCAGGCACGCATATGACACAGCTCCACGGTCCCCGGTCTGGGGATCTCGTTCGGACGCGGCGGGGCGACGACGTTCCAGCAGGACCTGCAGAACGCCGACTGCATCGTCATCCAGGGCTCCAACATGGCGGAGAACCACCCGGTCGGCTTTCGCTGGGTGATGGAGGCCAAGCGGCGCGGGGCGACGATCATCCACGTCGATCCGCGCTTCACGCGCACCAGCGCCGTGGCCGATCTGCACGTCCCGATCCGCGCGGGCAGCGACATCGCGTTCCTGGGCGGGATCGTCAACTACATCATCGCCAACGGGCGTGAGTTCCGCGACTACGTGGTCTCGTACACCAACGCGGCGACGATCCTGCGCGACGACTTCCGCGACACGGAGGATCTCGACGGCCTGTTCTCCGGCTGGAACGAGGAGAAGGCGCGCTACGACATCAAGAGCTGGCAGTACAAGAACGTCGACGGCGCGGTGCCGGCCGCCGGGCACAAGGAGGTGTTCGCCGAGCCGGGCGCCGGCGCGGTGCACGCGCGCGGCGAGAAGATCCTGAACGAGGAGCGCGATCCGACGCTGCAGCACCCGCGCTGCGTCTTCCAGGTGGTGAAGCGCCACTTCGCCCGCTACACGCCCGAGGCGGTGGAGGAGATCTGCGGCGTGCCGCGCGCGCAGTTCCTGAAGGTCGCGGAGGCGCTGTGCCGCAACTCGGGCCGCGAGCGCACCAGCGCCTTCTGCTACGCGGTCGGCTGGACGCAGCACACCATCGGGGTGCAGTACATCCGCACGGCGTCGATCATCCAGCTGCTGCTCGGCAACATCGGCCGGCCGGGCGGGGGCATCATGGCGCTGCGCGGGCACGCGTCCATCCAGGGGTCGACCGACATCCCGACCCTCTACGATCTGCTGCCCGGCTACCTGCCGATGCCGCACGCGGGGCAGGTCCAGAGCCTGGACCGCTACATCAAGAGCAACGAGTCCGCGTCGGGGTGGTGGAGCGAGATGCCGAAGTACATGGTCTCGCTGCTGAAGGCGTACTTCGGCGCGCACGCGACCCGGAACAACGACTACTGCTTCGGCTACCTGCCGCACCTCACCGGCGATCACTCGCACCTGCGGACGGTCGCGGACATGGCGGACGGCAAGGTGAAGGGCTACTTCGTGATGGGCGAGAACCCGGTCGTCGGCACGGTGCACGGGTCGCTGCACCGCAAGGGGCTGCGGCAGCTCGACTGGCTGGTGGTGCGCGACCTGGTGCTGACCGAGACCGCGGAGTTCTGGCGGAACACGCCCGAGATCGAGCGCGGCGAGGTGCGCACGGAAGACATCCAGACCGAGGTGTTCTTCTTCCCGGCGGCCGCCCACACCGAGAAGGACGGCTCGTTCACCAACACGCAGCGCCTCCTGCAGTGGCACCACACGGCGGTGCACCCGGCGGGCGACCGGCGCAGCGAGCTCTGGTTCATGTACCACCTCGGCCGCCGCCTCCGGGACGCGTACGCCGCGTCGACCGAGGCGAAGGACCGGCCCATCCAGCACCTCACCTGGGACTACCCGACGAAGTTCGGCTACGACGAGCCCGACGCCGAGGCGGTGATGAAGGAGATCAACGGCTTCACGATCGCCGACGGCAAACCGGTCTCGTCGTTCACCGAGTTGAAGGACGACGGCTCGACCGCCAGCGGCTGCTGGCTGTACACAGGCTGCTACGCGGGCGGCGTCAACCAGGCGGCGCGCCGCAAGCCGCGGTGCGAGCAGAGCTACGTCGCGCCCGAGTGGGCGTGGGCCTGGCCGGCCAACCGGCGCCTCATGTACAACCGCGCCTCGGCGGCGCCCGACGGCACGCCCTGGTCCGAGCGCAAGCGCTATGTCTGGTGGGACGCCGGCAAGCGCGAGTGGACCGGCATGGACGTCCCCGACTTCATCAAGACGCGCCCGCCCGACTACCGGCCGGCGCCGGACGCGCACGGCGTCGATACGATCGCGGGCGACACGCCGTTCATCATGCAGGCCGACGCGCGCGCGTGGCTGTTCGCGCCGAGCGGTCTGCTCGACGGGCCGCTGCCCACCCACTACGAGCCGCAGGAGAGCGTCGCGGAGAACGCCCTCTACGGGCAGCAGTGCAACCCGGCGCGCCAGCAGTATCGGCGCGCCGACAACCCGTACCACGGCGCCTGGGGCGATCCGCGCTTCCCGCACGCCCTCACCACCTTCCGCGTCACCGAGCACCACACGGCGGGCGCCATGAGCCGCTGGCTGTCGTGGTTGTGCGAGCTGCAGCCGGAGATGTTCTGCGAGGTCTCGCCCGAGCTGGCGGCGGCGACGGGCCTCGCGCAAGGCGGGTGGGCCACCATCACCACCGCGCGCGCCGAGATCGAGTGCCGCGTGCTGGTGACCGAGCGCGTGCGCCCGCTGCGCATCCGCGGCCGCACGGTCCACCAGATCGGCGTCCCCTACCACTGGGGCGCGATGGGGCGCGTGCGCGGCGACTCGGCCAACGACCTGATCTCGTTCGTGGCCGACCCCAACGTCCTGATCATGGAGACGAAGGCGCTCACCTGCGCCATCGCACCCGGCCGGCGCTCGCGCGGGCGCCGGTCGGCGACGACGGGGCCGCTGGCTCCGCCGAGCCCGTTCCAGCCGCCGCGCGATCTGACTGCGAGGCCCGCGTCGAAATGAGCGTC
>DATBHU010000569.1:0-7093 GCA_036557265.1 Polyangia bacterium
GGCCCGCACGAGGCGCGTCCGCAGATCCTTCGGGACGGTCCAGCGCTCCCACAGCTTCGGCACGTTCGTGAAGATGCGATCGTTGTTGGAGACGCCGCCGCCCAGCACGATCGCGCGCGGGTCCAACATGTTGACGACCGACGCGAGCGCGCGCGCCAGCGCGTCCTCGTAGGCCGCGAAGGCCTGCCCGGCCGCGAGGTCGCCTGCGGCGGCGCGCCGCCCGATCTCGTTGCCGTCGGCGTCGCCGCCGCCCAGCGCCGCGTGCCACGCGGCGAGCGCCCGCCCCGACGTGAACGATTCGATGCAGTCGGCGTAACCGCAGACGCAGACGTACGGCGCGTGCTCGCCCTCGCGCAGGAACGGCAGCGTCGTGTGGCTCCACTCCGTGGCGGCGCCGTTTTCGCCGGTCAGCACGCGGCCGTCCACGACGATGCCGCCGCCGACGCCCGTCCCCAGCGTCGCGCCGAACACGACGTCGGGGCGCGTCCGGTCCAGGTCCGGGGGCGGCGCGGCCGCGCCGTCGATCGCCTCCGACAGCACGAAGCATTTGCCGTCGTTGGCGAGCCGGATCGGCCTGCCCACGGCGGCGGCGAGATCGCGATCCAGCGGCCGCCCGTTCAGCGCGGCCAGGTTGGCGTTCAGGATCACGCGGCGGCTCGGGTGCAGGACGCCCGGCGTCCCGACGCCGACCGTTCCGCTGGCGCCGGCGTCCGCCTCCAGTCGCGCCACGACGCCGCGGATCGCCTGCAGCACGTCGTCGTACGCCGTCGGGGTGCGTTCCCGGTGGCGCGCCAGCGCGCGTCCGTCGTCCCCGAGCGCCAGCCCTTCGATCTTGGTTCCGCCGACGTCGATTCCGATGCGCACGGGCCAGGGATTATAATGTGGCCGTGGTGTCGCGGCGCGTGAGTCTGCCGATGGTTGTCGCTGTCCTGTGCTGGGCGGGCGCGTCGCGGGCTGCCGAGGAGCGCGCCCTCGTCCTCACCTTCACGCCCACCGACCGCGCCCAGGTCGCGATCTGGGTCGAGAGCGCCGACGGGACGTTCCTGGCCACCGTCGGGCTGACCCAGGCGGTCAGCGTTCGTGGCATCGGCAATCGCCCGGGCGCCGCCCAGATGAACAGCGGCTACCACTGGCCCTACGGCCGTCGCGAGGGCGTGTTGCCGGTCTGGGCGCACCGCCGGGCCGCCGCGCCCGGGGCCGTGCAGTTTCCGCGCGTCGTCTTCCAGGACCGCAAGGAGGGCTACGCGTCGCAGACCTGCGCGGATTCGACGAAGGATCCCTATTTCTGCCTGTCGTTCCAGCAGGAGAGCACGACGCGAGACGGGCTGGACGCCGTCACCTGCGCGAGCCCGAGTGCGTTCAACAGCGACAAGGGCCGCATCCTGACCGCCGCGGACGTCAGCGACGGTTACGCGGAGCCGGTGGCGCTCAGCGGTCCGCCGATCTGGCAGTTCGCCGAGCGGCCGCTGTCGCTGACGTCGGTCTACCCCCCGCGGCGCGATTTCACGTCGTGCGCCGATTCCACGACGGTGAGCGCCTGCCTGGGCGGCGGCAACGGCTGCCACGATCACCCCGATTCAGCCAGGTACTCGGATCTCGCGCGCACGGCCATGCCCGAGATCGACGCGGTGACGATGGCGACGCCGCCGGGCGGGATGGAACAGAACGTGATGTTCTCGGTGCCGGCGTCGTGGCCGGACGGCAACTACGTCGCCTATCTGGAGGTCAACGTCGAGGGCGACTACGATGCCGCCTTCAACCCCGACTCGGACCCGACGCCGTGCTCGCCGTGGGCCAACTGCGGGCGCTCGGATCTCTGGGACTACTGGGCGGTCACCTTCGGTTATCCGTATCGCGGCCAGCCCTCCGTCGTCTTCGCGGTGCCCTTCGTGCTGGGACCGGCGGCGCAGTTCTCGACGATGACGCCGGTCGGTTTCGGATCGCTCGACGGGACCGACGCCGACCCCGGCGCGATGCACGTGATGGACGCTTCGATCGCCGACGATCCGCAGGGCGCCGCCGGCAGCGGCGCGGATCGGCTGCGCATGGGCGCTACGCAGACGTCGCGGCTCGAGCTCGAGGTTCGTCCCTGCCTGGCGAACGCGCCGTCCGAGGCGCCGACGGGTCTGACGGTCGCGCCCGTGGCGGACCCGAAGCATTCGCACGAATGGGCCCACCTGCACTTCGTGGTGCCGGGCAACCAGGCGGAGATCTCGCGGTACGAGGTCCGCACCAGCACCGACCCTCACCCGATCGTCGCCGGCGACGACACGTCGTTCATCCAGGGCTTGCCCGCCCAGGCCGCGTCGTCGAAGACGGAGGCGCTGGTGATCCCGGTCGGTCAACCTTCGGGCGCCGCCGTCGACGTCGATCTCGGTGGCCTGCGCCCGCTCACCCACTACTGGGTCGGCGTGCGCGCCGTCGACGACTGCAACCGGCCCGGCCCGCACGCGGTTGCCGAGGTGACCACTACCAAGATCAACTTCACCCAGCTCCCGCCGATCTCGCTGAATCCGGCCCATCCGCAGTGCTTCATCGCAACGGCGGCCTGGGGATCGACGATGGAGCCCGCCGTCCGGGCGATGCGCCACGCACGGGACCGGCTGCTGGTCGAGGTTCCCCTGTTCTCGGTCGCCGCCGATCTCTACGGCCGCTCCGGGCCGCCCGCTGCCGCACTGCTGCGCCGCAGCGACGCCGCCCGGACCCTGGCCCGGCAGCTTCTGGGCCCCCTCGGGACCGCCGCGGAAGCGGTCGTCCCTTAGCGCCCGGCCCGCCGGGGAGGGCGCCGATTCGCCGTGGACGGGAACGGCACTGACACACCCCGTCTCTTGGCTATAATGCCCCCCCTGATGTCGCGGCAGTTCATTAGCTTGTCTATTGCGGCGGTCGTTCTGGCGGGGGCGGCTGGCGCGCGTGCGGCCGACGAGGAGCGCGCCATCGTCTTCACCTTCACGCCGACCGAGCGCGCCCAGCTCGCGATCTGGATCGAGGACGCGAGCGGGAAGTTCCTGGGCACCGTCGGGTTGACCCAGGCGGTCAGCGTGCGCGGCATCGGCAACCGCCCGGGCGCCGCCCAGATGAACAGCGGTTACCACTGGCCTTACGGGCGGCGCGAGGGCGTGCTGCCGATCTGGGCGTCCCGCCGCGCGTCGGCGCCGGGCGCCATGCAGTTTCCGCGCATCGTTTTCCAGCGGCGCCACGAGGGCTACGCGTCCCGCGAATGCGAGGATTCGACGAAGGATTCGTACTACTGCCTGTCGTTCACCGCGGAGAGCACGCGGCGCGACGGCCTGGACGCGGTCAGCTGCGCCAGCGTGTTCAACAGCGACAAGGGCCGGATCATGACCGCCCAGGACGTCGCGAACGGTTACTCCGAGCCGTCCGCGGTCGGCGGCCCGCCGGTCTGGCAGCCGTCCGATCGCGCGCTGTCGCTGACGTCGCTGTATCCCCCGCGGCGTGACTTCACCAGCTGCGCCGACGCGTCGACGGTCGACGTCTGCATGGGCGGCACCAGCAGCTGCCAAGATCACCCCGACTCCGCCACCTACGCCACGCGCGCGCGCGCCGTGATGCCCGAGATCGACGCGGTGACGATGGCGACGCCGCCGGCCGACATGCAGCAGACGGTGATGTTCTCCGTGCCGTCATCGTGGCCCGACGGCAGCTACGTCGCCTACCTCGAGGTCAACACCGAGGGCGACTACAACGGCAGCTACAACAACAACAACTACCCGGCGCCCTGCACGACGGCCTCGTCGTCCTGTCCGGGGACCGTCGAGTGGGACTCGTGGGCGATGAGCTACGGCTATCCGTATCGCGGCCAGCCGTCGGTGGTGTTCTCGCTGCCGTTCTCGCTCGGGCAGGCGGGGATGTTCTCGACGATGACGCCGGTCGGGTTTGGCTCCGTCGACGGTACCGACGCCACCCCGGGCGCGATGCACATGATGGACGGATCGATCACCGACGATCCCCAGGGCGCCCCCGGCAGCGGCGCGGATCGGCTGCGCATGGGCACGACGCAGACCTCGCGGCTCGAGCTCGAGGTTCGCCCCTGCCTGACCGGCGTGCTGCCCGACGCACCGACCGGCCTGACCGTCGAGCCGGTCATGGATCCCAAGCATTCGCACGAGTGGGCGCACCTGCACTTCGTCGTGCCGCAGTACCAGGGCGAGCTCTCGCGCTACGAGGTCCGGACCAGCGCCGATCCGAATCCGATCGTCGCCGGCGACGACACGTCGTTCATCCAGGGGTTGCCGGCCCAGGCCGCGTCGTCGAAGACCGAGGCGCTGGTGATCCCCGCCGACAAGCCGCCCGGCTCGGTGATCGACGTCGACTTCGGCGGGCTCGCCCCGCTGACGCACTACTGGGTCGGCGTGCGCGCGATCGACAGCTGCAACCGCCCGGGCCCGCACGGGGTCGCCGAGGTGACGACCAGCAAGGTCCACTTCACGCAGCTTCCCCCCGTTTCGCTGGATCCGGCCCACCCGCAGTGCTTCATCGCCACGGCGGCCTGGGGATCGACGCTGGAGCCGGCCGTCCAGGCGATGCGCCGCGCGCGCGACCGTCTGCTGGGCGAGGTGCCGTTGTTCGCCGTCGCCGCCGACCTCTACGGCCGCTCCGGACCGGCGGCGGCCACCGTGCTCAAGCGCAGCGACACCGCCCGGGTGCTGGCGCGCGAGATGCTGGGCCCGCTCGGGACGACCGCCCAGGCCGTCTCGCCGGCCAGGTAAGGGGCCGCTCGTCGCTTCGGCGGCCCTCGAAGGGGCAGGCCCTGGATGATACGGTCGCCCGCCGGGCGGCCGAGGTACGTAGGAACCCCACCTCTGTCGTTGACAAGGGGCTCGTGACCCCTATAATCCCGCCTTCTTGCGCCCGGGGTTTACCCGACCGAAGGGCGCGTACGCGCGAAAAGACGAGGTTTTTCTGAAGCAATGCCCACCATCAATCAGCTCGTGAAATTCGGCCGCCAGGCGCAGCGTCGCAAGACCGCGTCGCCGGCGCTGATGTCCTGTCCGCAGCGCCGTGGCGTCTGCGTCCGCGTCTACACCACGACGCCGAAGAAGCCGAACTCGGCGCTCCGGAAAGTCGCGCGCGTGCGCCTGACCAACCAGATGGAAGTGACGACGTACATCCCAGGTGAAGGACACAACCTGCAGGAGCACTCGGTCGTCATGATCCGCGGCGGCCGCGTGAAGGACCTGCCGGGCGTTCGCTACCACATCATCCGCGGCACCCTCGACACGTCGGGCGTCGCCAACCGCCGTCAGGGCCGTTCGAAGTACGGCGCCAAGAGGCCAAAGTAAAAAGCCATGCCACGCAAGGGTGAAGTTCCGAAGCGCAAGCCTCTTCCCGATCCGAAGTTCACGGATCAGCCCGTCGACACGCGCCGCCGCGTGACGAAGTTCGTCAACACGGTCATGCACTCCGGCAAGAAGGCGATCGCGGAGCGCATCGTCTACCGCGCGTTCGACATCATCGCCGAGAAGGCGAAGGACGATCCGGTGAAGGTGTGGGATCGCGCGCTCAGCAACGTGCAGCCGAAGGTCGAGGTCAAGTCTCGCCGGGTCGGCGGCGCGACCTATCAGGTTCCCGTCGACGTCCGGCCGGATCGCGCCATCGCGCTCGGGATGCGCTGGATCATCTCGGCGGCGCGCGACCGCTCCGACGGCCGCACCATGCAGGAGAAGCTGGCGGGCGAGCTGCTCGACGCTTCGTCCAACAAGGGCAACGCCGTCAAGAAGCGCGAGGATACGCACAAGATGGCGGACGCCAACAAGGCGTTCGCGCACTATCGCTGGTAGCAAAGGTTTCACTTACGAGAAGACTCCCTTAGTCAACCCTCACCAAAATCGTCGACGGACCTGACGGTTCCGTGACGCCGGAATGAGCCGGCGGCTCGGGATCGGCTGAGCGTCGGAAAGGCAAGTTCGGCAGTCGTGGCTCGTTCATTCCCCATAGCGCAGATCCGCAACATCGGGATCATGGCGCACATCGACGCGGGAAAGACCACGACCACCGAACGGGTCCTGTTCTATACGGGCGTCTCGCGCAAGATGGGCGAGGTGCACGAGGGCACCACCCAGATGGACTGGATGGAGCAGGAGCAGGAGCGCGGCATCACCATCACCGCCGCCTCGACCACCTGCTTCTGGCGCGACCACCGGATCAACATCATCGACACGCCGGGGCACGTCGACTTCACCATCGAGGTCGAGCGCAGCCTGCGCGTGCTGGACGGCGCGGTGGCGCTGTTCTGCGCGGTGGGCGGGGTCGAGCCGCAGTCCGAGACGGTCTGGCGTCAGGCCGACCGCTACCGTGTGCCGCGCATCGCCTTCATCAACAAGTGCGATCGCGTCGGCGCCGATCCGGAGCGCTGCGTTCAGGAGATCCGCGAACGGCTGCGCGGCGCGCCGATCGTCATCCAGATCCCGAACGGCCTGGAGGATCAGTTCAGCGGTGTCGTCGACCTGATTGACATGAAGATGATCGTTTGGGAGGGCGACACGCTGGGCGCGGCGCCCGACACCGTCGAGATCCCGGACGAGCTGGCGGAGGCCGCCGCGGCCGCGCGCGCCTCGATGATCGAGGCGATCGCCGAGGCGGACGACGAGGCGATGCGCGCGTACCTGGATGGAGCTGCGCTCGACGGCGCGTTCCTGCGGGCGGCGCTGCGGCGGGCGACGATCGCCGGGCGGGCCGTGCCGGTGCTGATGGGCGCTGCGTTCAAGAACAAGGGCGTGCAGCCGCTGCTCGACGCGATCGTCGACTTCCTGCCGTCGCCCGCGGACGTGCCGTCGGTCCACGGCAAGGACGCGGCGGGGCGGCCGACCGAGCGGCGCGCCGACGACGCCGAGCCGTTCTCGGCGCTGGCGTTCAAGATCATGAACGACGCGAACGATCCGTTCGTCGGGTCGCTCACCTACTTCCGTGTCTACTCGGGCAAGGTCGCGACCGGCGCCACCGTCTACAACGCGGTGAAGGGCAAGCGGGAGAAGATCGGACGTCTCCTGCGCATGCACGCCAACAAGCGTGAGGACGTCAAGGAGGTCACCTGCGGCAACATCGCGGCGGCGGCCGGCCTGCGCGTCACCAC
>DATBHU010000570.1:0-3169 GCA_036557265.1 Polyangia bacterium
GATCGCCTCGGCGCCGTAGATGTCGCGGATGGCGCGGGCGGCGTTGCGGCCGGCGGTCGGATGCACGGCGGCCTTGAGCAGGTCCGGCAGCATCTGCGGATCGCCCCGGCTGCTCGAATCGATGTGGGTGGCGCGGACGTAGCGATCGACGGCGTCGCTGTACCAGTCGACCTGCGCGTAGGCGTGGCCGAGCAGCAGCCACGGGCGCGGATCGCCCGGATTCTGGTGGGAGAAGTCGTAGACAGGCTTCAGCGCCTTCTGGGACACCTTCGCGCCGCGATCGACGCGGTCGCGGATCGGCTTGAGCGCGCGCGGCACCGGCGCCTGCCAGGGATTGCGCGCGCGCGTTCGCGGCAGCGACGGCGCTGTCTGCTTGTCGCGCGCCTTCGCCCCCTCCGGCTGCTCGGACGGCCCCTCGTCCTCTGCCTCCGCCTCCACCGGCTTCGCCTGCGCGGCCGCTTCGTGGACCGCGACGGGCGGCGACGGCGGCGGTGCGGGCGGCGGGGGCGGTTCAACCTTCGGCGCCGGGGCGGGCGGCGGCGCGGTCGCCGCGGCGGGCGCAGGTGGCGGCTCCGCCGGCTTCGCAGCGGGCTTGGGTGACGGCGCGGGCGGCGCCTTCGCCGCCTTCACCGACGCGGACACCGACTTGGCCGGCGGCTTCGCGGGCGGGGTCGCCACCTCGTCCGGTTTCGCCCCCTCGTATCTCAGAAAAGCCGCGACCAGCCCGATGGCCCCGATGGCCCCGCTCACGAAGATCACCCGGCGCCCGAATCGCGAGCGCGACCGCGACCGCGCGGCGATCACGGCGTGCGGCGCCGAACGCCGCCGCGTCTCGGCGGGCGCGCCGGCCAGCGCCGAGGCCGGCAGCCGGGCGACGACCTCCTCCAGCGCCGCCAGCATCGCGTCGGCGTCCTTGAACCGCTCCGGCACCTTCTTCGCCATCGCCCGCTCGACCACCGCCTGGAACGCCCGCGCCCGCGGCAGCTTGGGCCGCAGCTTCGCCAGCGACGGCACCGGCTGCGTCAGGTGCGCACCCATGTAGCCCTCGAACGAGTCGGCGTCGAACGGCCGCCGCCCGGCCAGCAGCTCGAACAGCAGCACGCCGGCCGCGTACACGTCCGTGCGCGCGTCCGAGCTCGCGCCCTTCACCTGTTCGGGCGACATGTACGCGGGCGTCCCGATCATCACCCCGGCGCGCGTCAGGTTCTCGGGCACCGTCCGCGAGCCCGACCCCTCGAGGAATTTCACCATCCCGAAGTCGAGCAGCCGCACGTGGTCGGCCTGGTCCGGCAGCTCCTGCAGGAACACGTTGGCGGGCTTCAGATCGCGGTGGATGATCCCCTTGCCGTGCGCGAACGCCAGGCCGCGCAACGTCTGGCGCGCGATGTCCAGCGCCCGCCACAGCGGCAGCGGCCCTTCCTTGATCAGGTCGCCCAGCGTCTTGCCCTGCAGCAGCTCCATCACCAGGTACGGGACGCCGTTGTCGATGCCCGAGTCCGTCACCGAGACGACGTTCGGGTGGGCCAGCGCCGACAGCGCGCGCGCCTCGCGCTCGAAGCGGCGGCGCCACTCCGGGATCACCGCCGCGTCCTGGTGGAGCATCTTGATGGCGACGAACCGTCCCAGCTGCGTCTGCCGCCCGCGGTAGACGATCCCCGCCCCGCCCTCGCCCAGGCGCCCCAGCACCTCGTAGCGTCCGTCCAGCTTGCGCCCGATGAACGGATCAGGTGCGGACTTGAACAGATCTCCAGCCAAGCTCCGCCGACTATAGCCCGGAACAACCCCCCTCCGGCGAGGCGGGAGAGGGGGAAGCCCGGGGAAGGCGGCCCCTCTCCCTATCCCTCTGCCCGCTTCGCGGGGCGAGGGGACCGGACGGGGCCCGGGCCCCGCCATTCGGGACCGCCCCCCGTGCCCCTGCCGTTCGAACCGCCGCCCAGGCTCAGGCGGGCGTCAGGGCCCTGACGTCAAGCCGAGGGGCCGCCCGGCGCCAGCTGCTGCAGGTCCAGCTCCTCCAGATCCAGCTCCTGCTCGAGCTGCTGGAACGCGGCGTCGCCGATGGTCCCGTCGGCCCGCAGCGCCAGCAGGCGCTGCCGCTCGGCCGCGGTCACGCGCAGGGCCATGGCCGCCTCGCCCGCGAAGATGCCGCCCCCGCCCTCCGGACCGCCCGTCCCCGAAGCGGCGGCGCCCGCGAGCACCGCCTCCGCGCGCTGGAGCATCACCTCGTGCTGGCGCCGCAGCAGGTCCCCCACCGCGTCGCCGGGCACGGTGCCGATCGTCGTCACCGCGACGCGCAGGATCTCGACCCGCGCGAAGCAGATCTCGCGCGCGACGGAGCGATCCTCCTCGAGGTGCAGCGCGTTCATCAGCGGCCGCAGCGTCAGCCCCTGGACCACCAGCGTCACCAGCACGACCGCGAACGCCGTGAACAGCACCAGGTCGCGATACGGGAAGGCCGCCCCGCCGTCGCCGCCGGTCGGCAACCCGAGCGCCGCCGCCAGCGTCACGATGCCGCGCATCCCGCACCAGCCGACCACCATCGCGCCGCGCGTCGACAGCACCGAGTCTGGCCGCCCGCCCTCGTCGTCCTCCGAGCGCGACCGCAGGCGCGCCCGCAGCCGGTCCACGGCCGCCGCGCCCGAGACCCACAGCAGGCGCGCCAGGATCGTCGCCGCGCAGACGGCCGCCGCGAACACCGCATATTCGCCCAGCATCCGCGTGCCGACGCGCGCGACGATCCCCTTCAGCTGGAAGCCGACCAGGATGAACGCCAGCACGTTCAGAACGAACACCGCGAACTCCCAGACCGCGTACGACGGGACGCGCAGGCGGGCCGGCTGCACCTGCGACGCGCGCTGGCTGGCCGCCATCGCGAACACCACCATCGTCAGGATCCCCGACACGCCCACCGCGTCGGCGATGATCCAGACCGCGAAGGCGCCGCAAGACTGCAAGGTGACGGCGGTCGCGACGTCCTGGACGCGCTCCATGATCTTCAGGATCACGCGCTCGAGGGCGACGCCGAGCACGACGCTGCCGACCACCGTGAACAGCAGCGTCGGGATCGCGTGCCACGTCGTCAGCGCGCCCGCCGCCGCCGCGCCGAGCGCCAGCCGGTAGACGAGCAGCGCGCTCGCGTCGTAGAACAGGCTCTCGCCCTCGAGGACCACCA
>DATBHU010000571.1:0-5017 GCA_036557265.1 Polyangia bacterium
CGCGACGAAGTGGGAGCAGGTCTGGCCTCTCATCGTGGCCAAGGCCTGGGCGGATGCGAAGTACATGAAGGCGCTCAAGGCGGACCCGGAGAAGGTCCTCAAGAAGGAGGGTCTGCCGCTGCTCCCGGGCGTGAAGGTCACCATCGTCACGAAGAAGAACTATCCCGCCAAGAAGTCGTCGTACCCGGCGGCGACGATGTGCCTCAGCATCCCGGACAAGCCGGCCAAGCTGAAGACGCAGGACCTCAACAACCTCATCAACAATGCGGTTGTCGCGTCGGACTCCTCGGGCACCAGTTGCTGTTGCTGAGTGAGGGGCGGCGGCCAGTCCTCAAGACGCACCTCAGGATCGAGGACGCTGGCGAGACCGGCCTGTTCCTTTGTGGAGAAGGAACGCTGGTCCACCTGGAGGGGGCGCTGTTCAGCCAGCTGCTTCCCCTCCTCGATGGCCGCCGCACCACCCAGGAGATCGTCCGCGCGCTGGGGGCGGAGCTGGACGCCGCCTCCGCGTACTACGCCCTGCACCAGCTCGAGGAGCGGGGCTGTCTCGCCGACGCCGAGACGCTCGGCGATCGGGAGCGCGCGGAGGTCGCGTACTGGCACGCGGTCGGCCAGGATCCGGCCGCGGTCGCCGCCAGCCTGGCCGACCGCCCGATCGAGCTGGTGACCGTCGGCGAAGCGGCGGTCGGCGACGCGACGGCGAACGATCTGCGGGAGCTGCTGGCGATGGAGGGGGTCCGCGTCACGGGCGACGTGTGGCCGAAGGTCGTGCTGGTGGACGACTACCTGCACGACGGGCTCGCCGCGATCGACGCCGCCGCGCGCCGCGAGGGCGGCGAATGGCTGCTGGCGCGGCCGGCCGGCCGGGTGCTCTGGGTCGGTCCCTGGTTCGGCGGCCGCGGCGCGGCCTGCTGGCATTGCCTCGCCGACAGGCTGCGGGGCCGGCGCGCGATCGAGCGGCTGGCGGCGTCCGAACCGGGCGCCTCGCTCCACCGTCCGGTGCGGGGCTCCACGCCCGCCACGCGCGTCGCCGCGACCGGGCTGCTGGCGGCGACGGTGGTGAGGATGCTGGCGGCGGCGGACGGCGACCGGACGAAGCTGGTGGTCATCGACCCGGCCCTGCTGCGGCTCGAGGAGCATCGCGTGGTGCGCCGCCCGCAGTGCGCCGCCTGTGGCCAGCCGAGCCTGCTCGCCCACGAACAGGCGCGTCCGTTGCACCTTCAGAGCCGTCCCAAGACGTTCACCGCCGACGGCGGACATCGCACCACCGCGCCCGAGCAGACGCTGCGCAACTACCAGCACCACGTCAGCGCGATCACCGGCGTGGTTCACACGCTGGAACAGATCCACGTCACGCCCGACGAGATCGCGCCCATCTTCGACGCCGGCTACAACCTGGCGCGCCAGGGCGAATCGTTGCCCGACGTCAGGCAGATCTTCCGCGCGCGCAGCGGCGGCAAGGGCGCCACCCCGGCGCAGGCCCGGGCCAGCGGTCTGGGCGCGGCGCTGGAGCGCTACCGCGCCGCGTTCCAGGGCGACGAGGCGCGCCGCTACGCCACCCGTCGCGAGATCGGCGAGGCCGCCGTCGATCCGACGACGCACCTGCTGTTCAGCGAGCGGCAATACCGGATGCGCGCCGCGCTGAACGCGGGCCAGCGCAAGCGATCCTTCCTGGTTCCCGAGCCGTTCGACGACAGCCGCCCGACCGACTGGTCGCCGGCCTGGTCGCTGACGCGCGGCGAGATGCGGCAGGTGGCGACGGCCGCCTGCTACTACGGCTATCAGCACCGGCTGCCGCCGGCGTTCTGCTGGGCAGATTCGAACGGGTGCGCGTCGGGGAACGTGATCGAAGAGGCGGTGCTGCAAGGGTTCTTCGAGGTGGCGGAGCGCGATGCGGTCGCCATCTGGTGGTACAACCGGGTGCCGCGCCCGGCCGTCGATCTGACCAGCTTCGACGAGCCCTACTTCGCGCGCCTGGGCGGCCACTACGCCCGGCTCGGGCGCGAGCTGTGGGTGCTGGACGTCAGCGCGGATCTGGGCGTGCCGGTGTTCGCGGCGATCTCGCGCCGGGTCGCGCGCGGCGACGACGACGACGGCGCCGAGCAGATCACGATCGGGTTCGGCGCGCACAGCGACGCGCGCCTGGGCATCCTCCGCGCGCTGACCGAGATGAATCAGTTCCTGCCCGTTCTGTCGGACGACGGAGCCGTCACCGTCTCCGACCAGGACGTGCTCGCCTGGCTCAGCTCGGCGCGCCTCGCCGAGCACGCGCACCTGGCGCCAGCGGCCGCTCCGCCTCGACGCGCCGGCGACTATCGACAGCCGGTGCGGGCGGATCTCCGCGACGACGTGATGGCGTGCGTCGACCTGGCGCGCCGCCAGGAGCTGGAGGTGCTGGTGCACCTGCAGACGCGCCCCGACGTCGGACTGCCCGTGGTGAAGGTCATCGTCCCGGGGCTGCGGCACTTCTGGCCGCGCTTCGCGCCCGGGCGTCTTTATGACGTCCCGGTTCGCCTGCGGTGGCGGACGGCGCCCACCCCGGAAGAAGCGCTCAACCCGATCCCGATCTTCTTCTGAAGCGACGGCCGGTGCTTCTCCTCAAGGCCAGAAGCGGCGCCGCCGCGGCGGACGTCGGGCACGAGCAGGCGGCGTTGTTGCTCGAACAGGCGCGGACCGGGATCCCGGAGGCGGCGATCGGGACGATCGCGCGCAACGGAAGCCTGGAGGCCGCCGCCGTCGAGCACTTCTTCGCGCGCGAGCTCCTCAATCGCGGCTATCTCGAGCTGTGCGTCGAGAGCGAGGCGGGTGAGCGGATCGCCTCGCTGCATCCGATCAGCGCCGGCTTCGAGCTGGCGGCGCCCTCCGCGGGCCAGGGCGCGGGCGTGCTGTCGCGGTTCGCGCATCTCCGGTGGGTGAACGGCGGCTGGGTGCTGGAGGATCCCCGCGTCCCGGCGCGCGTCGATCTCAGCCCGCTCGGCTTCGCGGCGCTGGGCGAGCTGCGCGCATCGAAGGAGCCGCCGGCCGGCGTGGGGGGCGATCTCGCGGTGCTCCTGTCTCGGGCCGGCTTCATGCAGCCCGCCGCCGCGCCGACCGATCCCACGGCGGACCACGCCGTCTGGGAGTTTCACGATCTGCTGTTTCACGTCGCCTCGCGGCGGGGACGGCACGATCGCCCCTTCGGCGCGACGTTTCACCTGCGCGGCCGGGTACCGCCCTTGCCGTCCGTCCGCCCGTCGCGCGGCGGCGACTCGATCCGGCTGCCGCTCCCCGATCTGGCGAACGCCACCGCGCACGACCCGCCGTTCGCCCGGGTGGTCGAGGCGCGCCGGTCGATCCGCGAATACGGCGCCGGGCCGCCGTCGGCCGAGCAGCTGGGCGCGCTGCTGTTCCGGGCGGCGCGGGTGAAGGCGGTGCTGCGCGCGGACGACGACGAGATCACCAGCCGTCCCTACCCTTCGGCCGGGGCGCGCTACCCGCTGGAGATCTACCTGGCCATCGACGGCTGCCGCGGCCTGCCGTCCGGAACGCATCACTATGATCCGGTCGCGCACGCGCTGGTCCCGGTGACCGGCGACGCCGGCGCGCGCGAGCAGCTGGTGCGCGACGCGACGGTGGGATCGCGCCCGCCGCCCGTCGTGATGATCCTGGCGGCGCGCATCGCGCGCACGTCGTGGAAGTACCAGTCGATCGCCTACGCGCTCGTGCTGAAGGACGCCGGGGTGCTGATGGCCACGGTCTGCCTGACCGCCACCGCCATCGGCCTCGGGGCCTGCTGCGTCGGCACCGGCGACTCGGAGGCGTTCGCGCGCGCCACCGGCACCGACCCCCTGCAAGAGCCCGCCATCGGCGAGATCGCCCTCGGCTCCTTGCCCTGATCCGATTTTTGATCGATTTTCCGGGGTCGGGACATTCACGGGCATGACCGGCCCCCGTTCGCTTCGCATCGCGGCAGCCCTCATGATCACGGCCGGTTGCGCGGCCGGTTCCAGCGACGGCGGCTCGCCGGGCAGCGCGGGCAGCCAGGGTCCCGGCGCGGGTGGCGCGACCGCGGGGACGAGCGGCCCCGGCGTGGGCGGCTCGAGCGGCGCGGCGGGCGTGGGCGGCGCGTCGACGGCCGGAACCGGCGGCAGCGCGACCGGCAGCGGCGGCTCGACCGCGGGGAGCGGCACCGGTGCCGGCGGCAATTCATCGGGCGCCGGCGGCGGCGCGGGCGCGGCCGGCAACACGGGCACGGGCGGCGGCGCCGGCTCCGCCGGCAACACCGGCGCGGGCGGCGGCGCCGGCTCCGGCGCCGGAACGGCGGGGCGCGGCGGCACCACCGGCAGCGCCGGCACCACCGGAACCGGCGGCACAGGCACGGGCGGCAGCGCCGGAACGACCGCGCGCGGCGGCACCACGGGCAGCGCCGGCGCCACCGGGACCGGCGGCACCACCGGCACGGCGGGCACGACCGGCACCGGCGGCGCGCCGCCGCCCGCGATGGCCTTCCCGGGCGCGCAGGGCTTCGGCAAGAAGGCGACCGGCGCCCGCAACGGCGTCGTCTATCACGTGACGAACCTGAACGACACGGGCGCGGGCTCGTTCCGCGACGCGGTCGGCAGCTCGAACCGCTTCGTCGTGTTCGACGTCGGCGGCTACGTGTCGCTGGTGACCGCGGTGTCGGTGAAGAGCAACATCACCATCGCCGGCCAGTCCGCGCCCGGCGGCGGCATCGGCTTCCGCGGCGGCGAGATCTCGTTCGCCAATCAGTCGAACATCATCATGCGCCACGTCCGCATCCGCCCGGGCAGCGACACCGCCAGCACCGAGGACGACGCCCTCTCCCTCTACAAGGCGCACAACGTGATGATCGATCACTCGTCGTTCGAGTTCGCGCCCTGGAACAACATCGACGCCGTCAGCGACGACTGGCAGAACGCGCCGATGACGGACGTGACGATCCAGGACTCGCTGATCGCCGATCCGACCGGCCAGCAGTTCGGCGCGCACACCGAATCGGTCTCCAGCCAGATGGCGT
>DATBHU010000572.1:0-3379 GCA_036557265.1 Polyangia bacterium
CCCGTCAGGCTGACCGAGCCCGTATACCGCTTGATGAAGGCGTCGAGCTGCGCGTTCGTGAAGGCGCCCGGATCGCTGAGGATCGCGCCCCGCAGGCGCCCGCCGTCGTCGCCGTATTCATTGATGAACCAGGTCAGGTACATCGCGCCCCAGGAGTGGCCGATGAAGACGTAGGGCTGGCCGGGCGTGGTCATTTTGTCGACGACCTGGCGCAGGTCCGCGAGGTAGCCGGCCATGGTGTACGTGTCGAAGTCGAACCGCTCCGACAGGCCAGTCCCGCGCTGATCCCAGAAAACGACGCGATAGCCGTCGCCCGCGAGCGCCTGCAGGCCGAGCATGCTCCGGTAGTCCTCGCCCGGGCCACCGTGCAGCACCACCACCGTCGGAGCCGTCGGGTCGCCGAACGCCTCCGCGTGGAGGTGCGCACCGTTGATCTCGATCTGAGGAAGGGTCGGATCCTCGGTGACCGTCTTGGGGACCAGGTTCCCCGGGTCGTCGGGGTCGAGACAGCCCGCCCCCACCGCGAGCACCATGGATGACAACAGCAGCAGCGATCTCGGCATGGTTTCCTCTCCGTGGCATGGCGTCGATTGCGACGCGCCCAACCACGAAAACACCGCAGCTCGCTCTTTCTGTTACCGGGGAGCGACGAAAGCGTCGTCTCCGATCAATCCGATCAATCCGGCGTCCGCCACCAACCGCCTCACGGTCTTCGGCGAGACGCCCCTGTCCCCCCCGCTCACCTCCGCGGCCACAATCTAACCCGCTTGTCTTGCGGAACGCTGAGCCGGCGCTCGGGATTGAACCGAGGACCTACGCTTTACGAAAGCGTCGCTCTACCACTGAGCTATGCCGGCGAGAGGCATAGCCCTTAACACGACCGGCGCCCTCGCGCCAAGGGGCAGGATCGCGACCGGCCGCCGGGCTCACAGGGCGATGTTGAGGGCGCGGCATTCGGGGCAGTCGATCAGCTCGGCAATGGGGATCGCGGCGCCGCACCAGTGGCATTCGCCCGGCGTCTTCACCAGGTGCTGGACCATGCCTTTCGCCTCCGCCAGACCGCAGCCGGTGTCTTGCCGGATCGCCAGGAACAGCTCGATGTTGAGATGTCCGGTCGCGGCCGCGGCGACCCGCGCGCGCCCTGCCGCCGACAGCGGCCCGGCGATCGGCCCGGTCCATTTGCAGCGCAGGCACGGCATCCCGCGCGCGCGGAGGTCATCCCAGGTCAGCGCCATGGATCGTCCCTCATCTTATTAGAAGCCCTCACCCTCACCCTCTCCCAAGGGAGAGGGGATAAGAAACCGTTGGCCTCACCTGCCGAAGAAGCGGCGTGCGGATTGTCGGATTTCTTGTGTTTGGCTGGGCGGTCACCGTAGCTTGGGGCGGTGAGGCTGCGGCGCCGCTGGCTGGCATCCTGGCTGCTGCTCGCGACGGTGACGTGCGCGGCGCCGGCTGCGGCGCCTCCCGTGCCGTCGGCGGCGTCCAGCGGGCGGCTCCCGGCGGCGCGCCTGCGCATCGACTTCGTCTCCGTCGGCCAGGGGGACGCGGCGCTGGTGACCGGGCCGACCGGCAAGCGGGTGATGATCGACGGCGGGCCGCGCGAGGCCGGGCCGACGCTGACCGCGCTGCTGCGCGCGCAGCGCGTGGCGGGGATCGATCTGGTGCTGCTGACCCACCGCCACGAGGACCACCTGGGCGGGCTCGCGGAGGTGGTGCGCGCGGTTCCGGTCCGGCTGTTCATGGACGCGCCGTTTCCGCACGCGAGCGCGGTCTACGAGCAGCTGCTCGAGACGCTGCAGGAGCGCCACGTCATGGTCCTCACCGCGACGCGCGGGCGCACGATCGATCTCGGGGGCGGCGCCATGCTGACGCTGCTCGGCCCGCCCGATCCGCCCATCACGCACTCGCGCTCCGACGTGAACGCGAACAGCGTGGTGGCGCGGCTCGACTACGGCAGCGTCGGCGTGCTGTTCGCGGGGGACGCCGAGCCGCAGACGGAGCGGTGGCTGCTCGGCGCCGAGGCCCAGCTGTCGGCGCAGATCCTGAAGGTCGCTCATCACGGCGGCCGTTACTCGTCGACGGCGCCGTTCCTGAGCGCGGTGACGCCGCGCATCGCGGTGATCTCCGTGGGCGAGCCGAACGGCTACGGCCACCCGACGCCGGAGGCGCTGGGGCGGCTCGCGCGCGCCCACGCGCGCGTCTTCCGGACCGATCGGGACGGGACGGTGACGGTCGAGACCGACGGCGCGCGCATCGAGCTGACGACGGCGCACGGCGAGCGCGAGATACTGTCGGCGCGATGACACCCAAGGCGCCTCCCCCTGCCACCAGGACCACCGCCGTGTTCGTCGACGCGGTCGAGGAGGGCCGCGCCCGCCTGCTGATGGGCGCCGACGGGTTCACGGTCCCGGCCGCCCTGCTGCCCGACGGCGCCGGCGAGGGCAGCTGGCTGAAGCTGACGGCGACGGTGACGCCGCCCCAGGCCGACCCGGACGCGCTCCGGCGCAAGCTCGGCGGCGACGATCCGGGCGGGCCCATCAAGCTGTGAGCGCGTGCGCTCGCGTGGCAGGGATCACTTCGTCCCGCGCCGGCGGTCGGATATGACGCGGGCACCAAGGGTAGACTGACGCGCCGATGCTGAAGCTCCTCGCCATTCCCGGACGCCGTCGCTGGCTGTTCGCGCTCGCCGCCGCCGCGCTCGCGGGCGCCGCCAGCCTGATCAGCGTGACGCCGGTCGGCTGCGCCAGCAGCTGCGGGAGCAACTGTCCGATCACGACCGTCACCATCTCGACGACGACCAACGTCGATCCCGGGATCCTCGACATCGCCTGGCTCGGACCCGCCTGTCCGAACCACACGCCCGGCTGCCGCGGCGACGATCAGACCACCTTCTGCAACCGCATCGACGTCACCGGCAGCGCCCCGGGCAACTGCGACGTGTTGATCGATCTCTACGGCCGCGAACCGATGGTGGTCCACCTGACGTTTGGTCCGGCGACGACCCAGGGGTGCTGCGCCGGGTACCCGGTGATCGGCGACTATCGCTACATCATCCCGGTCCCGATGGACGGCGGGATCTACTCGGGCGACGGGAACACGGACGCGGTCAGCATCCTGCGCGACGCCGGGATCGTCGAAGCGACGCCGGCCCCCGATGCCGGCGGCGACACCGCGGCCGACGACGCCGGCGGCGACACCGACGCCGACTGAACCCGCGGCCTACTTCTGCCCGATGTTGCGTGAGATGCAGCCGGGCCTTGCCCGGCTGCACTCCACCGCGGGGGATTAAAGGACCCTCTTAGGGTCCTTTTCTTGGCCGGAACAGCCGCTTGATCGGGTCGTAGTAGCGGTCGACCACCCGCTCCTTGAGCGGGATGAT
>DATBHU010000573.1:0-8979 GCA_036557265.1 Polyangia bacterium
TCGAGAAGACCAAGGGACACTTTTACGACGGCACCGCCGTTGCGATCACCAGGAGCGGGTCGACCTTCTCGGGATTCGCCGGATTCATCGACACCGACATCGGCAAGGAAGCGGTGTGGAAGATGGCGGACGTGACGGGGGCGCCGCCCGCGCAGCAATTCGTCCAGGAGGCGCTGAAGACCGGGACCATGGGGAACAACGGCGTGCCGGACAGCGGCGACGTGGGACCGATCGACACGCACCTGCGGCTGATCGCCGACGGCGCCGACCTGTGGAAGATGTCGCGCGACGGCACCGACCTGAAGGTGAACATCCACGGCCAGAACCGCGCCTTCAAGGTCGTCGCGCCGAACGCGCACGCCGCGTTCAGCGTCCCGTTCGGGATGGACGGGGCCGGCGACAAGTGGGTCAGAACGGGTCCGCAGTTCGCCTTCGACATCGGCGTCAACGAGAACGGCCAGAAGGAGATGCGGTTCGTCTACGTCGCCTTCGAGAGCGGCCTGTGGTTCATGCAGGCCGGCTTCTGCACGATGGACCTCAGCGACTGCCAGCGGCCGGTCGAGTGGCGCCTGCCGGCCTTCGCATCGCCGGGCGAGTTCCATCCGGCCATCAAGTTCGCGAAGACGGACAACGCGACCGGCAAGGGGGTCTGGCGGATCACCTATCTGGGCGTCACCTCCGGGACGACCGCGGCGCCGTTCTGGTCGGACCTGGTGCGCCGGGATCTGGTGCCGACGACGACGACGAACTCGACCAAGGACGGCCTGGTCGTCAACAGCATCCTCCCCCCGATGGCGACGCTGGTCCCCTGCCCGACCACCACCACCGACGGCTACTGGGGCGACTACGACGGCATGGCCTACGACAGCACCTCGCAGACGTTCGGCCGCGCGTTCAGCGACTCGACGCTCGGGTGCGTGACGCGCGACTTCTTCAACGCCCTCAACATCCACGTCAGCGCCGCGGAGATCCCGCTCCGCACCAAGGTGAAGATCACCGGCACCATCGACACGACGGATCAGGAGAACATCGGATCGAACGAGACCAGCCACCAGGACATCAACGACTCCTGCAGCGTCGACGCCGACCACCCCGTCGACAACCACTTCAGCATGCACCCCTGCACGGGCGACGAGGTGGTGATCATCCTGCAGATCAGCTGCACCCTGGCCCCCAACGACGCGGTCAACGTGCACATCCACTCGCAGCTGCTGGAGGGCGACGGCTGCGGGACGGACCAGGAGGTCGAGGACACCGAGAATCAGGACCGCACCGTCGAGTCGGGCGAGATCGAGCCCCAGGTGGCGATCAACCTGACCCACGAGTGCGTGAACTGCGGCGACCACTCGGAGATCCGGCTGAACCTCGCCAGCAGCTTCTAGCTGGCGCGCGGCGCGCGCCGCTATTGACGGCAGTCAATAGACGTTTCCCGCCGCGCGCCGCGGCGGCGCCGTCGATTTTCTGAGGCGTCTCCGTCGGAGACCGCCGATTGACGCGGGCCTTCCGCGCCTCCTGCCCTCGCCGGCGATCGGCGCGGAGTTTGCTGTCGGTGACGCAGCTAGCTCATTCGTAGAATGGAGGCCTCGATGTTCGTTCACCAGACGGTTCGAAGCATCACGCGCGCTGGTCGGCGCCTTTCCTTCGCGGCGGCCGTGGGCGCCCTCGCGCTCGCCGGCTGCGGTATCGGCGGCGAGGGCGACGTCCAGCAGGTCAACGGCGACGTCAGCGACGCCGCGTCGCCGCCCGCCACCGCGTCGACGATTGCCTTCCAGGAGTTCAGCGACGACGTCGGCGATCGGGCCGCGACCGGAAGTCGGACCCTGATCCGGTCGGCGCGCGGCTACCAGAGCGTGTTCGGCCACGCGCCGCCCGCGAGCGTCGACTTCTCGCGCGAGTGGGTGATCTTCTACGCGGCGGGGGCGAAACCGACCGGCGGCTACGAGGCCGGCGTCCTGGCCGTGCTTCGTTCGGGCAGCACGCTGATCGCGATCACCGAGCTCACCTCGCCGGGGGCGGGCTGCGCGGTCACGCTGGCCTTCACCAGCCCCCACGTCCTGGTGAAGTTCCCGGCGCAACCGGGCAGCACGGCGAGCTTCTTCAAGCAGGATCGCACGCAGGACTGCACGTCCGGCGGCTGCGCGGCCGTGCTGTGCCCGGCCGGCTCGACCTGCGATCCGACGACCGGCACGTGCGGCCCCGCCCCCGTTCGCTGCGGCGGCATCGCCGGCATCGCCTGCCCGGGGATGGGGCGCTGCGTGGACGACCCGAGCGACGGCTGCGATCCCAACGCCGGCGGCGCCGACTGCGGCGGCGTCTGCGCCTGCGTCCAGAACGTCCTCTGTACCACCGACAGCAAGTTCGACAGCTCGCCCGCGGTCTGCGCGTGCGTGCCGATCGCGCCGCCGCCCCCCTGCCCGCCCGTCTGCGACATCTATTGCCAGTACGGCAACGTCCCCGACGCCAACGGCTGCCCCACCTGCAGGTGCAACCCGCCGCCCACCAACGCCTGCGCCGCCGTCCTCTGCCCGGCCGGCTCCACCTGCGATCCGGCCACCGGGAAGTGCAGCGGCGCGAAGGTCGCGTGCGGCGGATTCGCCGGAACGCCGTGCCCCGGGTTCGGCCGCTGCGCCGACGATCCGAGCGACAGCTGTGATCCCGCCGCGGGCGGCGCCGACTGCGCCGGCGTCTGCAGCTGCGTCCAGAACGTCCTCTGCACGACGAACAGCACGTTCGACAGCTCGCCCGCGGTCTGCGCCTGCGTGCCGAACACGACGCCGCCGGCCTGTCCGCCCGAGAAGTGCCCGGCCCCGGCGCCCGCCACGCCGTCGATGATCTGCGCGGACGGCACCACCGCCGGCCCGACCTGCGTGGTGACCGCGAGCGGCGCGTGCGGCTGGACGATCACGACCTGCGCGACGCGCTGACGCTGCTCGCGCGGGCCCTCACCCTGCCCCTCTCCCGCACGCGGGAGAGGGCAAACGGTTGCTACGGCGTGGGCGCCCTGCGAAGAAGGGAGCCCGCCTTGCCGGCCGCCCACAGCGTCTCGTCGGGCGCGGACCAGATCCCGTTCAGCCCGGCCGGGGCGACCACCGTGGCGGTCCAGCCGACGCCCGCGTCCGGAGCATTGTTGCCGATCCGGTAAAGCCGGGACACGCCGGACGCGGCGTCGTCGAACAGCGCCCAGACGCCGATCGGCGGGGCCGCCACGAGCGTCACGGGGTGCGTGCTCGCGCTCAGCTCCTCGACCAGGCTCAGATCGCTGGTCGCCTTCACGACGTAGCCGCTGGCGACCAGGAAGTGCACGTCGTTCGGGCCCGTGCCCGCCACCGCCAGGTACGGGCCGCCGATGCCGACCACGTTGGAGGGAAACTTCGGCGGCGCGACCCAGCCGTCGTTCGCCCAGTGGGAGATGCCGTCGCCCACGACCCACACGTCGTTCGGCGCGGCGGCCCAGATCGCGTTGACGGCGTTGGCGCCGCCGCCGTAATAGAGCGAGACGTCGCGGGCGATCCAGCTGTCGCCGTCCCAGTGCAGAAGACTGTTCGTCCCGCGCACGATCCAGACGTCGCGCGGGCCCGTCCCCGCGATCGCGCGCAGCTTCGGCATGGTGCCGTCCCCGGCCAGCGGGTTCTCCGTCGTCCACCCGCCGGCCGCGAGCTTGTGCAGGAGGTTGTCGCCGCCCAGCACCCAGACCTCGCCCGGCGCCGGCGCCCACAGGTCGACGATCTGTCCGCCGACGTCGCCCGGCGCCAGCGCGATCCGCCAGCTCTTGCCGTCGCCGCGCAGCAGCGCCCCTCCCACGGCGGCCCAGACGTCGTCGGATCCGCTCCCGATCACGCGCGTGGCGTCGTCGGCGCTCAGCAGCCACGCGGGCAGGCGCGGCTCCCAGCTGGTTCCGTTCCAGTGCGCCGCCGTCCCGAGCCCGCCCAGCGCCCAGAGGTCGTCCTGCGCCCAGCCGCGCAGCGTGCTCGCCGTCGCGGGTGCGGGCGCGGCCAGCGCGGTCGCGCTGCCGCCGCTCGCGAGCAGGGAGACCATGTGCGCGTCGTCCATGACGCCGACCCGGTCCGCGCCGACGGGAGAGAGGCTGACGACGTGATCGCGCGCGAGCACACCGGCGCCGGCGCCGTTCGAGTGAAACAGGCGGCCCTGGGCCAGCGACCAGATGTCGGAGCGACCGATGCCCGCCAGCTGCTCCGCCGGACGATCCTCGACCTTTTCCCATCCGTCACCGTCGAAGTGGTAGATCGCGCCGGCGCCGGAAGAGTCCAGCAGCGAGCCCGTCCAGACGTCGTTGCAGGCGGTTCCCCAGACGGTGCGGAAGCTGCTCGCGCCCTGCAGCACGTCGCCGGGCACCTCCACGTAGAGCCAGCTCTGGCCGTCCCAGCGCGTGGCGATCGGACCCATCGCCCAGATGTCCTTGGGCGCGCAGCCCCAGAACGCGTTCACCCCGCGCTGGCCCGGCGGCGTGGTGATCCCGAGCTGCGTCCAGCCCTGCCCGTCCCAGCGATACTCGCCGGCGGTCCCGCCCGCCCAGACGTCGCCGGCGCCGGTCACCCAGACGGCCGCGAGCGTGCTCGTCGGAGACGGGACGGTCGACAGCTTGCCGCCCGCGAAGCGAACGATGGTCCCCGCCGCGCCGATCAGCCAGACGTCGTCCGCGCCGACCTTCACGGCATCGACGAACTGATCGCCGGTCGGCAGCGGATGCGTCCAGCACCAGCCGTCGACCGTGCAGACGGGCGGCAGATCGGTGGGCGGCAGCGGCGGCCCGTCCGGACCGACGTCCGCGCCGAGGTCGACGCCGGCGTCCGCGCCGGCATCCGGCCGGACGTCCGTGCCCGCCTCGACCACGGGCGCGCCCCCGTCGTCGCGCGGCACGCGCCCGACCAGGCGCGCGCCGCAGCCCGGACCTGCCCAGGTCGCGCCCAGCGCGAGCGCAAGACCTATCGCCCCCCGGCGCCTCATCGCCCCAGCTCGTCGCGTCTCCGGAGCGCTTCGCGCCGGCGCTGGATGTCGGGCCGCCCCAGATACGCGTCGAAGGTGTCGCGCGCCTCGTCGCGGCGCGCGAGCGCCGCCAGGCTGACCGCGCGCCAGTAGAGCGCTTCACCGTCGTCGAGCCGCTGGGCGTCGGCGAGCGCCTCCGCGGGCCGGCCGAGGCGCAGCAGCAGCTCGATGCGCCCGCCGCGCGCTTCGGTCGCCAGGCCGCTGCGCGGGAAGCGACGCTCGTGCTCCGCCAGCAGGCGCTCGGCGCCCGCCAGATCGCCCTTGACGTCGCGGCGGATGCGCGCGAGCTCGAGCAGCGCGATCTCGCCCGTCAGACCGGACGCGGTCGCCTGCTCCTCGAGACACGCGATGGCGTCGCTGGTCACGCCGTCGCGCGCCAGGCGGAGGCAGTCGCGTTGCTCCGCCGGCGCGTCGGCGCGCGGCTCCGGCGTGCCGCCGCCGGCGGGCGCGGCCAGCACCACCGGATCGGAGGTCCAGCGCTCGCCGGCGACCACGCGCGCGACCATCCGGACCGACGACCAGACCGCCACCTCGCCCTGCTCGACCAGGACGGCGACTCGACGGCCGTGGGCCGCGACCTTGAAGCGGCCGCCGCCGCGCACCTGCCAGCCCGCCACGCGCACCTCCAGCGGGCGATCCGCGGCGCGCGCGTCGGCGCGGGCGAGCGCGTCGCGTTCGATCTCGAGGGTGCCTCGCTCGAGGACGAGCGTGCCTCGCGTCGACGGCAAATACGTGGCGCGTCCACCGCGCGACAGGTGCGCCCGCACCCCCGCGGCCAGGACGGACGTCCCGACCGCGAGCGGCGCAGCGTCGGGCCGCTCCCCCGGCGGCGCCTCGCTGTCCGTCGCCAGCGGCGCGACGGGCGCCGGCGCCGCGCCCACCGCATGCGCCGCATTTGAAACAATCGCCGGCACGGCGCGCGGCTGTTCCGGCGTCCCCGGCGCCTTCCACAAGACGAGCGCGCCGGCGGCGAGGACCGTGCCGACCGCGAGGACGCCGGCGCCGCGCCGCCAGGCCCCGCGGCGCTGCCGACCGAGATGGTCCTCGAACCGTTCCTGGTAACGCGCCCAGGCCGCCGGCTCTTCGCTCGGCGCCGCCGCGAACATCTCGTCGATGGCGCGAACGGCGCGCGCGGCGCGTTCGTCGTCGCGCACGAGGAGGCGCGGCGAGCGGCCGTGACGGCGAGCGAGGCTCACGCGTCCTTCCGTTTCTGGGGCGGCGTCTCGATGCCCAGCGTCTCGCGAAAGATCGCCTGTGCCTCGTAGAGCCGGCGAAACATCGCCGCCATCGACTTACCCGCGATCTCGGCGGCCTCGCGGCCGGTCACGCCTTCGATCTCGAACAGCACGAACGCGAGGCGCTGGTCGGGATCCATGCGGCCGAGCGCGTCCTTCGCCAGCTCCTGGATGCGGCGATCGCTGGTGACCCGCGGCGGGACCGTCTCCTCGGGCGGCTGGCGCTTCAGCACGCCGGCGAGAGCGGCGGCGATGCGCCGGCGGCGCCGCACGCGCCGGGCCTCGGTGACGCACAGCCGGAAGACCCAGGTCTTGAGCTCGGCGTCGCCCCGGAACGAACCGACGTAGCGAAAGAACTGGGTGAACACCTCCTGGGTCGCGTCCTCGAGGTCGTGGGGCATGACGCCGAGCTTGCGCAAGAACGACGAGACGATCGGGTAATAGTGTTTGTGTAGCTCGCGCGCGGCGGCGCGGTCGCCGGCCACCGTCGCGCGGATGAGCTTTGCCTCCGCGCCGCACCGCTGGGAGCCCGCTGTCGCGCCGACGGCGGCGAGGTTCGAGCTCGATGTCGTCGCGAGCGATGCCATGCTGCGACTCTCTTTGAGTCTCGGCGCGGCCGATTTTTCACGGCGATCGGCTTTTTACGGAAACGCCAGCAAACCGATACCGGCGCCCAGCAGCAGGCGCGCTTCGGGGGGCGGGAACGGCTCCGCGCTGACGCCCTCGATCTCGAACCGACCGGCCCAGGCGCGCGGACAGTAATCGACCGCCACCACAAAAGAGAGTGTGGCCCGTGACGCCATCCAGAGCCGGAGCTCGCCGCGGGCGCCGGCGCCGAACGCCGCGCGCACGTTCTCGCGGCCCTCGGACACGTCGACGGTTCGCATGTGATCGATGCCGAGCGACAGCTCCGGCCCGACGAGCAGCTCGACCGGGCGGGGCGCGCGCAGGCGGATCGCGCCCCACACGTGTACGAGACCGCTGCGCAGGAAACCCGTCCCCTGCCCGGGCTGGAGGTCGATGGCGCGCGCCTGCTCGCGCGTCATCCAGGCGCCGTCGACGCCGACGGCCCAGCGCGCGCGCCCGCCGTACGACACGCTCGCGGCGACGGCGGGGCTCGCGGGCGCGACGCTCCACGACCCCAGCAGCGCGGCGGCCAGCCCTGTTCCGGGCGGCGCCGGCTCGCGCGCCTCGTCGCGCGCCGCCGGCGCGCTCGTCGTGACCGGAGCGGCGGCCGGAGCGCGGCCTTCCTCGATCGGCTCGCCGGGGTGGCGGAAATATGTCTCAAGCACCATCGCCACCGCCTGCGCGAGGGCGACGCACGACGCACCGGAGCGGGGCAGCTCGCGCCGCAGACGAAGTCGGCCCGCGGGATCGCGCAGCTCGAGGCGAACGACGTCCTCCGATTCGCGCTGGGGTCGGTGCACGAGATCGTACGACGCGAGCCACTCTCCTTCGCCTTCGATGTTCAGGCGCTCGGCCACAGCCTGGCGCACCTCCGCGATGTCCGGGCAGAGCGCCGCGGGCGTGCCGGTCTCGACGCGAAGACCACTGTCCGCAACCGCGGCGGCCAGCAACAGCGCCGCGCTCGCCGCCATCCCACCGATCACGATACCGGACCCCAAACCCGCATGGAGGGACCTCCTTCTAGCACCGCGTCGTTTCGCCGCCAGATCCGCCGCGCCGATGAGCAACCTGGAAGAGACACACTGCTTCGCGCGCGCGAGCACGCGCGAAGGCGAGCGCGCGCAAGGTCTGCCCTCACCCCGGCCCTCTCCCGCGCGAGCGCGAGCGCGCGCAAGGTCTGCCCTCACCCCGGCCCTCTCCCGCAAGCGGGAGAGGGAGAGCAGATCAGATCCCCTCGCCCCGCGAAGTGGGGAGGGTCAGGGAGAGGGGCCCTCAGCTGCGGGTGAGCGACTTGAGGACGCGGCCGGCGAGGGTGAGCGGGCGCGGCGCGCCTTCGCTGACGATCAGCGCGACGCACGGCTCGCCGGCGGAGCTGCGCTGGCGATGGGTCTCGCCCGGCATCATCGTCGCCGCGTCGCCGCGTCCGAGGTGGCCGCTCTCCGGCCCCGACCGCGATCTCGTCATCGCGGTCCTCCACCACGGCCTCGACCGGGCGTAAACACGATTTGTCGCGCTCTTCGTTGAAAGCATTCGGGCGCCGCCCGTTATGAGCGCGCGGGTCGACTGACCGCCCGCCCCCGGAGCGACCATGCCGAGTCCAATCGACGAGATCGACCAGTTCGTGATCGTGATGCTGGAGAACCGCTCCTTCGATCACATGCTCGGCTACTGGGGCCTGCCTCCCTGGAGCGACGCGCGCGCCGCCGCGCCCGTCGACGGCGTGAAGCTGGACTTCACCTGTCCCGCCCCCGACGGGACGCCGTGCCGGCCGTTCGAGATCCAGGCCGACACCCTGCGCAGCGACCTGCCCCACAGCCGCGGCTCCACCTGGCGTCAGATGGCGCGCGATGCGAACGACACGACGCTGTTCAGGATGAACGGCTTCGTGAAGGAGTCGTCGGGCACCGTGGCGGCGCCGGGCCAGCCGTTCTGCATGGGCTACCTGACGCCGCGCCTGATCCCGGTCACGCACATGCTCGCGACGGAGTTCACCGTCTGCGATCGCTGGTTCACGCCCATCCCGACCGACACCCACCCCAACCGGATGGTCGCGACCGCCGGGTGGACGCCGTACGATCAGACGCACGGCCAGCTCGTCGACGCGTCGCCGACC
>DATBHU010000574.1:0-9704 GCA_036557265.1 Polyangia bacterium
CGCGGAATCCGAGCCCATCTGCACGCACCCGACGAGGCGACGGGGAACGGGTTCCTGGGTGACGCCAATCTCGACCCCGAGCAGGGGGCCCTGACGGCCGCGTTCATGGACGGAATCGTGGCGGGTCAGTTCGTCGAGCTCGGCTTCACGCTCATGAACCTTCCGGGGGCGAACCCGGGCTTCATCCTGCAGCCGCTCATCCCCGACAAGTTCACGGTTCCGCTGGGTCGCGACTTCAGCATCGAGACGAAGACGAACGTCGGTTCCACTGCGTTCGGCATCCTGGTCAGACCGCTGTCCGGACTGGAGCTGAAGTATCCGGGCGCGCCGGGCACGCCGGCCCCGGCGGCCTCGGTCGATCTGACGTTCGCGCCGGCGCAGCCGCGCGTCCTGCTCGGAACCGAGGGCGAGACGCGGCTCGAGATGAAGGGCGCGAAGACCGGCATCGCCGTCGCCTCCGCGGGTGGGCTGGACATCGAGGCTCACGCGGAGACGATCGGCATGCAGCTGGTCATCGAGACCAGCGACGCCGACAGCTTCGTCGGCCTGCTGATCGGCACGGACAAGATCACCGTCCCTCTCTCCGTCGGGCTGCGCTGGTCGGTGCAGAAGGGGTTCTCGTTCTCGGGCAGCGGCAAGTTCGAGATCACGCTGACGCCCAACCTGGAGATCGGGCCGGTGACGATCCCGACCATCGGCATCGCCGTGGGGGGCAGACCGTCGACCCCGCCTTCGGATCCGAATCCAAAGCCCATGGCTCTGATGACGGCTGTCACCCTCGGCATCGAAGCCAGCCTCGGACCCGTCGACGTCACCGTGGACCAGATCGGCGTCTCGCTCGACTTCGTCAACAAGCCGGGCCTGCTCGGCCCCTACGATCTGGACGTCGGGTTCAAGTTCCCGAAGGGCATCGGCATCTTCATCGACGCCGGGTCGGTGGCGGGCGGCGGGTTCCTGTCGATCGACGAGGCCGCGGGCAAATACAGCGGCGCGCTGGAGCTCCGAATCTACGAGATCAACGTCAAGGCATTCGGGCTCATCGAGACGAAGGTGCCGGGCGTCCCGTTCTCGTTCGTCATCGTCATCAGCGCGGAGTTCGAGCCGATCCAGCTCGGCTTCGGATTCATGCTGCTCGGCATCGGCGGCATCATCGGGATCAACCGAACGGTCAGCATGGACGCGCTCGCCGCGGCGGTGAAGGCGGGGACGCTCGACAACATCCTGTTCCCCGACGACGTCATCGCGAACGCGCCCAAGATCATCAGCGACCTGGCGGCGCTGTTCCCGGCGGCAGAGAGCAAGTACGTGTTCGGCCCGATGGCGAAGCTGACCTGGCTGTTCCTGGTCAACGGAACGCTGGGGCTGGTTCTCGAGTGGCCGTCGAAGAAGGTCGTGATCATCGGGACGATCAGCGCGGTTCTGCCGCGGCCGGACAACGCCATCGTCAAGCTGAAGATGGACATCGGCGGCGTGCTCGACTTCCCGAAGAAGCACTTCGAGCTGAACGCGTCGCTCGACCCCGAAGAGTCGAAGGCGGGCGGGTACACGCTGTCGGGCGACATGGCCATGCGCCTCGACTGGGGCGATCAGCCGAACTTCGCGATCTCCGTCGGCGGCTTCAACCCGGGTTACACGGCGCCGCCCGCGTTCCCGTTCCTGCGGCCGATGGCGATCGAGCTCGGCATCGAGGGCAACCCGAGGATGACGGTCAAGGGCTACATGGCCCTGACGTCCAACTCCGCCCAGGTCGGCGCGCGCCTCGACGCCGAGGTGCACAAGTACGGCGCCGACGTCAGCGGCTTCCTCGGCTTCGACGCGATCATCGTGTTCTCGCCGTTCCATTTCTCGGCGACCCTGGCGGGAGGCGTCCACGTCAGCTTCCTGGGCGTCGGCTTCGATCTGACGCTGACCGGCACCTTGAGCGGCCCAGCGCCCTGGCGGCTCGACGGCGAGATCTGCGTCGGCGTCTGGCCGTTCGAGGCCTGCCCGGATTTTCATATCCAGCTCACCGGCGACACGAACACCCCGACGTTGCCCAAGCTCGACCCGTGGGAGGGCAAGCCCTTCCCGGCGGCGGCGCAGGATCAAGAAGTGCCGGGGCTGCTGCCCGCGATCCAGGACCTCCGCAACTGGCAGGGCGTGATAGCGCCCGGCAGGTTCATCGGCGTCACCTATACGGAGACCGATGCGGCCACGCCGAAGGTCGATCCGGTCGGCGTCGCAACATTCCGCCAGAAAGCGGTTCCGCTCGACTACCCGATCTCGCGGTTCGCCGACACCACACCCAAGCGCCAGGGCGAGCTGAAGATCACCGCCGTGGCCGTCGGCGCGCAGATCCAGAGCACCACCCCGACCCAGGACTGGTTCGCGCCCGGCCGCTACAGGGAGATGGAGGACAAGGAGAAGCTGTCCACCCAGCCATTCGAGTACCTGAACGCGGGCGTCACCATCACGAGCGCGAGCATCGCCATCGGCACCGTGGCGCCGCCCAAGACCGTCAACTATCGGACGTTCCTGATGGCCGCCGACGGCTCGACGGCCGATCAGGGTATGGGCTTCACGCCGTCGTCCGCACAGCTGACGGGCATGGCGACCTACACCAGCGCGGCGCGACCGCTCGTGCGCACGATCGGAGGCTCGCGCTTCACCGACTTCACGCTGAAGCCCAAGATCATCGATCCGATCGAGACGTACACGGTCGCGACGAAGGCGGGGCTCACCGTCGTCGGCAGCATGAGCCAGACGCTGTCGCGCTCGCAGGCAGCCGCCGCACTGCAGGGACTCGTCGGCCCTGCCCTGGCGACGAAGCAGCTCTATCTGGTCGTTTCCACCACCATCCTGGGCACGTGACCAATGGCTGATCTGTCATTCATTCCGTGGCTGCGTCAGGGCTTCGGTACTACGTTGCCCGCGGCACCGCAGAATGCCAAGGAGCGCACGCTGAACGTCGTCGTCGAGACGAATGTGCAAGGCGTCGTGCTCGACATCCCGATCGTCGGCCCGGGCGACATCGCGGGCCTCGATTCACGCGTCGTCGTGCGCGTGACGCCCGGCCGCGACGAATCGGATGCGGAGTTCGAACCGTTCGTGGCTATCGAGCTCAGCCCGGTCGATCTCCCGTGGCGGTACACGCCGACCGCGCAGTCGAATCAGCAGCTCCAACCCTGGATCGCGCTGGCGGTGCTGAAGGACGACGAGATCGTGAACTTCGCCCCGTCGACGCCGGCCCAGAAGCTGCCGCAGCTGACGGTCGACGCCGCGAACTTGCCATCGCTCACGAATGCCTGGGCGTGGGCGCACGTGCAGGCGCTCGGGACCGCCACCCTGCAGACCGTGACGGACGCGCTCGCCGGGCAGCCGGGCACGCTGACCGCGCGCATCGTCAGCCCGCGGCGCCTCGAAGCGAAGACCGGTTACAACGTATTCCTGGTTCCGACCTTCGCTCGCGGGCGCGTGGCCGGGACCGGCGGGAACCTGGCCAACTTCAATGCGCTAGATCCGGCCTGGGGCGCGTCCGGGAACGTCACGCTCCCCGTCTACTATCAATGGCGGTTCCTGACCGGCGCGGTCGGAGGCTTCGAAGATCTGGTCCGGCGGATCGCGCCCGTCACGCTCGACGCGTCCGTCGGCGGTCGGTTTCTCGACGTCTCCAAGCCGGGCCTGAACCTCCGGTCCGCGGCGCCGGCGCCGACGTCGCCGCCGTCAGGGCCTCCCACGGCCATCGAGGTGGAGGGCGCCTTGCAATCGGTGGCGCGCGCCCTCAAGCAGCGCGCCGCCGTCGGACAGCCGTTCGTCGACGATCTGAAGGGGCTGCTGCAGCTCGAGAAGGTGACGTTTCCGGGGATGCAGCCGGCGCAGCCGGTGAAGGTCGTCCTGCCCCCGCTCTACGGGCGCTGGCCGGCGGGCGAGACCACGCTGGACGAGACCGTCAACGCGACCTGGTTCTCGCAGCTGAACAAGGACCCGCGCGAGCGCGTGGCCGGGGGCCTCGGCACGACCGTCATTCAAGACGGCCAGGAGGCGCTGCTCGCCGGCGCCTGGGAGCAGGTCGGCACCCTGCGCAAGGTCAACAACGAGCGCCGCGTGCTGCAGCTGGGTCGCGAGGCCCTGCTGCGCTCGTTCCAGCGCCAGGTGACGACGGGGCGGATCGAGACCTTCTTCCAGCTGACCGGCCCACTGCATGCGTTCGTGCGCTCCTCGACCGGCACCACCACCGTGTTCTCCCAGATCGCGGCCAGCAAGGCGGGCCGCGATCTGCTCGACCCGCAGTGGCGCCGGCTCTTGCGCGTGCGCGGACCGATCGGGCGGCGGCTCGGCTTTCACATCAACCCGCCCACCGGCCAGGGCGCGCTGGAGCACATGAACACGGCGACCTTCCGCCCGGCGCCCGAGCCGCCGACGCCGAAGGGGCTGGTGACGTTCGGCGACGCGTTCAAGGACCTGGTGCCCGGCGATCTGCTCCCCGCCCAGATCACCAGCCTGGTCAGCCGCGGCGTCGACGTGCAGACGTTCTGGGGGATCCTTCTGTTCTGCGTGGCGCGCAAGCAGCTGCTGGGGACGCCGACCTGGACGTGGTGGTGGCTGCTGCGCATCGTGCGCTTCGGGATCGAGCTTCTGCGCATCGCGAACGGGCGCACTTCGACGGACTTCCGCATCGCGCTGCGCGACGGCACGTTGACGGCGGCGCAGGTGCAGGCGCTGCCCGCGAACAACGCCTTCCACGTGACCTGGGACGACGTCCCGGGCACGCTGCCGGCGATCCCCGTCCCGGGGGGGGCCGACAGCATCGACATGCAGCGCTTGAAGACGGCGTGGAACCAGCTGCTGACGGATCTGGGGCAAACGCGACTTCCTCTGCCGAACCTGCCGACGCTGGACCTCGCGTCGTTGAAGGCGTTCCTGACCACCAAGATCGACCCGCGCACGACGGTGACGACCAAGACGACGACGACGGTCACGCAGATGAGCACCGACCCGCTCGAGCCGATCTTGATCGCGCCCGACTATCCGCAACCGATGTGGGCCCCGCTGCGCGACGTCTCGGAGGAGTGGATCCTGCCCGGCTTGTCCGGGATCTCGAGCGACGTCATCGGCCTGCTGGCCCCGAACCAGCGCTTCATCGAGGCGTACATGGTCGGCCTCAGCCACGAGATGGCGCGCGAGCTGCTCTGGAACGAGTTCCCGATCGACCAGCGCGCGACGCTGTTCCGGCAGTTCTGGGAGACGCGCGGCTACGTCGCCAAGGCGGGCGACCCGACCAACGCGGAGCAGCTGAAGGAGATCTTCCGCGACATCAAGGTGATCACAACCTGGCCGCGGACGAATTCACTCGGGCTGAACTCGGCGCGGCGCCGCCCGCCCTCCGACACGCTGGTGGTGCTGATCCGCGGGGAGCTGATTCACCGCTTCCCGAACGTGGTCGTCTACGCGATCAACTCCTTCCCGACGACAGCCAACACGATCGAGCAGCACCCGGTGTTCTCGGGTCGCATCGGACAGGACACCGCCTACTACGGGTTCGAGCTGTCCGTCACCGACGTCCGCGGCACGAACCCGGCCTGGTACTTCGTCATGCAGGAGCAGCCGGCCGAGCCGCGCTTCCACGTGCCGCCCAACGTCACGCCGGGGGCGAAGTTTCTCGAGCCCGGGCAGATTTCCGGCGTCACCAACGCCGCTCAGTTCGCCGCCGCCACGTTCCGCGATCCGGTCCGCGTCGTCGTGCCGGCCGCACGCCTGGTCCCCCCCGCTTCTTAAGGAGACGTTCACATGCCGGCGCCACCCACCAACGCAGCTGTCCGCGACGCGCGCGTCGCGCTGGCCGCCGCCGACGACGCCTACGCCGCGGGCCTCGATCGCTTCACCCGGGCGAAAGCGACCCTCGACGAGGAGCACCGGACCAGGCCGGACTCGATCCACGAGACCGCCGCCGAGCTCGAGTTCGGCGAGGCGAACCGATCGCTCAACGAGGATCTGCGGCCCGATCTGCTGCAGAAGCGCCACGACCTGAGCGCCCGCATCGCCGAGTGGGTCCCCGACGACCTCAGCATCGACGACGAGATCTTCCGGCTCGGCGCGGACACACCCATCGTCTTCCTCCCGGTCCGGGTCGAAACGCGTTTCGAGCGCACGGTCACGCCCGCCCTGCTGAAGGTCCGCGTCTTCCCCGATGAGATCTTCATCAACACGCTGGAAAAGCGGCTGCGTCGCGAGGAGGTCGACGCCGCTAAGCGCTACTACAACGAGTTCGGCCAAGGCGACCCCAACGACTACACGGGCCTGCAGCAGTGGCGCGAGCTGGTGACGCGCATGTCGCCGGAGCGGGCGGTCTGGGTGCTGCGCGTGATGCAGCCGACCCTCGATGCGCAAGGCAACATCGTCAGCTTCCCGGACCCGCCGCTCGAGTCGGAGGAATGGACGCGCCCCAGCCAGGCGGTCGTCCCCGATCGCTGGATTGTCGTCACCTACCGGGGCAGCGTGGTTCGCCGCTACCACAGCAGCCCGGTGATCGAGCCGCTGATCACCGGCGTCGATCCGACCCACGGCACCGCCGATCAGGTCGACGTGCCCGGATCGAACGGGCTGCTCAAGATGGACAGCGGGATCCTGTGGACGCTCGACTACGACGCGGCGCTGGCGAACGGCATGGCCGTGACGATCCAGCTCGACTCCGACGAGGCGACGCAGGGCTTCGATCGGATCATCGTGTTCGGCGTGAAGTCGTCGATGACGCCGGCCGACGCGGGCGCTCACCTCCAGGATCTGTTCGACGTCCAGCACAACACGAAGGGCCTCGGGCTGGTGCGGCAGGGAACGCCGACCAACAACACCGAGAACGCGCCCACGCCGCTGCCGCGCGATCCCCAGGACCCGCGGACGTACCTCGAGGAGCTGGCCGGGGTCCAGCTCACCGATCACGCGACGGTCCTGACGACGTCGCGCCAGGGTGATATCAAGTCGCTGGCGACGCTGCTCGGCTTCGCAGACGGTGTGTTCCCGTCCGTCCTGCCGTCCCCCCTGCCCGGAGGGGACTCGGTCTCTGCGCACTTGGACAGCGACGAGGGCCGCGACGCCCAGGCGATGAACCGGGCGCTGTTCCCGGTGCTCTACGGCGTTTACCTGGACAACTTCATTCGCGGACTGAATGTCCCGACGATCGACTACAACGGGGCGCGATCGTATTTCGTCAACAACGTGCGCGCGCGCGGTCCCGTATCGGCGTTTCGTGTCGGCAAGGTTCCTTACGGCGTGCTGCCGGCGGTCTCCTGGTCGCTGTGGACGGTACGCGGCGAGACGTCGGAGGAAGCGTTCGAGTCGAAGCTGATCGACGTGATGAGGCGGCTTGCCGAGTACTGGCGGCGCGCGTCCGAGAACGTGTTTCGGGTCAAGCCCGGCCTGACGGACGCCTACGCCGACGTGTTGCACGCGCTCGGCCTGCACTCGAGCGCGCGCGAGATGCGCATCCGCGAGGTCTATGGCCCCGTCTCGCAGTTCAATCTGGCCCAGGCCGCCGGTGCTGACTACGCGACGATCGCGAACAACACGCGCAAGCTCACGTCGCCTGCCCTCACTCGAATCGGCCTGGAGCAGGCCTGGAAAAACTCGATTCTCATGGCGCTGGCCGCGCACAGCCAGTCGAGCGAGCTCGTCACCGACTTCGTCGTTCCGGCCACGCAACTCTCCGAGGAGACGTTCTTACCGTCCGCCAACAACTACATCGACAGGCTGAAGAACGCGCCGCAGACGGGCCAGCAGATCTCGGTCGTCGCCATCAAGAACAACACGGCAACGTTCGGCGGGCTCGAGCAGACGATGCTCTACAAGGTGCTGCGCCATTCGGTGCTGGCCGAGCTGGTCCGCATCGCCGCGGGCATCGTCGGTCCCCAGGTCTATCCGCGCCAGTCCGACCTCGAGAACCCGGGGATTCGCGGCGACGTGACATTCACGGCCACGCCCGATCAGCTGCTCAAGCGCACCGACTTCGCGCAATCCGGCGGCAAGCCGCTGGGCGACTTCGCGCGCGCGCAGCCGGCGTTCAACGATCCGGCGCAGGGCGTCCGGGTCATGGAGGGGGCGTTGGCCCAGCTCGCCCAGGCATCGACCGCGGAGCTGGATCGGCTGTTCACGGAGACGGTAGATCTCGGGTCCCACCGCCTCGACGCCTGGCTGACCGCGCTGGCGACACGCCGGGCGTTCGAGATGCGCGCGAGCCAGTCGGGGGCGTTCCCACACGCGTCGCACCTCGGCGGCTATGCGTTCCTCGAGAACGTGCGGCCCGGGCCGATCCCGACCGGGCCAATCGAGACCCAGCCGTTCGGCGGCGGCTTCATCCAGACGCCGTCGCTGACGCACGCGAACGCCGCCGCGATCCTGCGCAGCGGGTACATCGCGAACAAGACGGAGGATCCGCAGAAGTACGCCGTCGACCTGTCGTCGGACCGGGTGCGCGGCGCGCGCGAGATCCTGGACGCGATTCGCGCCGGAGCGCAGCTCGGCGAGATCCTCGGGCAGATCTTCGAACGGCGCCTGCACGACAACGCGCCCGACCTGAACCGCTTCCGCTATGCCCTGCGGCTTCGCTACCCGCTGGTCACCGGCAAGCTGACCCCGCTCGCGCCGGGCGATGCCGTCGACCGGGTCGGGGCGCGCAACGTCGTCGACGGCCTGCGGCTGTGGACGGCGTTTCGAAATAACCAGATCCCGTGGGGCCAGGCCGACCTGAACCCGTCGGCGGCCGACCGGGCCAGGATCGAGACCGAGATCAAGGTCGTCGAGGATCTCGTCGACCGCGTCGCGGACCTGGCCGTGGCCGAGTCCGTGTACCAGATGACCCGCGGCAACGTCTCGAGCGCCGTCGGCCACATGGACGCCCTGTCGCGCGGGCGAACCCCGGCCCAGCCCGAGATGAGCATGTCGCCACGAACGGGGCCCGGCGTCGCGCACCGGGTGGCGCTGGTGTTTCCCGAAGGTTCGGGCTCCGAGGCCCCGAACTGGCCGACGGACCTGACGCCACGGGCGACCGTCGAGCGGACGCTCGACCGCTGGGTCTCGCGGGTGCTCGGCGATCCGAAGGACGTAGCGTGCGCGGTGACGCTCGCGGACCCGAGTGGCGCGACCTCGACGAAGGTCGTCAAGCTGTTCGACCTCGGATTCGACGCCAGCGGCAGCGGCGACGTCGAGAAGCTGCGGCCGCTCGACGTCGTGGCGCTCGCCCGCGAGGCCACGGTCGCGAATCAGGGATCGACGCTGGACCATTGGATCGCGGGCGCCGCGCTGCGGGGCGAAACCAACCGCACGGTGTCGGAGATCTCCTACGCCAGGCAGGCAGGAGCGTCGCGCACATTTCCCGAGGTCATGGAGATCGCGCGCGCGCTGTCGGAGGTGCTGGCGGGCGCGCGCTCGCTGGCGCCGGCTGATCTGTCCACGCCGTCGGACGCGCCCACGCGCAAGGCGGAGGTCGAAGCCGCCGCCCTGACTTCGGCCAATGACGTGATGGGGCTCGCCGGCGACGCCGTGACGGACCTGCTCGCGGTTCGCGGGCAGCTCCAGGCGGCCGCTGACGTCGCCACGTTCCGCGCCGCGCTCGAGGTGGCGGCCGCGTACGTGCCCACGCTGTTCCCGGCGCCCGGGGCGTCGCAAGACGAGCTCGGCCTCGCGCGCGACGCCGCGCTCGCCGAGGTGGATCGCCGGCAAATCGCCGCCAACGC
>DATBHU010000575.1:0-2242 GCA_036557265.1 Polyangia bacterium
GAAGAGCAGGTTGTAGCTGTCGCCGAAGATCCGGAAGAACAGGCTCAGCGGGTACCAGGCGAACGGCGGGTGGCACTCGAAGAAGTCGCGGTACGGCCGCAGGCCGCTGCGCACGAGCCACGACTCGTGGGCGTGCACCCACTCGTCGTAGTCGAACGGCCGGTGCAGCATGCCGTAGACCCACGCGATCGCCCCCACGCCGATCAGGACCGCCACCATCGCGCTGGCGAAGTCGAGCGACGACACCTTCGAGGCCGCGCGGGCGATCAGGGATCGCGTTCGTGTCGAAAAACTCAGCAGCACGGGCTCGAAGGCCGCAAGGCTAACACATTGCCGTCATTCCTGGTCGGCGCTGGACAGCTCGGCTAATGTAGCCGCGCATGCCGACCGGCGTCCCGACCGCGCCCGCGACGTCGCGCTCGCGGTGGCGCTGGGCCGCGATGCTCACGGTCGTGCTGGCGATCGGGGCCGCCTTTCGCTTCCCCGGCGTGTCGTGGGGCTTCGACTTCAACCCGGCGCCGTTCTCCACCGCCCACCCCGACGAGGAGGTCGCCTGCCTGGGCGCGATGATGCGCGGCCTGCCCGAGATGAAGCTCAACGACATCCCGACCGAGCGCGGGATGATGTTTCAGTGCCTCGTCCTCGGCTTCGTCTTCAAGCCGCATGACATCGTCTCCGCGGCGCGCATCGGCCGCGCCTACTCGGTCCTCTGGGGTCTGCTCTCGATCCTCCTGACCGCGCTGATCACGCGGCGGGTGCGGGGCGAGGCGGCCGGGCTGTTCGCGGCGCTGCTGCTCGCCACCAGCGGCATCAACCTGATCACCAGCTTCTGGGCGCGGGGGCAGATCCACACTGTCACGTTCACGCTGGCGTCGATGCTGGTCGCGCTGCGGGTTCGCGGCGCCGGGGAGCGCGCCTTCGCGCCGCTGTTCTTCGCGTCGGCGCTGGCCGGCGCGGCCATCGCCACCCGCTGGAACGTCGCGCTGGTTCCGATGCTGCTCGCCTGCGCCGTCGCGCGCGGCCCGGTGTTCACCAAGCTGGTCGCGGGCGCCGCCGGCGGGCTGTTCGGCTTCTTCGGCATCACCGGCTTCTTCTGGACGCCGGACATGATCGTCAGCAACCTCCAGATGCAGACGAACAACCTGGTGAACCTCTACGGCCGCGTCAGCCCGCTCGTCACCGGCTGCGCCGCGCTCGTCTGCATCCTGATGGCGAACGGCCTGGTGACGTTCGTGATGGGGGCCTGGTTCGGCGCCACCCGGGTGTCGCGCCTGCGCGGCGTCCTCCCCGAAGATCTCGGCTGGCGCAGCCTGCGCGCCAGGCTCGACTCGCCCGCGGTGATCGTCGGCCTCCCGACCGCGATCACCTTCGCCATGCTCTGCTTCAACAAGCTGTTCGACGCGCGCTACACCGACCTGTTCGCGCCGCCCCTGGCGATCGCGGCGGGGATCCAGATGACGGCGCTGTGGCGGCGGCGCCGCGCGCGGCTGCTGGTGGCCGTCTTCTTCGCGTATCAGGGCGTCTACGCCGCCAGCATGCTCTCGCGCTACACGAACGACACGCGCAAGCGCATGACCGCCGCGCTGCCCCAGGTCTGGCGGCCGACGGGCAAGAGCGTCGTGAGCGCCTACGCCAGCGACCCGAACGTCTTCGCCGGCCACGAGCTCGCGCCCGGTCAAGGCCCCTGGGACGCCGAATGGATCGTGGTCTCCGACGTCTACGCCGGGCAGTACGTGACGCCGAGCGGAACCTTCCGCTTCATGACGCCGCCCACGAGCTGCCGCGAGATCCTGTACTGCGACGGCGAGCGCCAGCGCGAGCTCTTCCAGAAGGTGTACGCCCACGACGGCTGGGACGAGGTGTACGTGGAGAAGGCGGCGGCCTGGACGCCGGAGATCAAGCTGCACCGCGCCCTGATGACGTCGAAGTGGATGTTCACCGGCGACATCCGCCTGTTCCACAAGCGCCCGCCCCGCTGACCCCGCGGCCGCGTTCCTGGCCGCCGGCGGGCTTTCATCGCGAGGCCGACAAGGCTAGGGTAGGCGCATGTCAACCGGCCCCGCGCGCGAATCCGAACGCATCAAAGGCGTCTACATCGTGCCCCTCCGATCCTTCGCCGACGATCGCGGCTACTTCTTCGAGAGCTTTCGCAAGAGCTGGCTGCCGGGCATCACGGCCGAGATGATCCAGGGGAACGTCTCGTTCTCGAAGCAGGGCGTGCTGCGGGGAATGCACTACCACC
>DATBHU010000576.1:0-7335 GCA_036557265.1 Polyangia bacterium
GATCGCCTCGATCACCAGCGCCTGCAGGTCGACCTCTTCGGGCCGCAGCTCGAGCCGGCCCTCGATCAGGCGCGACACGTCGAGCAGCTGATCGACCAGTTGATTGAGGCGCACCACCTGGCGGCGGATCGCCTTCAGCCGGCGCAGCATGCGATCGTCGCCGGCACGGCGGCCGCCGTTGCCGTTGGCGCCCGGGATCGCGAGCAGGCCGTCGGTCTGCAGGCTCAGGGTCGTGATCGGCGTGCGCAGCTCGTGCGACGCGGCCGACAGGAACTCGTCGCGCGCCTTCAGCGTGCGCTGCAAGCTGGCGAGCGCCTCTTCCTGCTGCGCGTTCCGGCGGCGCATCGCGGTCAGCTCGAGGAGCGTTTGCACCCGCACCAGCAGCTCGCGCCCGGAGAACGGCTTGACGAGAAAATCGTCGGCGCCCGCCTCGAGGCCGGCGATCGTGTCGTGCTGTCCGGCGGTGCGCGACATCAGGATCAGCGGGACGTCCTGCGTCGAGCGATCGGCGCGCAGCAGGCGCGCCAGATCGATGCCGCTCAGCCCGGGCATCTGCGCGTTGGCGATCACCAGATCGAACGGGGTCGCGCGCGCCGCGTCTCGCGCGACGTCGCCGCGTTCGGCGACGGTCACGCTCCAGCGCGCGCCGAGGAGGAGCTCCAGGCTGGCGCGCGCTTCCGGATCATCTTCGACCACGAGGATGCGCGCCTCGAACTCCTGTGCGCTCGACACGTCCGTAACGTTGATCCATGTCACGAGGACGGCAACCTCCGAGGCTGTAAGCGCCAGCCGCATTTTATTCTCCGTCGGGAGAAGCCCGTTGCCTGACCATGTCGCAGCGTCAGCTTGGACCGGGGGAGGGGGCGATGAACGCAGAGGGGAGGCGCCTGGCCGCCGCGCGGTCGCAGGCGGCGCCGTGGCGGAAGTGGGGTCCGTACCTCAGCGAACGCCAGTGGGGAACGGTGCGCGAGGACTACGGAACCAGCGGCGACGCGTGGAGCTATCTCAGTCACGACAGCGCCCGCTCGTTCGCCTATCGCTGGGGCGAGGACGGGATCGCCGGCATCTCCGACGATTGCCAGATCCTCTGCTTCGCGCTGGCGCTGTGGAACGGGCGCGATCCGATCCTGAAGGAGCGTCTGTTCGGCCTCACCAACCACGAAGGGAACCACGGCGAGGACGTGAAGGAGTACTACTTCTATCTCGACAGCACGCCGACCCACTCCTACATGCGCTACCTGTACAAGTATCCGCAGGCGGCGTTTCCGTACGTCGATCTGGTCGAGACCAATCGCGGCCGCTCCCGGGGCGAGCGCGAATACGAGCTGATCGACACCGGGATCTTCGAGGGTGACCGCTACTTCGACGTGTTCGTCGAGTACGCCAAGGCGTCGGCCGAGGATCTGCTGATCGAGATCTCGGCGTTCAACCGCGGGCCGGAGCCCGCCGCGCTCCACCTGCTGCCGACGCTGTGGTATCGCAACACCTGGCAGCACGGAGACGGAGAGCGGCCGAGCATCCGCGTCGGCCCGGGCCGGGCGGCCGGGCTGGAGGCGAGCAGCCGGTCGCACGGGAAGTACGTGCTCCGCTGCCAGGCGGGCGCCGCGCTGCTGTTCGCCGACAACGAGACCAACCCGGAGCGGTGGCAGGCCGGGGCGAATGGCGCGGACGGGGCGGGGGCCTCGTTCTTCAAGGACGGCATCAACGATCACGTCGTGGGCGGTCGCGCGGGCGCGATCAATCCGCGCCGGGTCGGCACCAAGGCGGCCGCCCACTACAGCGCCGAGATCGCGCCGGGGGGACGGTGGACGTTGCGGCTGCGGTTGTGCAGCGCCGACAGCGACGCCGCCGAGGCCGACGAGGACGCGGCGCTGGGACGGCCGTTCACGAAGCTGATGGAGTCGCGCAAGCGCGAGGCGGACGAGTTCTACGCGACCGTCATCCCCGCTTCACTGACGGAGGATCGCCGCCGGGTGATGCGCCAGTCGCTGGCCGGGATGCTGTGGAGCAAGCAGTTCTACGAATACGACGTCGACGCCTGGCTGTCGGACCGCGGCGCGACGCCGGGCGGACACGACGCGCGCAACGTGGATTGGTCTCACATGGTGAGCGACGACGTCATCTCGATGCCCGACAAGTGGGAGTACCCGTGGTGCGCGGCGTGGGACCTGGCGTTCCACTCGCTGCCGCTCTCGCTCGTCGATCCGGACTTCGCCAAGAAGCAGCTGCTGTTGCTGCTGCAGGAGCGGTATCTGCACCCGACCGGCCAGGTGCCCGCGTCGGAGTGGAACTTCGGCGCCGTCAATCCCCCTGTCCACGCCTGGGCGGCGTACTTCCTCTATCAACTCGACCGGCGTCGCACCGGCCACGCCGATCTGGAGTTCCTCCGCAACATCTACAACAAGCTGCTCCTCAACTTCACCTGGTGGGTGAATCGCAAGGATCCCGGCGGGCGCAACGTGTTCGAAGGCGGGTTCCTCGGCCTCGACAACTTCGGCGTCTTCGATCGCAGCGCGCCGTTGCCGACGGGCGGACGGGTCGAACAGGCGGACGGCACGGCCTGGATGGCGTTCTACGCCCAGGCGATGCTGCAGCTCTCTCTCGAGCTGGCGCTGCACGATCGCTCGTACATCGACATGGCGCTGAAGTTCTTCGAGCACTTCGTCTGGATCGCCTCGGCGATGATTCACATCGGCGGCCAGGGCGAGATGTGGGACGACGACGACGGGTTCTTCTACGACGTGCTGCGCCTGCCCGACGGCCGCGCCCAGCGCCTGAAGGTGCGCTCGATGGTCGGGCTGCTGCCGCTGTGCGCCGCCACGGTGTTGAACGAAGAGGTGATGACGGCGCTGCCCGAGCTGCAGCAGCGCGCGGGCTGGTTCGTCAACAACCGGCCGCACCTGGTGAGCAACATTCACGATCCGCGCCGGCCCGGCTTCCGAAACCGCCGCCTGCTCTCGCTGCTGAGCGAGGACCGGCTGCGGCGCGTGCTGGCGCGCGTGCTCGACGAGGACGAGTTCCTGAGCCCGTACGGGATCAGGTCGCTGTCCCGCCATCACCTGGAACATCCCTTCGTGTTCGAGGCCGGGACCCAGCAGTTCCGGATCGGCTACCTGCCGGCGGAGTCCGACAGCCCGATGTTCGGCGGCAACTCGAACTGGCGGGGGCCGATCTGGCTGCCCGTCAACGGCCTGCTCGTGCGCGCGCTGATCAACTACTACCTCTATTACGGGCCCAAGTTCACGGTGGAGTTCCCGACCGGCTCCGGGCACCGCGCCACGCTCTACGAGGTGGCGCGGGAGATCGCCGATCGCACCACCCGGATCTTCACCGCCGACGCGCGCGGCCGCCGGCCGGTGTTCGGCGCGGCGCCCAAGTTCAACGACGATCGCCTGTGGCGCGACAACTTGCTGTTCTACGAGTACTTCAACGGCGACGACGGCGCCGGCATCGGCGCCAGCCACCAGACCGGCTGGACCGGCCTGATCGGGTCGCTGCTCCACTACTTCGCGACCATCTCGGCGACCGAGGCGCTGAACCTGTGGGCGCCCCCGCACGCTCCTGCCGCCGCCGCTTCAGCGCGGCGGCCGCGGCGCAAGACCCCGGAGGCCGAACGCCGCACCTGAGGAGAGGACGCGGCCGTGCTCGCCTGGATCGCGATCGCCGCCGCGCTGTGGTCCAGCGACGTCACGATCGACCCGCTGCCGCCGGTCGTGCCGGTGGACCAGAACCAGCCGGTCGCGTCGCGTCCCTACCTCTACACGACCCTCGAGCTCGCGGCGGTGATGGTGGGGGGAACGATCTGGTACCTGCGCCACGGCACCGACGGAAGCTGGGAGCGCGGCTTCGAGCTGCACACCTGGAAGCGCAAGATCCTCGGCGAGGACGTCGACTTCGACACCGATCGTTACAACACCAACGCGATCGGCCATCCGATCGACGGCACGGTCTATTACCAGATCGCCCGCGGCAACGGCTTCGGGCCGGGAGGGTCGTTCATCGCGTCGGCGCTGGCGTCGACGTTCTGGGAGTACTTCGTCGAGATCCCCGAGCACCCTTCATTGAACGATCTGATCCTGACGCCGGTGGGCGGCGCCGTCCTGGGCGAGGCGACCTACCAGCTGGGACGCTACCTGGCCGTCAGCGGCTCCGGCGCCGCCCGCTGCGGCGGGGCCTTCCTGTTCGCGCCGATCGCGGCCCTCAACGACAGGCCGTTCTGCCGCGCGCGCGGCGGCATCATTCCGACGGCCCAGCTGGAGCTGTCGGTGGGGTTCAACCGCGCGGTGTTCAACGGCGGGTTCGTGCGCGACGAGCTGGCGCTCTCTTTCGGCAGCGACATCGTCTCGCAGCCCGCCTACCAGCGGCCCGGCAGCGGCGCGGTCGTGATCAGGCCGGGACAGTGGTCGTCGGTCTACGGCGATCTCAAGATCGGGACCAATCGCCTGGACGGGGCCTGGCTGACCGCGCGCACGGTGTGGGCGGGGCGCTACGCCCGCAGCTATCACCGGGCGATCGCCGACGAGACCGATCTCCCGGCACCCGCCGGGCCCGCGGAGGGGTGGGGCTGGATGCTCGGGCTCGGCAGCACGTTCGACTATCGACTGCGCGATCTGCCGCGGGTCCACGATCGGATCGCCTCGGTCGGCCTCGGCGGGCCGGTGTTCGATCTGTCGGCGCGGCGCGCGGGCGCGCTCTTCCGTGCCACCTTCAACCTGCAGTACGCCTTCGCGATCCTCGGCTCGATCGTCTACCGCACCGCCTATCCGGAGCTGATCGGCGAGGCGATCAAGTCACCCCTGCGCGACAACGGCTACTACTACGCCCACGGCGTGGTCACGGCGACCACCCTCAGCCTCGACCTGGGGGCGGTCGGGTTCCTCGCCGACGGCCGGGGCGGCTGGTACTGGTCGATCGACTCCGGCGATCCGGCCCAGTCGGAGATCCGGGAGGACGTGCTGCTGCACGACGAGCGCTTCTACGCGACCGCGGCGATGTGGACGCGGCCGGTGGTGGGCGCGTTCCGTTTCGGGCTGTCGTACCAGCACGTCTGGCGGACCAGCACCCTGCTCGGCACCACCGTCGAGGCGACCGAGACCGACGTCCTGTTCAGCGGGGCGCTCACGTTCTGACCACCCGCCGGGGCCGGCCGCCGCCTCTGCCGCGGATCAGAACTCGAAGCCGATGCGGCCGCCGACGTTCCAGCTCTGCAGCGAGTTGCCGTTCGTCGCCGCGGTCGCGCGCAGCAGGTCGTCGCTGAACGTGGCGCGGTAGACCGCGCGCACGTCGGCGATGAAGGATCCCACGATGCGCGCGGTGATGCCGCCGCCCATCGGTATGGTTCCGACGTCGTCGGCGCCGAGGACGCTCGACGTGTTGGTGGGGGTGTTGGTCACCCGGTAATGGGTCCAGCCGACGCCGCCGAACAGGTAAGGTTGAACGCGCGCGCGGATCAGATTCACGCGCAGCGTCCCCTCGACGCCGTTGCCCACCAGGAACGCGTCGGTCGAGAGGCCGAGCGCGTCGATGTTCTGAACCGATCCGATGTACGCGGTCTCGATGGCCAGCGGTAGCCGGGAGCCGACCAGCACGCGCGCGTCCCACGCGGCGCCGGTGCCGCTGAAGCTGCGCGACCCCTGGTCGATGAAGCCGATCGCGCCGCCGCCCACCGTCGCCTCGATGCCGAGGCCCGTCAGCGGCGCATACGCGTTCGTCCCGACCGGCGGAGGCGGCGGCAACGGCGCGACAGGGGCGGGCGGCGCGCCCGGCGCGGGGGCGGGCAGCGGCGCGGGCGGCAAGGGCGCCCGGGGCGCCGGCGTCCGGGCGGGCTTGGCCGGTGGCGCGGGCGCCGGCGCCGGCGCGGGCGCGGCTTGCGGCTCCGGCTCCCCGGCCGTCCCGCTCTCCGGCGCGGACGGCGCTTCCGGTGCCGCGGCCGCCGTCTGGCCGGGAACCTCGCAGGCGGTGACCAGCACGACCCGCGCGGGCGCACCGGCCAACCTCTGATCGTCCTGCTCGCCGTGTCCGAACGCCATCACCCGCTCCGGCGAGATGCCGCGGCCGACCAGGTAGTCCTTGGCGGCCTGCGCGCGCCGTTCACTCAGGCGCTGGTTGCCGGTGGCGCCGCCCGAGCGATCCGCGAAGCCCATCAGCCGGACCGTCCGCTGCTCGCCGTTCTGCAGCCAGACCGCGACACCGGCCAGCGCGCCGCGCCCGTTGGTATCCAGCTCGGCCGATCCGCGGACGAACGTCACCTTCACGCCGGCGTCCTTGCACGCCGGCGCGTCCGCCGCCGCCGGCTCGCTAGCCGCCACGGCGAGCCTCGGTCCCGCGAACGCCGTCAGAGCCGCGAGTGAACCGAGCCACGCCAGCTTGCGAACCCTTCGCCCCCTGTCCCTCCCCATGACGCGCACCCCCTCGATTCGGAAATCTGGGACCGGATGGCCGCCTCCCCAATAGATTGCGGAAACGCCGGACGGCGCCGGCGCGTCTGGAATCGGTGTCTGCCCGATTGTTCGCGCCGGCCGCGCGACGCACAGTTCGGCTCAGCAGCGGCGTGCCGCGGCTCCGGCTAGACGACTGCCCGCGCGCGGCCGCAAAGGAGGAGACGATGTCGATCTCGGGGAGAAGCCTGCGCAAGAAGCGCGATCGGGCACTCGATCGCAGACAGCAATCGAAGCTGCCGCTCGACAGAGCGGACGAGCTGATCGTCGGCGACGGGACCTGCGGTCCGCGCCGGGCCGGCTTCATCATCCCCATGAACGTCAGCGGCTTCGTCGAGATGGCGAGGAAGCAGGGGTGATCCCCGAGCGCCCGCCGCGGCAGCGCGCGGGCCGGTCGTAGCGATGACGGCCCGCCTGGTCAGCGCGCTGCTGTTCGGGTTCGCGTTCCTGCTCGGCTTAATGTCCTGAGGCTGGCGTCGGCGCGGTATCGGCCGGGGCGGGCGCGACGGGGGAGGGGTGTAGCCGGTGCAGGTCGGCGAGGAACTGCGCCTCGTCGATCAGGTTGAGCGCGCCGACCTTGTGCAGCGCGCGGCGCACTTCCTCGCGCGTGTTGCCGAGCTCCATCCGGATCCCGCGCGCGGCGAGCTCCTGCTGAGCGCGGAGCAGCGCCGTCCGGGCGCTCGCGTCCGGGATCGCGAGCGCGCCGGTGCCGGCGATGTAGCCGACGAACACCGGCTCGGGAAACAGCCGCGGCAGGAACGAGATGCGCGCGGCGCCGACCGCGATCAGCACGATCGCCACCAGCAGCGTCAGCGCGGCGAGCGATCCACCCAGTCGGTCGGCCCCCAGACGGTCCCCGGCCATCCCGACCAGCGCCGCGCCGACGATGGCGGCGATG
>DATBHU010000577.1:0-3023 GCA_036557265.1 Polyangia bacterium
ACCGCGTGCAGCCGACGGCAGCCACTGCGACCGCCGCCGTCAGCGCCAGCGACCCGGCCAAGCACACGCCGCGGCTCATCGCCCACCTCCCGCCGTCGTGCCGCCCGCGAGCGCGCTCGCCTTCGCGCTGTGAAAGTCGGCCGCGTGCTGCGCGTTCGCCGCGAGCCGGTCCGCCAGCGCCGCTGCCTGTTCCCGATCCGCCTGCCGGTGGGTGACGGCGGCCGCCAATCGTGTTGGCGCCTTGATCCTCGCTGCGGCCGCCGTCTCCTTGGCGGCAAGCGCCGCGGCCGAGGCGGCAGCGCTTCGGTTCACCGACGCGATCTGCGCGTAGGCCGCGGCCTGCCGCGCGTAGCCGTCCGCCTTCGCCTGCTCCTGCGCGGCCGCCGCGCGCGCCTGTGGCGCAGTGGCCGTCCCGCCGGCTGTCAGCGCGGATACGTTCGCCTGGTCCGGCGCTGGCCGCGACGCGCCGCCGTTGCACGAGATTGCTCCGGCGACGAGGCCGACGAACATGACTTCGATGACCTGCACCCGACGACCGCTATGACTAGCCACGCAGACCTCCTGCTCGGTTCGCTGCGCAGGTCCAAGCCCGACATTCGGATCTCAGTCTGCGCAGGTGCTCGCCGGACTGAGCGACAGTCCGGCAGGGCACGCATCCCTTCGGCAAGCTCCGTGCCCGCGGCGTGGTCGCTTGAAAGCGGGCGTAAGTTGCCGGAAGCTCTGGTGTTTCTTTCGGTGCCCGTGCGCTGGAGGGAGCGCCAATGTTAGATGTGCATGACTTGTTAGATCGGGGGCGCGTGCGAGCACGCGAATTGCTTAGGGTTTCCGTCGCGCGGACATGACCACGGCAAGCGAAGACACCAGCACCCTCAAAGAGATCGCGCGCACCCGGCGCGGGCGCGTCGCCACGCCCGTGTTGCTCGTCGGATCGTTCGTCCCCGAGACGGCGCGCGTGGTTAGCCTGGACGAGCCGGTGACGATCGGGCGCGGGCGGACGGCGGACCGGCGCGTCCGGGATCGGGACGAAGGCGTCCGAAGTGGGGACGCGGATGTAATATTACATTCCGACAGAACGCTCTCGCGCCGGCACCTGCGGATCGCCCGCGTCGCCCGCAGCGATCGGCGCTGGCAGGTCGAAGATCTGGGCAGCGCGAACGGGACGCTGGTCGACGGGCGGCCCGCGAAAGAGCCGGCGCTTCTTTCCGACGGCAGCATCGTCCTGTTCGGCAGCCACACGGGCGTCTTCCGACGCCTGTCGGACGCCGAGCTGGCCGCGATCCAGCAGGACGCGATCCGCCCGTTCGGACCGGTGCCGACGCTGTCGCCCGGGCTGGCGGTGACGATCGCCGGCGTCCGGCGCCTCGCGGCGATCGACGCCGACACGCACCTCATGTTCGTCGGCGAGACCGGCGTCGGCAAGGAGGTCTACGCGCGCGCCGTGCATGCGACGTCGAAGCGGGCGGGGCCGTTCGTGGCCGTGAACTGCGCCGCCATCCCGAGCGAGCTGGTCGAGAGCGAGCTGTTCGGCTTCGCGCGCGGCGCGCACTCGACGGCGACGCGGCCCAAGCAGGGCCTGGTCGAGGCGGCCCACCGCGGGACGCTGCTGCTCGACGAGATCGGCGACATGCCGCCGCCGGCGCAGGCGAAGCTGTTTCGCTTCCTCCAGGAGCGGCAGGTGACGCCGCTCGGATCGACGCGCGCGCGCGCCATCGACGTGCGGGTCGTGGCGGCGACGACCAAGCTGTCCGAGACGATGCGGTCGGACCTGATCGGGCGCTTCGGCGCCGAGCCGATCGTCATCCCGCCGCTGCGCGAGCGCCCCGAGGACATCGGCGCCCTGGCGGCGCACTTCGGCGGCGCGGCGTTCGCGTCTTTCGACGGGATGGAGCCGCCCGCCTTCCGCGCCCTCTGCCTCTACCACTGGCCGCGCAACGTGCGCGAGCTGCAAGGGGTCATCGAGCGCGCGGTCGCGCTGGCGGCGGGGCGGCCGGTCCGCCTGGAGGATCTGCCCGAGCACGTGCGCGCGGCGCTGGGGAAGGGGCCGCGCGCGGCCGACGTGCGGCGCCGCTATCGCCGGGCGCCGAGCCGCAGCGAGCTCGAAGGGCTGCTTCGCGACACGAACGGCAGCGTCGCCGAGGTCGCCCGGACGCTGGACCGGAAGTGGAACGTGGTGAGCCGGTGGATCGACAAGTATCGTCTCAACGCCGATCGGTATCGCGAATGAGCGCGCTCGATCGATCCGGGCGATCAACCGGGCGGCGAGGCGTCGCGGTAGACGTCGTCGACGGTCAGCGCGCAGCCGATCGCGTCGATAGCTACCGTGCCGCCGGCGCGCGATTCGCGCGACGCCCACGAACCGTCCGCGCCGCGCGTCCGCGATTCGATGCGCGTCTCGGTCTGCCAGACGTAGAGCACGGCCTGCAGCGAAGGGATCTTCCGATAGTGCTCGAACTTCTCGCCGAGGTCGTAGTCCTTGGTGCTCGGGCTCAGCACCTCGACGATCACCTTCGGGTTTGTCACGGTCGCCTCGCTGTCGGGGTCGGCCGTCAACGGACCGCAGACCACCGTGACGTCGGGATAGGTGGCGAGGCCGGTCTCGGCGACGCGGATGCGCAGGTCCGAGCTGAACGCCCGGCACGGCCCGCCGCGCAGCTGGGCCAGCAGCGCGCCGCCGACCGCCAGCGTGAGCGCGGCGTGACGCGGGCTGCCGCCGGCCATCGCGTAGATCTCCCCGTCGAGGAACTCGTGCTTGACGTTGCTGGCGCTCTCGAGATCGAGATACTCCTTGAAGGTGTAACCGTGGAGATGAGCCGGCGCGCCCATTTCCTTCAGGCTAGCACGGCGGGTCGGTGATGGGCGACGGCGGCAACCGCGACGCGCAGGACGAGAGCTTCACGGAGATGGAGGACGTCCAGCCGGACGTCATCGAGGTCGTCCCGATCCGGCACGGCATGGTGCTGGCCGGGCGCTACGCGGTCGAGGCGATCCTCGGGCGGGGCGGCTCGGGCGTGGTGGTGCGGGCG
>DATBHU010000578.1:0-3492 GCA_036557265.1 Polyangia bacterium
GTAGGCGACGTCGGCCCCGTTCGGCGAGACGGCCGGGGACTTGATGGTCGTCGTCCAGTTCTGGACGATCATGCGGGTCGCCGAACCGTCCAGACGAGCGGCGTCGACTTCGTTGTTGCGGTCGAACACCAGCTCGCGATCGTCGGCGCTGAAGTCGGGCCAGTAGTAGGCGTTGAAGTCGTCCAGCCCGGCCGCGACCATCGTCAGGCCGGTGCCGTCCGGATGGATGACCCACACCGAAGCGCCGCTGTGAAACGCGATCAGCGTGCCGTCGTGCGAAAAGCTGGACTGATCGGCGTCGGCCGCGACGTTCGTCACCTGCGTGACCTGCGACGTCGTCAGGTCGATGAGATGGATCTGGAAGGTGCCGGTTCGATTCGACGTGAACGAGATGCGATTTCCGTCGGGCGAAAACGCGGGCTCCTTGTCGATGCTCGTCTCCGAGGTCAGGCGGGTCAGCTCGGAGCCGTCCACGCGCATCGTGTAGATGTCGACGTTGAAGTTGTCGCGGTCCGAGTCGAAGGCGATCTTGCCGGTCGCGCCGAGCGCCAGCAGCGACCCGCCACAGGCGGCAAGTTCCGGCGAGCCGGCGCTTCCCGACACGCCCGCCGTTCCCACGGCGCCGGCGGTCCCGGGATCGCCCGACGTCCCCGAAACGCCGGCGGTGCCCGGATCGCCGGTGGTGCGGGCGGCGCCGGTGCTCCCCGCGTGGCCGGGGACGCTACCGGGATCGAGCGCGCCACCGTCGCACCCTCCGCCCATCACCGCGGCGACCACGACAGCCGCCGCCAGTCCTGCACCCGTTTGGACTCTACCTTTCAGCATGACGTCCCCTCCACGCAGCAATGGATATACCAGCAGAGGCGAGGCCTCGTGTCATACGGTTTTGCGACGCCGGCCCGCCGCTGGCACCGTCGCAGCCTGACATCGATGTCGCGGTCAGTCGCGTTCAAGCTGGGCGGCGCGCCACGCGCCAAAGGATGGCGGTCATGGCGGCGAAGAAGGCCAGGCCGAGCAGCTGGTAGCCGCCTTCGCCCAGGGCGGCGCTCAGCGGGTGTTCGAGGGCGACCTTCTTGAGCGCGGCGGCCGGCGCGTCGAACGCGCTCAGCACCGCGATGATGACGCCCGCGACGGCGCCCCCCGCCACCAGGCCGGTCGCGAACAGGTTGCCGGGGCCGAGCTCGCTCTCGCCGCCGTGGGCCTGCTGCGCGCCGCCCGCCCGGCGCTGGGCCCGCTCCGCGAAGGCGCGCACGACGCCGCCGACGAAGATCGGGGTGGTGGTCGACAGCGGCAAGTAGGCGCCGACGGCGAACGACAGCGACCCGACGCCGCACAGCTCGACGGTCAGCGCCAGCGCGACTCCGACCATCACGAACTGCCAGTCGAGGTTGTGCGCCAGCAGGCCCTTGATCAGCGTCGCCATCAGCGTCGCCTGCGGGGCGGGGTAGCGATCGCTGCCGATCATGTGGACGCCCGCGCCGCCCGAGTGATCGAGCAGGCGGATGGTCAGGCCGACGACGATCGTCGAGGTGATCACTCCGATCATCAGGCCGATCTGCTGGGCGCGCGGCGTGGCGCCGACCAGGAAGCCGGTCTTCAGATCCTGCGACGTCGCGCCGGCGTTGGCGGCGGCGATGCAGACCAGCGCGCCGACGGACAGCGCCATGGGCTGGTAGACGTCGCCCGTCCAGCCGAGGCCGACGAACACCAGGCAGGTCGCCATCAGCGTCGCGATCGTCATGCCGGAGATCGGGTTCGACGACGAGCCGATGAGACCGACGATCCGGCTCGCGACGGTGACGAAGAAGAACCCGAACACGACCACCAGCAGGCCGAGCAGCAGCTTGCTGCCGATGCCGGCGCCGGGGACGAACGGCAGCACCGCGATCACCAGCACCAGCACGGCGGAGCCGACCAGCACGACGGTGATGGGCAGGTCGCGCTCGGTGCGCCGCACCTGGCCGGCGGCGGTGTCGCGCCGGCGCAGCGACGCGACGCTCTCCTTGAACGACGACACGATGGTCGGCAGCGTCTTGATCAGCGTGATGAAGCCGCCCGCCGCGACGGCGCCCGCGCCGATCTGGCGCACGTAGGCGCGGTAGACGGCGCTGGCCGCGCTGGCGAAGGCGTGGGTGGCCGGGTCCCAGCCACCGGGGCCGCCCGGCGTCGTCAGGCTGGCGAGGTAGCCGAGCTTCACCAGCTGGGCGGCGATCCGATCGGGCGGCGTCAGCACCGTGATGAGCGGGATCAGCCCGACCCAGGCGAGCACGCCGCCCGCGACCAGGACGCCGGCGATGCGCGGGCCGACGATGTAGCCGACGCCCAGATACTCGGGCGTGATGTCACCGCTGATCACGGCCGCCGGCAGGTAGCGGTTCGTCTGCCGGAAGGCGAACGCCGGCGTCTCCGCGACGATGCGCAGCACCCGCTGCAGGAAGGCGTACGCCGCCGCGACGCCGAGGCCCATGTAGGCGGTGCGCGCCAGGTTGCCGCCCTTCTCGCCGGCGATCAGCACCGACGCGCACGCGGTTCCTTCGGGGTAGGGGAGGTTGGCGTGCTCGTGGACGATCAGCGAGCGCCGCAGCGGGATCATCATCAGCACGCCCAGCACGCCGCCCACCATCGCCAGCGTCAGGATCGTCCAGTACGAGAAGTACGGCTCGCCCACGCCGTGACCGGCGCCGGCGTTCGCGCCCAGAAACAGGAAGCCGGGGAGGGTGAACACGACGCCGGCGGCGATCGACTCGCCCGCCGAGCCGATGGTCTGGACGATGTTGTTCTCCAGGATCGTGGACGACCCGAGCTTCTTGAACACGGAGATCGCCAGCACGGCGATCGGGATCGACGCCGATACGGTCAGGCCGGCCTTGAGCGCCAGGTAGACCGTGGCGGCGCCGAAGATGACGCCGAACACCATGCCGAGCGCGATCGCCTTGGCCGACAGCTCGGCCATGCTGGTGGCCGCCGGTACGTAGGGCTCTGGCGCGGGCGCCGCCGCCGTCTCCGCGCCCTCGCCGGCCGCCGGGCGGGGCTCGCTCAAAACAGATCTCCCCAGCGACAGAGGGTGATGTTCCGCTGGCCGAGGGCCCGCCGCACCTTGGGCGAGGTAAGCGCGGCCAGCTCGCCCGGGTAGTCGTAGATCGGCGTCTTCTCCTCGCCCGGGTGGCAGATCAGCTCGTGCGTGCCGGGGCCGAGGCGGCCGATGATCTCGAGCACGCGAATCTCGTCGAGGCGGCCCGACTCGACGTAGCCCCAGCTCTGGGCGCTGTGCCGGCGCGCGCCGAGCTGGCGGCGGGTCAGCCAGTTGAGGCCGGTCAGCACGCCCGCCTTCAGGCCGCGCCGCGGGTCGGTGACCCAGGACAGCGTCGGCGTCTCGATCTCGCTGCGGATCGCCGCGATGCCGTGGCGCCTGGCGACCGCCTCGACGGAGCGGCCGACCACGGGCAGGAACCCGAGGTGGTGGTGGGTGTCGAGGTGGTCGATCGCGATGCC
>DATBHU010000579.1:0-3969 GCA_036557265.1 Polyangia bacterium
ACCGTCAGCTTCGCGCCCGGCTCGATCGTCGCGCTGACGCCGGACGCGTCGAGCTCCATGCGCACCGCCACCTTGTCGGCGAGCGCGTCCATGTCCGGGCTCCGCAGCGGAAAGGTCGCGCGCGCCGCGTACTTCGCGAACGTCGCGTCCAGCAGGTCGGTCAGCAGGCTGTGGCCCCCGCCGAGATCGCGCAGGTTGGCCTGGTGGAACATCCACGAGTCGTTGTCGCCGCGCAACATGTAGCGGACCAGCGAGTCGCTGATCGTCGCGATGATCTGGTCGTAGGTGACGGCGGCGCCGTGCAGCGCCTGGTACTCGGCGATCCACTCCGCGGGCTGCGACACGTTGAAGTAGAGATCGGTCGGGTGGCGCGGCATCACCAGCAGGTTCGGGTTCTGCGCGTTCCAGTAGCCGGCGTTCGGGGACGGGTTGTTCTGGCCCGCCACCGACGTGTCGCTGACCAGCTGGCGGACGCCGACGTCGTACGCGGCCCGCATCACCTCGGGGTTGTCGAGGCCGGTGATCCCCGGCGTCACCAGGTTCTCGGTGTCGTAACGGGAGAGCGACGTCCCGCGGCCGAACTGGTCGTTCTGGCTGAACTCCTGGAACGCGTCCACGTACGACAGCGCGGTCATGTCGCGATGGTCCCAGGTGTGGTTGACCCAGCCGAACGTCGGCCCGAGCGCCTGCGCCAGATCGCTGAGCGGGTCCTGGCCGGCGGGCTTCGCGCCCTGCGCGTTGAACGCGAACGCCGCCCGGAAGTCGGACGTCAGCGCGTCGCCCTGGCGCGCGCTCTGCCAGGCGGTGAACGACTGCAGATCGGCGGCGGTGATGCGGTAGGTGCCGCCCGTGTAGATCGCGCTGGCCAGGTAGAAGTCGTCGATCTGCGGCACCGCGTAGACGTGGCGCTCGCCGATGAACAGGCCGCGCGTCACCCAGTTGACGATGCCGTACGCCAGCTCGAGCGTGTGCAGCGCGGTGGGCGACTGCGCGAACGTCAGCACCAGCGCCTCGCGGCCGTCGGGGTAGGTCCGCGTCGCGGCGTAGACGTTGCCGGCGGCGTCGGCCAGCAGGGGCAGCGTGTACGCGTCGGCCGGCTGGCTGCCGTAGGCCCAGCCTTGCGCGATGGAGACGGGGACGGCGCAGTTCGCGCCGACGAACACGGCGCTGCCCGCGCTGGTGCACTGCGCGGAGACGGGCGCGGTCGACGCGTCGACGCCGGCCGTCAGCTGTAGCCCGTAGGCGGCGCTCGGCGACGCGTAGAGCACCGCGCGCCGGACGCCGAAGCGCGCCTCGTACTGGGCCAGCGCCATCCATTCGTCGTCGGTGAAGCCGCTCGCCGACCCGACCGCGAGATCGCCGCTGTCGAGGATGATGCCGTAGTAGCGGCCGCTGTCGCCCGTCGCCAGCACGTCGGCCGTCAGGGGCGGTCCGCTCGAAGCGTTCAACGTGTCGAACGGCGTGCCGAGATACTGCAGGGTGGACGTGATGGCGGCGAAGGCGCTGCTGGAGCCGTTGGCGGTGATCACCAGCAGGCGCGCGTCGAGCGTGACGTTGTCGGCCGGCGCCATCGCGGTGTCAGGCGCCGGATGAGCGTCGGGCGCGACCGACAGCGGTCCCATCGCCCGTTCCACCTCGGCGGCGGGGACGCGCACCTGGTTGCGCGCCACGGGGGCGCTGCTGTCCTGACCACTGCAGCCGCTGGCCGCCGCGGCGGCCAGCAGCAAGGCGATCGCCGGCCACGCCTTCGATCCCCATCGCCCGCGCCGCCCAACCCGCCGACACAGTGCCCCTTGCAACATCAACCTGTCCCCGGCTTTCGTCGAGGGAGCAGCGACCGTGCCAACGCGCGCCGCCGCGCGCGCGCCCGCGATCCGCGCGTCCAGCGCGCTGTTTCGCAGGAGGAACGATCACCGACGCGAACGCGTCCGTTTCCTTCCCGTAGCCGCAGGCTGGCGCCGCGTTTCGGCGCGCGCTCGGGAGCGCCCCGGAAAGAGCGTGCGGATTTGACCGAGATGTCGCCCTCGTCTGACAATCGCCGGCGCAGGGAGGGCTCGTTCTCATGAAGCCTGGCGCGGCGGCGTTCGTCTCGGTGCTCGCGATCGGCTGCGGCCGCGTCGGGCCGGAGCTGCCGGCCGTGCGATGGGAGTCGGCGCACTTTCGCTACGCCGCCTACCCCGACGACGGGCAGGCGTGCGCGCAGATGACCGGCCTGCTCGAGCAGCACTGGGCGTTCTGGCACGAGCGCCTGGGCCTTCCCGACCCCGGGTCCGCCCCGATCCTGTACGCGAAGGATCGGGGGTACCAGGAGCTCCTCGACGATGGCTGGTGCCCCGGCACGTCCGCCGGCTGCACGACCGGGACCGACGTGCGCACGTACGTGCTGTTCGACAGGCACGAGCTGATCCATGCGTACCTGGGCGAGACGATGGCGCCGCCGGTGCCGCTGTTCGCGGAAGGGATGGCGGTCGCGTTCTCGTGCGACTCGGGCGGCGCGTTCCCGCTGCCGGGGAAATCCTGGCGGCAGCTGCTCGATCCGGCGCCGGACAGCCCTGACGGCTTCACCCTCTACGCGGCCGGGGGCCAGCTGGTCAGCTACCTGTTCAAGCAGTTCGGGGCCGACCCGCTCGTCCGATTCTACGGCCGCATCGGCGCGCTCTCCGATCCCGACGCGATCGCCGCCGAGTTCGCAGCGGCCTTCGGCACCAGCCTCGACGACGCCTGGGCGCTCGCGACGGCATCGAACGGTCCGTTCTGCCTCTCGCTCTGGGAATGCACGCGTGAGGCGATCCCGCTCGACGGCGCGCCCCACGCCGGCACGCTGGTGTGTGGGGTGGACCTGGTCCCGCGTACGCTGCGCGTCGACGCCGCGACGAACGTGACCGCGTCCGTCCGCGACGCGGCTGCCAGCGTCTACCTCGACGCGGCCTGTGGTGATGCGTCCGCCCTGGGGACCTCCATGCTGCCCGCAGGCGACTACCAGCTGCTCGCCGGCCTGAGCGCCGGAACCTACCTGGTCAGGGGCGCCACCGCCGAGATCACGGCCTCGGCGCTGGACGCGCCGTCGGTCGGCTCGAGCTGCGACGCGCTGACGCCCTATCCGGTCGCGCCCGGCCTCCCGCTGGTCGTGACGGCGGCCGCGCCGACGGCGGTCGCGCGCGTTCGCTTCGCCGACGCGGCACGCACGGGCGTCCTGAGCGACGACCTGATCGTCAGTACGAGGACGTACATCTGGAGCTGTCCTGACTGCGCCACCGACGCGAACAGCTGCCCGGCGGCGACGGACGCCGGCCTGCAGGCGTCGTTCCTGGGCGACTACGTCTGGAGGATGTCCACCACCGCGGGCTGGGCGACGGCGCACCTCGACGCCCCGCCGTGAACCGCGCCCGACTTCCTGTTAGCCTGCCGGCATGCGCGCCTGGCCGCTGCTGGCGATCGTCGCGTGCGCCGCGTGCGCGCCCGACGTCTGGCTGACGCCGGAGCTGCGCTGGGCGAACGCGCGCGCGCTTCACCAGACCGCCGGCGACCAGATCGCGCTGTTCGCGACGGACGTCGACCAGCCGTACGACGTGCTCGCCGATCTCGAGGTGGTCGTGCGCAAGCGCGGCGCGTTCGGCGACGAGCCGACCCAGGAGCGCGCGCTGGCCGCGTTGCGCGAGCAGGCCGGGCGGCTGGGCGCGCACGCCGTCATCCTGGTCGCCTTCGGCCAGAGCGGGATGAGCTTCTGGAGTTACAACGAGCTGCGCGGGCATGGACGGGCGATCCGGTTCCGCTGAGCGACGGCGGCCCGGCGCGCTCGCCGCCGCGGGCGTCGCGCTGGCGATGGCCGCCTGCACGGCGACGTCGCCGCCGCCCTTGCCGCCGCGCCGCGTGGACTTCCCCGTCCCGGCGCAGCCGCCCGGCGCGCCCCCAGCCGTTTTCCCGCGGCCGATCGATCTGCCGGCTGCCGCCGAGGCGCCTGTGGAAGAC
>DATBHU010000580.1:0-7313 GCA_036557265.1 Polyangia bacterium
CTGGGCGAAGGGGGGCGCGCGCGGGCGTTGCTGGCGCCGCTGGAGGCCGCCAGCGAGGACGAGCCGCTGCGCCGCGACGCCGTCCGGCGGCTGGCGGAGCTGGACGAGGCCGAGGGTGCCGTCATCGCCGCCGCGGAACGCTGGGAGAAGATCCTCGCCGACGACATCGACGATCCCCAGGCGCGCACGCACCTCGCCCTGCTGCGCCCGGCGCGCTCCGACGTCGACGTGCAGCCGGCCCAGACCCTGGTGTCGCCCGCCGGGGTCGAGACGCTGCGCTTCCGGCTGCTGCGCGAGCTGGGGCGCGGCGCCACCGCCACCGTCTACCTGGCGCGCGACGAGGCGCTGGGGCTGGACGTGGCGCTCAAGGTGCTGCACCCGCAGCTGTCGGGGTCGGGGCGATCCGACTCCCTGCGCCGGTTCTTCGCGGACGCGCGCGTCGCGGCCGCCGTCCGCCACCCCGGCGTGGTCGCGATCTACGACGTCGACGAGGGCGCCCGCGCCGTCGCGATGGAGTGGATCGCCGGCGGGACGCTGCGGCAGCGCCTGCGCGAGCACCCCGCCGGGCTGCCGGCCGCCGAGCTGCGCGCCACCGCCCGCAGCCTGCTCGACGCGCTGGCGCACGTGCACGCGGCCGGGATCGTGCACGGCGATCTCAAGCCGTCCAACTTGCTGCTGCGCGCGCCCGGCGAGGTGGTGCTGGCCGACTTCGGGGCCGCCGAGCTGACAGGCGGCGCCGGCCGCGCCGGCCGCGCGCCGGCGACCCCCGGCGGCGCCGGCACGCCGCTCTACTTCGCGCCCGAGCAGTTCCAGGGCGCGCCCAGCTCGCAGGCCGCCGATCTCTACGCGGTGGGCGCCATCCTGTGGGAGGCGGCGACCGGCCGCCCGCTCCGCAGCCACGCCGATCTGATGCGCGGCGCCGGGGCGGTGCAGCCGCTCTCGGACGCCGATCGGGCGGCCATCGAGGCCGCCCACGGCCCCGCGCTACTTCGGCTCCTCGTCCTCCTCCTTGGGGACGTAGCCGCCCGACGACCCACTCTCGTCGTCCTCCTCGCTGACCCGCTTCTTCTCGCTGTAGAAGTTGATCTGTAACGACAGGTTCGCGTCCGCCACGAAGGAGAAGATGGGCAACCCGGCCAGGCCGTGGACCTCGAACACGATGGACGCGCGCCGCGACGCCTCGTAGTAGACGCCGCCGCCGGCGCCCACGACGGCGGGGCCGCCCCGGACGGTGTCCTTGAAGTCGCTGACCTGGGCCAGCTCGGGGTGAAACGTCGTATCCACCGGCTGGACCACGAAGCGGAAGCCCTCGCCGCCGCCGACGATGCCCGTGCCGAAGAAGCGAACCTGCGCCTGCTGCGTGTAGCGCATCACCTTCAGGAGGCCCGAGATCGCGCCGCGCGCCGCGAAGCTCGAGTACTTGGCCGGCTGCGGGATGTACTGGAAGCGGCCCTCGATCGAGATCGCCCAGTCGGGCGTCAGCGCCACGCCCAGCTCGGGCGCCAGGTGTCCCAGGCCGGCCCAGGCGCCGCCCGCCGCGAACTCGTTCGACAGCTTCGCGTAGTTCGGGTCGGGTGAGCGGTTCACCGCCTCGAGACCGTTGCCCTTCGCGTAACCGAAGCCGCTGCCGGCGCCGAGGCCGATCCACCACTTGCGGTTGCCGAAGTCGACGTCCTTCCCCTCTTCTCCCGTCGCGTGGCCGAGGCTGCCCTTCTTCTTCGGCCCCTTCTTCCTGAGCAGCGGGTTGTCCTTGTCCTCGCCGAGATCCTCGCGCTTCCTGTTCTTGTAGGCCTCCTCCTCCATCAGCAGGAGGTGGTTCGGGCCGTCCCTGTCACCGTTGCGGATGATCGCCTTGCCGGACGCGTCCCGTCCCTCGAAGAAGTAGGCGACCGACTTGCCGGTCACCGCCTTCTTCGGGATCTTGCCGACGTACCAGCCCTTGGGCGACCGGGTCATCTGCACCTCGCTGTACTCGTCCTTGCCCGGCTCGAGGTACATCAGGTATACGCTCTTGACCGGCAGGTTGGGCGCCACCGCGCAGCGGAGCGTGGCGGCCTTGTCGATGATCGCCTCGTCCTCGTTCGGGCAATCGAGCGCCTGGATCTTGGCCGGCAGGTCCTGCTCCTCCGAATCCTCGTCGTCCGAGGTCGACGATCGCGCCGGCGCCTTCTTGCGCGGGGGAGGCGCCTCCGCGCCCTCGTCGCCCTCCATGATCGGACCGCGCCGCTTCTTCGCCGGCGGCGGCGTCCCTGTCGTCTCCCCGCCCCCGCCGCCGCCCATGCCCTTGGCGCGCTTCGCCTCCGCGAACGCGTCGGACACGTCCGCCGTCGCGATCCCCTTCGACAGCTGGATGGCGGGATCGATCTCCAGCGCGCGGCTGAAGCTCTGGATCGCCTTGTCTCGGTTCTTGAAGCCCGTGATGTAGACGGCGCCCAGGTGGACGTACGTGCGGGCCATGACCGGGTGGTTGTCGAGCCCCTGCTTCTTCGCGTACATCAGCGCGTCGAGCAGCGTCTTCTTGGCCCCCTCCCACTCGAGGGTGTCGTAGTCGTCCAGCGCCTTCTTGTTCATCTGGACGAGCTTTTCGATGGCCGCCTGGTCGTCAGCCAGCGCCTGGCTGGAGAACGCGATGCTGGCCACGGCGGCGACCATGCAGGCTAGGGCGAACGAAGGGGGTCCGAACTTCAAACGGGTCATCTTGGCTTCTGCCTCGTCATTGCTGGGTGATGAAGAATTCCACGCGCCGGTTCTTCTCCCGCCCCGCAGCCGTCTTGTTGGTCTCGATTGGCTGGTCCGGACCGTAACCCTTCGCGTCCATCCGCGACGAGTCGATCCCCAGCCCCACTAGATGTTGCCGCACGCTCTCCGCACGGGCCGCGGACAGCGCCATGTTGTGCTTCCTCGTCCCGCGCGAGTCGGTGTGCCCCTCGATGCGGACGGTCATGCTCGGCCGCGATTTCAGCACGTTGCCGATCTCGTCGAGCAAGCCGAAGCTGCGCGGCTGGATGGTCGCCTTGTCGGTGTCGAAGAAGATCTTCTGTTTCAGCTCGATCTTCTCCTGGGTGACGACGATGTGCGTGTACTTCTTCGGGCAGCCGTCGTTGTCCGGAGGTCCGGGGTCGTTCGGGCACTTGTCGGCCTTGTCGGGCACCCCGTCCTTGTCGTTGTCCGGATCCGGGCAACCGTCCTCGTCCTCGAAGCCGTCCTTGTCCTCCGGCTCGTTCGGGCACTTGTCGTCGACGTCCTTGATGCCGTCGGTGTCGTTGTCCGGATCGGGGCAACCGTCCTCGTCCTCGAACTTGTCCTTGTCCTCGGGCTCGTTCGGGCACTTGTCGGTCTTGTCGGGGATGCCGTCCTTGTCGTTGTCCAGGTCGGGACAGCCGTCCTCGTCCTCGAAGCCGTCCTTGTCCTCGGGATCGTCGGGACACTTGTCGACGTTGTCGAGGATGCCGTCGTGGTCGCGATCGCCGGGCGCCTTGGGCGCGCAGCGCAACGCCAGGTTGTAGGCCTCGCGGGCGTTGCGGTCGGCGATGCGGACGTGCTCGCGGGCGCGGAAGTAGTCGCCCTGATCCAGCTCGTGGTCGGCGAAGTCGACGTGGGTCTCGGCCAGCGCCAGCTCGCGCGGCGCGCACTTGTACGCGCCGCGGTCGCGGGCCTCCTTGGCGATGGCGCGCACCTCGCGCACGTTCGACTTGAGCTGCATGCCGGCGCAGCCGCTCGCGGCGCCGACGACGAACAACGCCAGCAGGGAGATGCCTGCGCGCGCCGCGGCCAGCACCGTCGCTCCCGGCGTCTTCATTCGGACTCGGACCGTTTCGGTGCGGGGGCGGGCTCCTCGTGCTCGCTCGCGGGAGTGATCCGGCTGGACTTGCTCGCCGACTCGGCCTGCTTGCTCACCGCGATGGCGCGCGCGCGGTTCGCCAGATCCTCGGCCTTCTGGCCGTACTCGATCGCGTCCTGATACTCGGCGTAGCCGCCCTCTTCGCGCGCCTTGTGCAGGTATTCCTCGGCCGCCGTGTATTCGTAGGGCGCGTAGCGATCCGCTTGCGCGAGCTTCGCCGCCGAAACCGCCGACGCTGCCCTGTTGCCGACTTGACTGATGTACTCGACGGGGCCGCAGCCCAATAGCGGCGCCACCGCAAGGACCGCCACCGTCGGAACGCAGCGAAGGATGCGCAATCTAGGCGGACGGTAGCAACTCGTCCGGGAACGGTCAATCACGGCGGAAATCCGCGTCATGCGTCTTGCCTAGGCAGTGTATTCGGGATATGCGTGGGCAGTCATTTTTCGTCAACGCACCACAACCCCCAAAAGATTCAAACCCGCCCCGGAGGTGTCCCGGTGAAACAGCTGATCGCCTACCTGCTCGATCACGCGATAATCGATTTCTCGGGCGATCTCACCCTGGACATGGTGCGCGATTTCCTGCGTGAGGACGACAGCCCGGAAGGACGGAAGTTGCTTGGCAAGCTCGTCGAAGACAGAGGCGTCGACGACATGGTCGTCACGCTCGCGGACTGCCTGCAGGACTACCTGCGGACCGGCATCACCGAAGAGGTGGTGCGCGAGCAGATCCGGCTTTATAGCGAGAGCTGAAGGCTCCACAGCGAGAGCTGAAGGCTCCCCAGCGAGAGCCGAGAGCTCCGCGACGAAAGCAGCGATCATCGCCGCGCTGGGTGTGGCGATGACGATGCAGTCATCCGGCTGCAGCTACCCGACCGGCCAGTCGCCCTACCCGGGTGAGTGCGCGCCGCTTCACCCGCTGGTGTTCGTGCCGCGGCCGAACATGGTCGCCGTGCCGACCGACGTCGAGTTCCGCATCACCTTCGACGACTACCCGGACCCCGACACCGTCCGTTCGGACAGCCTGCTGCTGACCACCGGTTACTTCTGGGTGCCCGGCAACTACGGTGTCGACCTGATCGGCAAGGCCGCCGTCATGCGGCCGATCCGGGGCCTGTCCGGGCAGATCGGCTACGGCCTGCACCTCCGCCCGGCCCTCGGCTCGCTGGCCGGCTGCCCCGGCACCAGCCAGGACCTGCAGTTCATGACCGGCAGCGGCCCGGCGGGCGGCGCCCCACCGGCCCCGACGCCGTCCTTCGCGACCGATGTGCAGCCGATCCTGGACAGCCGCTGCGCAGGCGGCGGCTGCCACCTGGCGGTCGACGACGCCGGCACCACCGCGTGCAGCGACGCGCCGGCCGCCCAGCTGTCCCTGTGCGCGGCCGACGCTTGGGACGCCCTGGTCGGCAAGCCGGCCCTCCAGAGCGACAAGCTGCGCCGGGTCCAGGCGGGCGATTCGGCGCGCAGCTACCTGCTGCGCAAGCTGCTGCCCGCGAAGGACACGGGCGGGCCGATCGCGGGCGTGTACGGCCAGCGCGAGCCGCCGGGGGAACCGCTGCCTGAGGACCAGCTGCGCCTGATCGCGGCCTGGATCGACGGCGGCGCGCTGCGCTAGCCGGGCCCTCTCCCCGGGCCACGGCCGCCTTTCTGCGGCGTGGACGTCCCCAACGCAACGCCGCCAAGGTAAGATTCGAGTAGCGTCGCGTGCCTAACCAGCCGAGCAAGCCGACGTCTTCCCGCCGACAGCCGCGCCCCGAAGGGAGCGGCTCGTCAGAGCCGCGGAGCGCGTCCAACTCCGCCACTGTCGGTGGCGCCACGCCGGTGTCGAGCGCCAGCACCTCCGCGTCGCGGAGCGCGTCGGCGTCCGGACCGACCCGGTCGCCCACGGGACGGAGCGGATCCGGCGAGCCGTCGTCGGGGCGGCAGACGCCGTCGATCGGCAGCATCGGGCGCTACCGCCTGCTCGGACGGATCGGCGAGGGCGGGATGGCGGAAGTCTACCGGGCCGTGATGATGGGGCCCGAGGGGTTCGAGCGGGAGCTGGTGCTGAAGCGCATCCTGCCGCGCCTGTCGGAGAGCGGCGACTTCAAGACGATGTTCGTGCGCGAGGCGAAGATCTGCGCGCAGATGTTGCACCCCAACATCATCCAGATCTACGAGTTCGGTCAGGCGGACGGCGGCTACTTCATCGCGATGGAGAGCGTCCAGGGCGTCACTCTGCGCGAGGCGCTGACCACGCTGCGCAAGGAGGAGCGCGCCATCCCGCACATGATCGCGGCCGACGTCGCGCGGCAGATCTGCATCGGGCTCGACTACGCACACACGCTGCACGGCGCGGACGGGATGGCGCTGGAGATCGTCCACCAGGACATCTCGCCGACGAACATCATGCTGGCGTTCACGGGGACGGTGAAGATCCTCGACTTCGGCATCGCGCGCGCCGCGGAGTTCGCGGAGGAAGAGGCGAAGAAGGGGCTCATCAAGGGGAAGGTCAGCTATCTGTCGCCGGAGCAGATCTACGTGCGTCCGTTCGACGCGCGCGCCGACGTGTTCGCGCTGGGCGTGGTGTTCCACGAGATGCTGACCGGGCGGCGGCTGTTCCAGTCGAAGAACGACATCACCAAGATGCGCGAGCTGCTGGCGGCGCCGATCCTGCCGCCGTCGGCGATCGACGCGGCGATCCCGCGCGAGCTGGATCGCATCGTGATGAAGTCGCTGGAGATCGATCCCAAGGACCGCTACCAGTCGGCGGCCGACATGGCGGCGGATCTCGAGCGCACCTTGATCGCGGCCCGCTATTCCAGCCGCGAGCTGTCCAAGATGCTGCGCGATCTCTACCTGGCGGGCGACGATCCGCTGGTGGTCGTCGACGCCGCGGACGAGAAGGAGTCGCTGGACCGCACCGTCGCCATCACCTCGACGACCATGCTGCCGCCCGCGGATCAGACGCGTACGGGGCGGGCCCCAGGCACGGGCAAGGACGAGACGCAGGTCCGCATGACCAACGTGCTCAAGGCGGAGCGCTCGCGGCTGGAGCGGATGCGGTGGGTGGCGCGGATCAAGGTGATGCTGGTGGCGCTGGCGTTCGCGGTGGTGGTCGGGGCGATCGCCTACCTCGGCAAGAAGTACGTCCCCGAGCTGCTGCGCCGGCCGCCGCCCCCGGCGACGCCGGTGATCCAGAACCAGGAGCCGCCCGTCCCCGCGCCGGCGCCGCCGCCCCCGCCGGCGAAGACGGCCAAGAAGAAGCCGCCGGCGACGCACGGCAAGGGGAAGGGCCACACCCCCGCGGCGGCGCCCAGTGAGCGGGCCGGGCAGTCGCCCGAAGACGCGCCGTTGCCGCCGAGCGCGGAGTAGCGGCGAACGCCGCCGCTCGCAAGGTCGGCCCTCACCCCTACCCCTGGCGGCTCCCCTCGAAAAGTGAAGGGAAGTCGATCGGGTAGGAGTAGCGACGCGCATCGGAATGTGATCTC
>DATBHU010000581.1:0-11472 GCA_036557265.1 Polyangia bacterium
GTGCGCATCAACCTGCTCAACTTCGGCGACGGCACCAGCGCCGGGTACGAGGTGCGGGTGGCCGCGCCGCTGCCGGTCGCGACCGTCAGCGCGGCGCTCGCGCCGGGCGCCGCCGGCACGGCGATCTCGTTCGGCTCGACGGCGAGCAAGAAGTTCACCGTCGCGGCCGTCGCCGCCGTCAACGCGGCCATGCACGCGACGATCGGCGAGACGCCGATGCGCACGAACTTCGCGGCCTCCATGTACAAGCAGTTCGGCGACGCCGACGAGCTCTGGAAGAAGGACGACGACGGCACGCTGGAGCGCGTGGCGTGGGATCTCGACTGGAGCGGCATCAGCCCCGTGCTGATCGGCAACCAGATCCACTACACGGGCACCGACATGCAGATCCAGGAGGGGCAGGTGGCGTTCAGCATGAAGTTCCACGGCCCGGGGCTGCTGTGTGACACCGAGATCGTCGTCGACGGCGCGTTCACGCTGGTGCCGAGCGGCCACAACATGAAGCTGCAGTGGCTGCTGGCGCCCAAGGGGCGGGTCAACTCCAGCGTGGCCTGCACGCTGCTGACGCTCGGGATCGACGCCCTCATCACCGACATCGTCGTCTCGGCGGAGGGAATCGAGGGCCAGATCGGCGACGCCGTGAGGCTGCAGGTGGAGGCGAGCTCGGGCGCGAACAGCGACGGCAACATCCCCGTCTGTCCGACCTGCAACGTGCAGGCGGTGCACATCGGCGGCGGCCGCATCGACCTCTACGCGACGCCGGGCATCGACTCGGTGCGCGTCAACGTCTCGACCGTCGGCTACACCGACAGGACCAAGGATCCGAACGGCATGGGCCTCATCATCCCGCCCGCGACGTTCACGCTGGTGACGAGCGGCGGCACCTATCGGTCGTGCGTCGCCGCCGACGGGACGCCGGCCACCACCTGCCCGGGCCTCATGCTCGACGCGGGCGGCACCTTCAACTGGTGGGGCAGCGACGTCCCCGTGCCGACGCCGTGGCCCACCGGCGCGAACGGCCAGATCGGGTTCATCGGCGCCCGCTACGACGCGTGGCAACGCCTGATCCCGCTCGGCGTCACGCGCCACACCGAGCAGCTTCCGTCGCCCGCGCTGCCGGTCGGCGTGCTGCTCGCGCGTCGCGGCGGCGGCGCCTCGAACACGCCCGGCGCGCGCCTGCGCGTCACGCCCGGCTGCATGATCCCGCCCGACTCGCTGGACGTGACGACGGCGGTGCCGACGCGCATCGCCCTCGGCGTCAACGACCTGCCGTCGGTGGGGACGGAGCCGCCCACCAGCGGGAAGCTCGACGCGACCGTGCTGATCCCCGACGCCGGGCAGAGCCAGGTCCTGTTCCAGGGCGCGGGGCGGTGCCCGGCGGAGCCGGCGCCCTCGCTCCACGGCGTCGACCTGACCAACGTCGGAACGGCCACCATCGGCACGGCCGCCGCGAACTGACCGGCGCCACGATCGGATCGCAACCCGGGCCGCGAGGGCGAACGTCCTCGCGGCCCGCGCGCTATTGCGCGAACAGCGTCAGGCTCACCGTGTCGGCCAGCTTCTGATAGCCGGCGGGGTTCAGGTGAAGCCCGTCGCCGCTGTCGAAGGCCGCCTGCAGCTTGGGCGGGTTCGACGTGTCGCGGACCGCGGCGTCGAAGTCGATGAACGCGTCGAACTTGCCGCTCCGGATGTACGTGTTGACGCTCTGCCGGGTGCTCTCGTGCGCCGGCGTGTAGTAGCTGTTGCTGCCGAAGGGCGTGATGGTCGCGCCGTAGACGCGCAGCCCTTGCCCGCGCGCCTGCGCGATCAGCGTGTCGTACGCGGCCGTCACCGTGGACGCGGAGGCGTTGGAGCCGCCGATGTCGTTGACGCCCTCGAAGATGATCACCCACCGCACGGCGCTCTGGCTCAGGATGTCCCGGCTGTAGCGGCTCAGGCCGGTCGGGCCGAGGCCGCCGCTGGTGACGGCGTTGCCGCCGATGCCCGCGTTCAGCACCGCGACGTTCGTGGGCAGCCGCCGGGCGAGGTCGTCCGGCCAGCGGTTGTTCCCGTTGGTGGTCGAGCCGCGGCCGTCGGTGATCGAGTCGCCCAGGATGACGATCGATTTCGCGGTCGCCATCGTGTCGACGCCCGACAGGATGTACCAGTGCTCGGTCGTCAGCGCCGAGGTCATGCTGGCCGCGCTGACGTTGCTGCTGCCGGACTGCAGGTACGACGTGGTCCGCGAGCCCGGGTGGCCGGTGACGTTGCCGGGCGTGCCGCCAAACGCGACCGTCACCGACAGGTTGCTGAGCGGGGCCAGCGTGAACGTGAGCGCGTCGGACCAGCGCGCCTGGCCCTGCGCGATCGTCACCGACGCGCTGCCCGAGAAGGTGAGGCCCCGGTCCGTCGCCGTGTCGATGGTGCTGTTGACGGGATTCGCCCTGCAGACGGCGACGTGGGCGGCGTTGATCGTGACGGGACCATTGCCGAACTCGTTCGAGAACTTCACGCGCAGCTGGCTGCCGCCGACCGAGACGTGGACGACCTGGCGCAAGGTGGCGCTCGACAGCGACGCGGGCGGCAGGTTCGCCGTCTCCGTCAGTTGCGGCGCCCCTTCCCAGGTTCCGACCCAGGTGGTACCGCCGCCGCCGCCGGACGTCGTCAGCGAGATCTGATCGATCACCTCCATGAACCCCGCGCTGCTCGCGTTCTTGCCGGTGACGGTGAAGCGGATGGTGTGGCTGCCGGCGGTCAGCGTCTTGCTGCCCAGGCTGCATGACACCTGGAAAACGGGCGAGGCGGCGTACTGGTCGCAGGGCGATCCCTGGTTCGCCCCGTCGATGCTCGCCTGGACGATGCCGCGGTTGAAGTTCGACTTGTACAGCATCTTCACGTCGTAGGTGCCGGCCGCGACGTTCGACAGCGTGAACTGAACCCACGAATTCACGGGGGGCGTTCCGCTCAGCTGGACGTACTGGCCGCCGCTGGCGCCGGCTTCGGACGTCACCTGGCTGCCGGTCGCCGACGCCGTGCGCGCCAGCGACTCCGCTTCGAACGTCGTTGTCAGGGCGCTGGACCGGGACTCCACGGCGTCGTCGTCGCCGGCGCCGTCGCCGTCGCCTGCTTGGCCGCACGTCGCCGAGAACGACAGCGCCACCAGACCGACCAGCACCGGTCCCGATTTCCAGGCTCCACGAGCGATACGGCTATCCATGAAATTCCTCCGCTCGTGAAGGCCCGCATCCCACCCCACGGATCACCGCGCTGCCCGGCTAGACTCGGCGCCGGAGGCCAGGCCCATGGCAGAGGCAGTTCGCTACGAGGCGCGCGATCAGGTCGGCGTCATCACGCTCGATCGGCCCGACAACCGCAACAGCATGACGCCGGAGCTGCTCGACGCGTTCGCGCGCGCCAGCGCCGCCGCGCGCGCCGACGCCGAGATCCGCGCGCTGATCGTCACGGGCACGGGAAGCTGCTTCTCGGCCGGGGCGGACTTCAAGGCGGGCGTGCAACGCGGCGGTGACGACCTGGCGCCGCACGAGCGGAGCTACGCGATGTACGAACCGTTCCTGTCGCTGCTCGACGTCGAGGTGCCGATCATCGGCGCGCTCAACGGTCACGCGGTGGGCGGCGGCTTCGGCCTGGCGCTGGTCTGTGACCTCCGCATCGCCGCGCTGGAAGGGAAGTACGGCGCGAACTTCGCGGCGGTCGGGCTGGCGCCCGGCATGGCGATCACCCAGCTGCTCCCGCGCCTGGTAGGCGTGGCGCGCGCCTCCGAGCTGCTGTTCACGGGCCGGCTCGTCGACGGCGCCGAGGCCGAGCGCCTCGGCATCGCGAACCGCGCCGTGCCGGCGGCGGAGGTGATGGGCGAGGCGGTGGCGCTGGCCCGCATCATCGCCGCCAACGCCCCTTTCGCGGTGCGCGCGACGAAGGCCGCGCTCCGGCGCGGCGCCGGCCTGGAGGTGCGCGCCGCAGCGCGCGCCGAGGCGCACGAGCAAGCGGCCAGCCTGGCGATGGACGACGCGCGCGAGGGGATGGCCGCGCTGCTGGCCAAGCGAAAGCCGGTGTTCACCGGCCGCTGAGCGCTCACTGCACGTCGATGACGGCGTCGCTGCCGGTCGTGTCGACGGTGAACTCGACCTTGCGCTGGTCGATGGTCTTGCCGGTCGCTGGATCCATGCACGTCGACAGCGTGAGCCTGCCGGGGCAGATGGTGATCGTGCCCGCCTGCGTCGCCGCCGGGGCGACCGCGTGGCCAGACGCGCACGTCGACGATCCGTTTCCCCCCGGCAGGGTCTTGTCGTACCGGCAGGCGGGATCGAAGGTCAGCGCGCTGTAGACGCGCCGATCCCAGGCGATGTCGCCGGACGCGCCGGGCGCGGCGCTGCCCGAGACCCCCGCACCGCAGTCGGTGCACGCGCCGGGGAACCAGGGCCCCGTGTAGATCTGCTCGCAGGTCAGCTCGCAGAAGTCGACGGAGCCCGGTCCGGTCGGCAGATCGCCCTCCGGCAGGTGCAACCAGATCGGGAGCGTCTTCGAGCACCCGAGATCCCAGGTCAGCGTCTGGGCGCCGACGTTGTGCACGTGGAACGTGAACATGCCGATCGGATCGAGCGTGCAGGAATGTCCGCCGTCGTTCCCGCCGTCGTTCGCACCGTGGCCCAGCGTCGACGATCCGCAGGCGGCGGCGCTGCAGGCGGCCAGGAGAAACAACCTGACAATGGCAGCGGGCCCGGGAGCGCGAGGCATTCGCGTGGAGCGTAGCAATCGACGGACCACGACGAATGGCCGCTGAAGTTCGCGGCGGAGCGACCGTCGTCCCCACGTGACCCGCGACACCCATGTCGCGGTCGTCCCACCCCACCAGAAGGTGTAGTCTTGCCGATTGCTGGAGGGACCCATGCGCAGCACGGCCAACAGGAGTTTCCGCACCGGCCCCGGCCAGGGGGCGCGCGCGACCGCCCTGGCGCTCGCCGGTCTGTTGAGTGGCGGCGGCGTCCAGACGTCGCAGGCGGCGGAGCCCGCGGCGAAGAAGGAGCTGTCGTCGCGGGAGAAGGCGGCCCTCATCAAGGCGATGCCGCCGCCCCCGCCGCTGACCGAGGTCGCCGTCATCGACGGCGGCAAGGTCACCGGCACGATGTCGCCCGACGAGGCGCGCAAGAACGGCTACACGATCGTCGATCTCTCCGACGACTGGTTGCCGTACGTGTTCTCGGAGACGCAGGAGAAGCCGCAGCCGCTGCGTCCGTTTCTGCTCAATCTGGCCAACGGGCGGTACGGCTCGGGCAAGATGTACGCGCGCCCGCACGAGGACAAGTTCTTCGAGGTGTTCGGGATCTTCCCGAGCCTGAACCTGGTGCGGCGGCGCCTCGCCGACAAGAAGCGCCACGCCTGCCACGACCGCGTGAAGGACGGCGTGCTCGAGGAGCTGTCGGCCAAGAACGTGATCCCGCCCGAGGAGGCGGAGAAGGTCCCGAACCCGAACAAGGAGGCGGTCGCCAAGGGAGACGAGCCGGCGATGATCCCGACCGGGAAGACCGTCTCGCCGCGGCCGCTGACCGAGCAGGAGCACCGGGCCGTGATCGCGATGCAGGCCCACCTGCGCTGCGAGGACATGCTGTCGGGCAAGGCGATCCCGGGGCGCATGGATCGCCGGACGGCCGAGGGGCTGAAGGTGTACCAGCACCTGCACCAGCTCGCGGACAGCTCGAAGATCGATCTCGACACGCGCACCGTGCTGCTGGGCGACAGCCGCGAGGCGGACTTCAAGCTGCTGCTGCGCGTGCTGCGCGAGCGGGTCGTCGACGCGACCGGGCTGCTCGAGGACGGCTCGGCGGTCGGCGCGCAGGGTGAGGTGCAGGGGCGCGTGCTCGACAGCCCCGAGTTCCAGCCGCTGGCCGCGCCGGCGGAGAAGAAGGAGGCCAGCCCGGCCACGGCGGGCGCGGGCGCGGCTCAGGGGGCTCAAACGACGGCCGCTCAGGGCGCGCAGGCGCAGAGCAAACCCGTTCCCGCCGTCGACACGTCGGCCAAGATCGTCCCCGCGACGGATCTGATCGCTCCGGCCACGCAGGCGGCCAGCCAGGCGCTCGGGTGGACGTCACCGGACGCCGCGCTCGCGAACACGCTGCCGCCTCCGGCCCCGGCGCCGGGATCGAAGAAGGCGCGCAAGCCGCCGGCGCTGAAGAAAGGACAGCCGGCGACGCTGCCCGTGGCCGTCGCGATCAAGCTGCCGCCGCTGCCGTCGTACTACAACTCGAAGATGGAGCTGCGCGCGGAGATCGATCGCGGCGAGGTGGTGCTGGCGCGGCCCAAGTTCGACAAGGACGGGCACAAGAAGTGGAAGCCGCCGGTGGCGGACCGCCCGACGCTGACGCTGTACGCGAAGGCGGGTGATCACGAGGTGGCGCTGTGCCGCTGGCCGACCACCATCGGCGGCTGGAAGACCTTCGAGAAGAAGGACGGCACCATGGCGCTCAAGTACAAGGACTCGGTCACGGGCGACGCCGTGTGGCCCGAGGTGCTGGCCACGCCGACCTGGCACCCGGCGCCCGGCATGCCGACGCGCAAGCTGCTGATCAAGGTGGGCGATTCGTTTCAGCCGAAGACGGAGATCATCGGCCCGGGCTACCGCGCCGCTTACGGGCTGGTGGCGATCGTGCACCACCAGATCATGGGGAAGAACGACAAGGGCGAGCCGGAGCTGATGGACCTGCGCATCCGCACGCACGGCACGCCCGGCTATCGCTCGGTGAAGCGCGGCGAGAGCAACGGCTGCCACCGGCTGCACAACTTCGAGGCGCTGCGCCTGTCGGCCTTCCTGATCAAGCACCACGAGAACGTGCGCGAGGGCCTCGTCCCCGAGGACTACGTGCGCAACCTGAGCTACAAGGGCCAGACCGTGGCGCTCGAGAGCGAGAGCAAGGGCTACCGCTTCAAGCTGACGCCGCCCGTGCCGGTGACGGTCCTCGAGGGCGACGTCAAGGGCGACCCCAAGGCGGTGAAGCGCATGGTGCCGCTGGCCGCGGTGCCGTAGACGCGTCGTCTCGCGCGGACAACCGTCCGCCCTCCGCGCTGATCAGCGCTGGCGACGCTATCGCGCGGGCGCCGTGTCGTAGTGGACCTTCGCCCACACGTATGAGCTGTTCTGCCAGCGGGCGACGGCGTCGACGTTGACGGCGGTGCCTTCGCGCACGACGTCGATGACGTCGTAGAACAATCCAAGCTGGTTGGGCATGCCGCCGCGCACGTTGGAGCGGCCCAGGGCGGCGAGCACGGTCTGGCCGGGCTTGATGTCTTCGGGGCGCTTCTGTCCGACGTTGAAGTAGCTCTTGCTCCAGGCACCGGTCGCCACGTCGTGCGTGCCCAGGAACACCCAGCCGCGCCGGCGCGTCCTCGGCGCGTCGCGCGCGGCGGGCGACTGCGCCTCGCCCTCCGCCGGCGGGCGGTCGCCCTCGGTCGCGACCTTCACGCGCTCTGGCTGCTGGTACTCGTCGATTCCTTGCGCGCTCTCGGGCTGCTGCTCGAGGCGGCGGATCGCCGTCGGTGCGGACGGCGTCAGCGGCTTCGGCCCGCCCGCCGTCAAGACCGCGATCGCGACGCCGCCCGCCACCAGCGCGCCGCCGCCCACGCCGGCGATGAGGCGGCGCGGGGGCCGCAGGGCCGCGACCAGGGCTCGCCGCGCTTCCTCGGCGGAGGCGAAGCGTCCGTCCGGATCGGGCGCGAGCAGGCGTTCGATCACGCGGTCGAAGGCCCGCGCGAACCCGCGCGCCGCCCGCGAGGCGGGCGGGAACGCGCCCAGAGGCACACGGCCGGTCGCCGCCTCGTAGAGCATCACGCCGACGGAGAACAGGTCGGCGCGCGCGTCCACCTCGGCGCCGGCGCGCTGCTCGGGCGCCATGTACGCCAGGGTGCCCAGCACCGCCGCGGTCTCCGTCAGGCGCGTCAGCGCGGTCTCTCCCACCGGCCGCGCGATGCCGAAGTCGGCCAGGTGCGGTACGCCGTGGGTGTCGAGCAGCACGTTCGCCGGCTTGAGATCGCGGTGCACCAGGTTGGCCCGGTGCGCGTGCGCGAGCGCCTCGAGCAGCGGCGGAAACAGCCCGGCGATCTCCGCCGCCGCGAGCGGCCCGCGCTTGATGCGCGCGCCCAGGTCGCTGCCCGTCAGGAGCTCCATCGCGAACCACGGCGTGCCGTCCGATTGGCCGTCCGCGAGCACGCGCACGATGCCCGGATGGGAGAGGCCGCGCATGACCGTCACCTCGCGCGCGAACCGCCCGCGCAGGTCGCCGTCGGCGCCCAGCGGCGCGGCCAGGAACTTCAGCGCCACCGGCCGGCCACCGCTCTCCGGTACGGCGCGGTAGACGGTCCCCATGCCGCCCGCGCCCAGCCGGGCCTCGACGCGGAAGCCGCCCACCGTCTGGCCCGTGCGGTCAATCTCCGGCACGAAGCGGGGCGGCCCGGCCAGGGTGCCGATCGCGGCCACGTCCACCTGCAGCGCGCAGCGCGGGCACGCCACGACGGTCGACATCGCGGTGGGTGCGGGCAGCGATGTCTGGCAAGCCGGGCAGAGAAGGTGCACCGCGAGACCAGCTTACCTGACCACCAGCCGACGGTGGGCGACCACCAGCCGACGGTGGGCGCGGCGATGGTATGAATGTCGACGCGTGCGCGGCCGTTCGATCCTCCTGGCGGGTGCCATCGCTATCCTTCTGCCGGAGATCGCGGCGTGCGCCCCTGCGTTCTCCAGCCGCGCGGCCGGCGTCGCGCTCGTTCCGCGCCGGATCGCGGTCGGGCCGGCGGTGGTCTCGGTCTTCGAGTTCGACCGCAGCGGCGGGCTGGCGCAGCGCGCGGATTGGACCGCGGACGCCGCGCAGAACATCGACGCCGCGATCGCGGCGCGCGTCGCCGCCAGCGGCGGCCGCACCTTCGTCGCCGCGGACGTGGCCCACACGGACGTGCCCTACGGCGACTTTCGCCGCTGGAGCTCGGGCGCGCTGCAGGAGATCGCCGGGCAGCTGGACGGCAGCCGGCCGTCGGCGCACCGGGCGGTGACCGAATGGCGCTTTCCGCAGAGCCTCTCGACCTGGCACGCCGCGCTGGGGGCGGATTTCGTCGTGGCGGCGCTGTTCATCGACGCCTACGAGGTTGTGGCGCCGGCGACGCCCGCCGCCGAGCGCTATCGCGCCAACCAGACCGGAATCGCCTGCGTGGTGGACCTCAGCGATGGACGGATCGTCTGGTGCGAGAGAGCACGCGACCCGTTCGGTGATCTGCGGACGCCCGAAGGCGCCCGCGATGCCGTGGCCGCGGCCGCCGCGGAGGTGTGGCCGAAGGGCGATCGTCCCTAGCCGCCGGCGCGCGATCGCGGCACGTCCAGGTCGACCTCGACGGTCGTGCCCTGGCCGGGCGCGGCGGTCAGCCGGAAGCGGCCGCCGCGCGCCTCGATCCGTTCACGCATGCCCGGGACGCCGAGGTGGCCGCGCGTCGCGGAGCTGTCCAGCGTTTCGGGATCGAAGCCGCGCCCGTCATCACGGATCGACAGCGAGATGCGATCGGCCGACCGGGCTATGCGGACGTCGACCCGGCGCGCGCCGGCGTGGCGGAGGACGTTGGTGATCGCCTCCTGCACGACCCGGAAGCAGGCGATCTCGTGGTCGGCGGGGAGGCGGCGGGGCGTCTCGTCGGCTGGTTCAGTGGCGTCGAGCGCGATCGTCAGGCCCGACACCGCCGCCTGGCTCTGCAGGTAGGCCCGCAACGCCGGGACGAGCCCGACCTCGTCGAGCAGGGGCGGCCGCAGATCGAGGGAGATGCGGCGCACGCGCGCGATCAGATCGTCGACGATCGCCAGCGGCTGGGCGAGAGGGCTTTCCTGATCGGCTGGCTGCGGCGCCGGGGCGCGCGCCGCCACCTGCAGCCGCAGCTTCAGCGCGGTGAGCGTCTGCCCCAGCTCGTCGTGCAGCTCGTGCGACAGGAAGCGGCGCTCGTCCTCCTTGGTCGTCTCCAGCTTGTCGTACGCGGCGCGCAGCCACTTCAGCGCCTCGGTGGCCGCGCGCGAGCTCGCCTCCACCTTGCGGACGACGAATTCGACCACGCTGATCAGGAGCAGCGCGAGCAGCGCGTTGACGCCTCCGATCCGGATCCAGTTGCGCATGATGAGCGGATCGCTGGCGGCGGCGTTGATCGTCAGGTCATGGCGGTGCGCCAGCAGGCCGACGCAGAGGTAGGCGACCAGGGTGAGGATGATGCACGCGACGCCCACCGATCGGCTGGAGACCAGGGAGGCGAGGATCGTCAAGGTGATCAGCGCGACGCTGAGGCCGCCGGCGAGGCCGTTGCGGCCGACGAAGTAGTAGGTGACGGCGAACGCGACGGCGAGCACCAGCAGCGCGCGCGGGGCGAGCGGGCCGCGCACCAGGCCGCAGAGCGGGACCACGACGCCGACGCCGGCGATCGCCAGCGTGTCCACCCGCGTCCACACCCCCGAGCGCAGGACGATCGTGGCGACGACGATGGGCGGCGCGGCGAACGCGGCGAAGGTCAGCATCGCGCGCTGGACACCCTGTCGCCAGGCCGAGGTTGCCGGAGGACCACCGTTGGCAAGCACCCGCGACGCCATTGCCAACCTTCATACAACGATGTTGATCGGCGCGGGCAAATTGCTTCACGGGCGCGATCCGGGATCGCGCCCGCGGGCCGAGCTGGTTGTCGGGTGATCTGCTTACGGGTACTGCGCGGCCCAGGCGTTCGTGCCGACCGCGGTGCAGCGCGCGCAGGAGGTCGCGATGTCGTTGGGATCGGTGGGCATGCTGTCGAACGGCAACGTGACGGCGCCGTTGGAGCTGGTGATGCTGTCGATCACGACGATCGTGTTCGGCGTCTGGAACGCCGTTCCAAAGAGGCCGTCGCCGCCTTCGATCTCGATCCGGATGTCGTCGACCGTCGCCGGATCGAAGCTGCCCGAAGCGGCGGGGACGGGGATCTGCACGTCGACGAAGCCGCTGGTGAGCGTGTTGAGCCCGACCTTGGTCTTCGAGCTGTCGGCCAGGTTCGGCGAGCGGAAGAAGACGCTGATGTCTCCGCCGAGCGCGCCCGGCGCGTAGGCTCGGATCGTCAGCGTCTGCCCGCTCAGGTTGTACGAGGTCGATGCCCCCGACACGTTTTTCACGTTGTAACGCTGTCCGTCGCCGACGTTGACGAGCGGCACGGACAGGATCTCGACGCCGGTCGCCGACGTGACCGCGCCGCCGGTGCCGCCCGCTCCGCCGGCGCCCGCGGTGCCGCCGGTTCCACCCGTACCCGCCGAGCCACCGGTCCCGCCGGCGCCCGCGCTACCGCCGGAGCCGCCGGAGCCGCCGCTGTTGTCGCCGCCAGTTCCGGCGGAGCCGCCGGTCCCGCCGGAGCCACCGGTGCCGCCGCTGCTGTCACCGCCGGAGCCGCCAGTTCCGGCGGAGCCGCCGGTTCCGCCGGAGCCACCGGTGCCGCCGCTGCTGTCGC
>DATBHU010000582.1:0-6062 GCA_036557265.1 Polyangia bacterium
ATCCACGTCGAGTGCAACTGCTTCACCTGGGGCGACTGGACGCACGTCGCGGCCGTCGTCGACGAGCCGACGGCGACGCTGACCCTGTACATCAACGGCGTCGCCCAGACGCCCGTGGCCGCCCCGCAGTCGATAGGGCCGCACCAGGGGACGCTGTTCATGGGGCGGTGGGGACCGCCCGGCCGCAACCTGGCAGGGACCGTCGACGACGTCGCCATCTACTCGCGCGCGCTGGTGCCCGAGGAGGTCGCGCTGCTCGCCTCGGCGCCCGCGCCTAACCCGATGTGACGCGGTGGCGCTGTGACAGCGCACGAACATTCGACGTGGAAGATCGGGGGCGGCGCGGTCCCGCGCACCGGCGAAACGGAGCTGACCGACGACGAGCTGATCCTTTGCGACACGATCTTCAAGGCTCGGACCGTCCTGCGACTGCTGATGGTGGAGGGGGACGACTTCAATGAGATGTTCAACCTCGGTTACCGGCCCAGCGTCGGCGGCGCCGATCGCCTGGCTTTGATCGAATCCATGTCGAGGCGCGGCCTCATCGAACGCAGCGGCGACGCCGACCGGTCCGGCGCCGCGGTCTCGCTCACGCCCGACGGCGGGCAGCTGTGGGAGCGGGAGCGCCGGCCGGTCTGGGAGGCGCAGGTGAGGTCCACCTCGAGATCGGACACCTCGTTGACGATCCGGGCCCGGCGCAAGGAAGTGGCGGACGCATTCGTGAAGGGAATCAACGAGGCGCGCATGGTCGAGACGCGCGGCGCACCCGAGGTCGCGTTCGAGGACGATGCGCGCCTCGTGAGCTGGAGGCGATCGCGGACCGTGGTGATGACGTTTCGCGATTTCCGCGACCTGCCGGGCGTCGATTGGGTGACGTACGAATCGCAGCGGATCTGGTGGCAAAGCGTGCCGCAATTGCTGACGTCCCACGGCGCGCTGGATCCGTTGCCCGGTCTCCCCGCTCCTCCGCCGCTGTTTCGCGTCCCCGCGGTGGGGACCGGCGCCTAGCGGGCGGCGAGCCGGTCGAGGTGCATGCGGATGTGGGCGGCCTCGACGGCGGTGTTGGCGAGGGCGATGGCGCGATCGAAGGCGGCGCGCGCCTCCTCGCGGCGGCCGAGCTCGGCGAGCAGCGCGCCGCGCACGCCGAAGAAGTGGAAGTAGCCTGACAGCTTGGGAGCCAGCGGCTCGATCAGGGCCAGCGCCGCGGCGGGGCCGCGCAGCTTGGCGACCGCGACGGCGCGGTTCAGCGTGACGACCGGCGACGGCGTCAGCCGCTCCAGCGTCGCGTAGAGGGTGTCGATCTCCGCCCAGTCGGTGGCGGCCGCCGTCGGCGCGCGATCGTGGATCGCCGCGATCGCCGCCTGCACCTGGTAGGGGCCGGGGCGCCGGTGGCGCATCGCCTTTTCGAGCAGCACCAGCCCCTCGGCGATGGCGCGGCGATCCCAGCGCGCGCGATCCTGATCCTCGAGCAGGACGATGGCGCCGTCGCCGTCGAGGCGGGCGTCGGCGCGCGCGTGCTGCAGGAGCAGCAGCGCGAGCAGCCCCATCATCTCCGGCTCGTCCGGAAACAGGCGCAGCAACAGGCGCCCGAGGCGGATCGCCTCCCCGCACAGCGGGGCGCGCCGCTGCGCCTCGCCGCCGGTGGCCGAGTAGCCCTCGTTGAACACGAGGTAGATCATCGCGGCCACCGTGCGCAGGCGCGCCGCGCGCTCCTCGGGCGCGGGCGTCTCGAACGGGATGTCGGCGGCGGCGATGCGCGCCTTGGCGCGGGTGATCCGCTGCTCCATCGCCGTCTCGCCGACCAGGAAGGCGCGCGCGATCTCCTTCACGGTGAGGCCCGACACCACCCGCAGCGCCAGCGCGATCTGCTGGGTGGCGGGCAGCTCGGGGTGACAGCAGACGAACAGCAGGCGCAGCACGTCGTCGCGGTAGTGGGCGTCGTCGAGCTGCTCGGCGACCGCGCTCTCCATGTCGCCGGTCTCGGACAGCGCCGACTCGGCGGGCAGCGGGCGCTCCTTGTTTCGCCGGCGCACGCTGTCGAGCGCGGCGTTGCGCCCGACGAAGATCAGCCAGGCGGCGACGTCGCGCGGCGGCCCCTGCTCGGGCCAGCGGGTCAGCGCGGCCAGGCACGCCTCCTGGAACGCCTCCTCGGCGGCGTCGAGGTTGCCGAAGTAGCGCAGTAACGCCCCGACCGCGCGCGGGCGCGCCGCCCGCAGCGCGAGGTCGATCCAGGCCAGGTCGGTCACGTCACACCGGCTCCTTGGCCGCGGTCCCGGGCAGGAACAGCGCGACCGGGCGGATCTCGTAGGCGCCGCCGGGGTTCGCCGCGCCGAGCTCGCGGGTGATCGCCAGCGCCGCTTCCAGGTTGGCGCAGTCGACGATGTAGAAGCCGAGCAGCTGCTCCTTGGTCTCGGCGAACGGGCCGTCCAGCACCAGCGGCGCCTCGTCGCCCGCCTCCAGGTTGCGGTTCTTGCCGAACTTGCGCAGCGTGGTGGCGGCCGTGGTCGGCATCAGCCGGGCCACGGGCCCGAGCTTCTTCTCGCGCGCCAGCCGATCGTTCACGGCGGCGAGCTTGTCCATGACCGCAGCGTCCTCTTCCTTGGTCCAGGAGCCGACGGCCTCTTCGGAGTTGTAACAGAGCAGTGCGTAGAGCATGGGGTCTTCCCTCTCTGTCCTGTCAGAGGACGAACCAGTATGCCGGGGGCCGACAGCCTGAAGCACATTTTCACGAACAGCCGCACCCTCGCGCTTCGCGCGAGAGCGGCTGACCGCAAAAAGAAAGAAAAGTCGCCTCTAAGAAAAACGAGTCACGAATGTCGGTCCCGCTCCGTCCTGTTCGTCGTCCCGGCAGAAAGGAGCTCACGATGAACACCAACAGCGACAACCTCGTTTCGAACAAGCGCATCTGGACCAGCCGGATCCTGGCGGGCCTGCCCGTCGCCTTCCTGACCCTGGACGCGGTCATCAAGCTGGCCCGGCTGGCGCCGGCCGTGACCGCGACCGCCCAGCTCGGCTACCAGCCGGGCGTCGTGTTCGGCCTCGGCCTGGTCGAGCTCGTCTGCGTGCTCGCCTACGCGATTCCGCGGACGGCGATCGTCGGCGCGGTGCTGCTGACCGGCTACCTCGGCGGCGCCGTCGCGACGCACGTCCGCGTGGGCGACCCGCTGGCCACGCACATCCTGACGCCGTTCTACGTCGCGGCGATGATCTGGGGCGCGCTGCTGCTGCGGGGACGGCTGCGGGGGTTGTTCGCCGCCGCGCCGGCGCGCCAGGCGGCGTAGATGCGGGCAGGAGCGAGACGCCGGACCCCTCTCCCCAACCCTCTCCCCGCTTCGCGGGGAGAGGGGATCGGAGTCGAGCGACGAGAGGGGATCCGCAAATCTCCTCTTATCCCCTCGCCCCGCGCAGCGGGGAGAGGGTTAGGGAGAGGGGGCCGCGCGAACGAGTCCGCCCTCGCTTCCTGGCGCTACTACGTCCTCTTACTCGGCCGCGGGCGCGTCGGCGGCCAGTGAGGCGAAGTCGGCGAAGAACTCGCGCAGCTTCTGCTTCCGCTCGTCGGACAGGTAGTCGAAGTTGGTGCCGCGGTCGACGACCTCCCAGAAATCCTTCGACGTGATCGACAGCAGCTCGTCGCGGATCGAACGCAGCCGCTCCGGCGATTCGTGCGCCATGTCGTCGTAGATGCGGCGCGCGCGCCCCGGCTGCTCGTGCAGCAGGTAGTACGACGCCAGCTTGGCCTGCGCCTTGCGGACACCGCGCAGCGCGCGCTCCTCGGCCTTGGTCTCCGGCTCCTTGTCGATCTCCAGGAACACCGCCAGCAGGCGATCGTGGCAGGTCGCCTCGTGGGCGCTCGCCAGCTCGCACAGCGCGCAGAGATCGTAGGCCGCCGTCTCGGTGACGAAGCCGAGGCCGATGCCGTGGGCCAGCCGCGCGTAGTACTTGAAGTGCCCGGCGATGTCGGTCAGCACGGCCTGCGGCCAGGCGTTGCCGGTCGCCAGCAGCGACTCCGCCAGCTGGCGGTACTGGTTGAGGACGTTGTAGGCCGTGCGCACGTCGCGCGCGTTCAGCGCCGCGCGCAGGTAGGTGTTCATGAACTTGATGGTCAGCACCAGCACCTCGCGGTCGCCCGCCGCCAGGGCCGCCTCGCCCACGTAGCGCGTGTCGATCGCGACCACGTGCGCCATCTCCGGCATCGTCGTCAGCGCCGCCCCGAACACCTCGCGCAGCTGGCGCATCCCCTTCCACTCCAGCCAGGTGCGGCGGGCCGCCAGGTCGTCCAGTGAATCGGCGGCCAGCGCCACGAAGTCGGGATCGGTGCGCAGCACCTTCCCGATCGCGAACCAGCCGTCGTCCAGCCCGCGCTTGCGCTGCTGGTATTCGACCAGCAGGCGGCGCAGCGCCGCCGACGCGTCGGTCGCGATCACCTTGTCCTTCTGGCCGAGCGAGTTGACGGCGATGTCGGCCAGGTGCGACAGGCCGCTCAGCGCCAGCGTCTGGCGGACGGCGACGTCGTCGGCGGCGGGCCCGATCTGCTTGCGCTTGGTGGCGCGCTCCAGCGTCTCGGTGCCGATGCGCGCGATCACCTTCTCGGGATCGAGAAAGTCGAACACGTAGGCGAAGTACGGCACCAGGCCGAGCAGGCTGGCCGACGCCATGACGACGCTCGCCGTGATGGTCGCCTGCGGCACGTAGTGCGTCTGCACGGTCAGGCTGACCCACAGCGCCTCCAGGCAGGCGACGACGAAGAACCCCATCACGCCGAGGTTGATGCGATCGCGGAAGAACATATCGGCGACGCGCGACGTGTAGCGCGTCGCCGCCAGCTGCACGACGATCGACACGACGGTGATGGCGATGCCGAGGACGGCGGCGATCACCTGCGACAGGCTGCCGAGCGCGTTCTGCATCGTCTCGGCGTCGAAGTCGACCAGCTGGCGGAGCGGCCCGGGCCCGGCGTGGCCGGCGTCGATCACGTAGTAGTCGAGCAGCCAGAACGCAGCGAAGGCGGCGATCGCGAAAGCGGCGAAGAAGCCGAGCGTCACGAGAGAACGGCGGCGCGGCCGCGAAACCGACATGGGGCGGCCATTGTACTCCGCCCCCGATTTCGCGGTCGCCGCGCGCGTGATACGTTCGCCTCTCTTTTCGGTCTGCCGGCCCTTTTTTCCGGGAGGGACCATGAAGACGAGACTGGCTTTGTCGGTGCTGCTGGCCTGCGCGTCCGGAGCGTGCGTCTCCGGCGAGGGCCCCGACTCCGACGCAGGCGGCGGCGCGGGTGGCGCGGGCGCGGGCGGCCAGGCCGGAACCGCCGGTACGGCCGGCAGCGGCGGCGGCGCGGCGGGCACGACGGGGACCGGCGGCGCGGCAGGCTCCGTCGGCGGCAGCGCGACCGGCCGTGGCGGCGCGGGCGGCAGCGCGGGATCGTCCGGCGGCACGGCGACCGGAGGCGCCGGCAACGCGGGCAAGGGCGGCAGCGGCGGATCGCCGGCAGGCTCCGGCGGGCGCGGCGGCAACGCGGGCAACGGCGGCAGCGGCGGCAGCGCAGGATCGGCGGCGGGCTCCAGTGGGCGCGGCGGCGCGAGCGGCTCCGGCGGTGTCGCCGGAACCACCGCGGGCCGGGGCGGCGGCGGCGGCACGGCCGGCCAAGGTGGAACAGCCGGAACAGCCGGAACGGCCGGAACGACGGGCACCGGCGGCACCGCCGCCTGGCTGACCGGCTACACGGCGACGATGTTCGGCAATCACACCGCGGGCGACTGCAACGGGCTCGCGAACTTCACCGACGCGACCAACATCTCCGGCGCGACCTGCACGCACCAGGGCATCACGCTGGCGCCGTACATGTCCGGCGTCGCCAACGACTCGAGCTTCTACGGCGCGCCGGGCGACGAGAGCAGCATCTGGGTCGGCCCGACGTGCGCGTGCCAGCCCGGCCAGACCGAGAACGGCACCGGCATGTGCCCGTCGGCGCCGACGTGCAACATGGAGCAGGACTGCGGCAGGTGCTTCCAGCTCAAGTGCGATCCCAGCGGCACCGGCACCTACAGCAACGGCGACACCCGCAT
>DATBHU010000583.1:0-2963 GCA_036557265.1 Polyangia bacterium
GGAAATTGCGGAGGATTTCCTACACGGCTAGGCTTCGGGTGGCTCCATGGCAACCCCGCCAGCTCGACCGGCCGCCCGCGTGTCGCTCGCCGCATCGCAGCGGGCGTCCATCCGCGCCATCGGCATGGAGCGCGCCCCGCAGAAGGACCTGTACCACTTCATCCTGGCGCGCAGCTGGCCGACGTTCTTCGCGGTCGTGGGGGCGACGTTCCTGGGCGCCAACATCCTGTTCGCGTGCGCGTACCTGGCCCAGCCCGGCTGCGTCGCGCACGCGCGGCCGGGGTCGTTCGAGGACGCGTTCTACTTCAGCGTCCAGACCATCGCGACCATCGGCTACGGCGGCATGTACCCGGTCACCCGCTACGCCCACATCATGGTCGTGTTCGAGGCGATGACCGGCATGCTCGGCATCGCGGTGATCACCGGGCTGACGTTCACGCGCTTCGCGCGGCCGTCGGCGCGCGTGCTGTTCGCGAACCGGGTGACCATCACGCCGCGCGACGGCGTCCCGCACGTGATGTTCCGGATGGCGAACTGGCGCCGCAACCGGATCGTCGAGGCGCAGCTGCGCGTGATCCTGCTGGTGACGGAGCGAACGCGCGAGGGCGAGGTGATGCGGCGGCAGATCGACGTGCCGCTGGTGCGCGACCGGACGGCGGTGTTCTTCCTGACCTGGACGGCGATGCACAGGATCGACGCCGACAGCCCGTTCCACGGGCCGGACGCGCTGGCGAGGCTGGGCGAGAAGCGCGCCGAGCTCTACCTATCGCTGATGGGTTACGACGAGACCATCGGGCAGACCATCGCCGCGCGCAAGGAGTACGCGCTGGACGACATCGCCGACGGCGCGCGCTTCGCCGACGTGCTCGGGACGGACGCGCGCGGGCGGTTCCAGATCGACTACAGCAAGTTCCACGACGTCGTGGCGATCTGACCCTGGCTACTTCTGGGGCGGGGATGGCGCCGGCGGCGCGAAGCCGGGGGCGGTGCCGGCGCGCGTGAGCGCGACCAGGGCGCCGAGGCGCGCGACCAGATCGTCGACCGCCTCCGGGCCGAGGGCGGCGCGCACCTCGAAGGTGCGATCGGCGGCGCGGGCGCTGACGCCGCTCAGGTACGGCCCGAGCCCGAGCATCAGCACCTGCGGGTTGCGTTTCGCGTCGCGCAGCGATTCGGTCACCTTGGTCGCGAGCGAGCGCGCGGCGTCGGGCGTCGCCACGTCCGCGATCAGCTTGGCGTCGAGGCCGGTGCCGAAGTCGATCGACGCCGACAGCGTGCTGATCGTCGCGGCGTCGGTCAGGCCGGGCTGCGCGCCGAGCGAGCGGCGCGTCTCGGCGGGGACGATGGCGGCGCCCCAGATCGCGTGCGCGCCGGCGACGCGCTCGACGAGGTGCACCAGCTCGAGGTTGGTGGCGGCGCTGTCGCCGGGCGCGGCCTTGTCGGCGAGATCCGCCATGCGCGCGCCCCAGCCGCCCGCGCCGAGCATGAAGGTGTGGTCGTCGGGAAAGAAGCCGACCACGGTCGGATCGCGGCGGCTGGTCCAGAGGGTGAAGCGGCCGTGCTTGCTCGACACCAGGTCGTCGGCGCTCTTCTGCAGCTCGTCGCGCGCGTAGGCGATCAGGCGCGCCTCGTCGAAGTGGTCGGCGCGCAGGACCAGGCCGAAGTCGCCGCTGGCGCGGGCGTCCTCGGGGAAGGCGACGGTCAGGCTGACGAGCTGCTTGAGCGGATCGAAGCCGGTGCGGCGCTGGAATTCGGCGAGCGTCTGCTGGTCGGCCTGCGATTCGACCGCCAGCTTCTGCACCTTGGCGGCGGCCGGGCTGGCGCGCAGCTGGGCGACGTCGACGCCGGCGACCATGCGGGCGGCGGCCGGGAACTGCGCCAGGCGGCCCTGGGGCGTCAGCGCGCGCTCGGCGTCACCGCCGCGGTTGCACGCGCCCCGACACGAGGAGAGGGCGACGAGCCCGACGACGACCAGGGAGGTTTGGAACCCTTTCAGGGTTCCAGCTGAATGTCGCGCGATGGGGCGCTGTCATGGCGCTGGTCGCGGCGGGCTGCGCCGAGACGAGCACGGGCGCGGTTCGCGCGCGCGGGCCGCGCACCGGTCCCGACGACGGCGATCTGTGGAACCTCGTGCCGAACGACACCGATGCGCTCGCCGACGTGGATCTGGCGGCGCTGCGCAGTTCGGCCTGGTCGCGGTCGCTGATGGAGGGCGGCTTCGAAGGCGAACGGGAAGAGCGGCGTCGTCGTTTCGGCTTCGATGTGTTTACCGAGGCCGAACGGATGCTGGTCGCGAGCACCGAGACGACGGGCACGCCGGCGACGCTCACCATCGCGCGCGGCCGCTTCGACACGGAGCGCGTCGGCGGCGCCTTTGTCGCGGCGACGTCAGGCGCGATCGCGTCGCAATGGCGGCAGAGCCCGCTATGGGAGGGCCAGGGGCGGGCGGTCGCGCTCGTCACGCCCAGGACGCTGGCGCAGGGCGACGGCCCGCGGGTGCGCGCGGCGGTCGACGCGGCCTGGGGAATGAGCCCGGACGCCGGCGCCGGGCCGCTGGGTGAGCTGCGGCGGACGCTGAACGCCGACAAGAGCCCGCCTGCGGTCACGCTGGCGATCACGGTGACAGACGGAATGCGCGCGCGCTCTCAGGGGGTGCTCGTGGTTCCGGACGGCCTGCGCCGGGTGGGCGCGCGACTGGACCTGGGCGAGGATCTCGACGCCGACGCGCTGGCGCTATTCGACGGCGGGGACCAGGCGGCGCGGGCGGCCACCCTCTGGGCCGACGCAGCGCGGGTGTACGCCGGCCAGCGGATGCTCGCGTTGCTCGGCCTCGCGCCGCTGTTCGACGGCCTGACCGTGGCCGCCGAGGGGTCGCGCGTCCACGTTCACCTGCACGTCGCCGCCGACAAGCGCGAAAACCTCGCCGAGAAGATCCTCGGAATGCTTCAGTGGCTCGCGAAGAGACG
>DATBHU010000584.1:0-3296 GCA_036557265.1 Polyangia bacterium
CGGGGCCGCGACGGATGAGCACGGAGCGCGGGATCGCCCGCGACGCGATGCCGCGGAGGCGCACCTTCCAGGTGGGCGGGCGCGTGGGGGGCGCCAGCTTGACGGCGGGGGGCGGCTCGTGATCGCGGGCGTCAGCCGACATGCGAGGCCAACCCTCCGTCGCCGCGCGCCCGCCCGGCCGCCGGCTGCGTCGCTTCGACGGCCCGGAGCAGGCTGTCGTGGAGGCGCGCGGCGCTCTCGTCCCAGCCGCCCCGCGCGCCCAGCGCGGCGACGCCCGACGGGTCGTAAGCGTGGTCCAGCGCGGCGGCGAGAGCGTCCGCCAGCGCGCCGACGTCGCCGACGGGAACCAGCGCGCCGAGCTCGTCGCGATGAACGATGTCCGGGATGCCGCCCACGCGCGTGGCGACCACGCGGCGCCCGCAGCACAGCGCCTCGAGGAGCACGTTGGGCGTCCCCTCGTGATGGCTCGGCAGCGTGAGGAGGTCGCACGCCCCCATCCAGACGGGGACCTCGGCCAGCGGGCGCGGCCCGGGGAACAGCGCCCGGTCGCCGAGCGCGCGCAGCGCCTCCTGCGCGGCGGCGCGGGCGCGGCCGTCCCCGACCATCACCAGCGCGGCGTCCGCCCGGGCCGCCGCGACCTTCTCGAACGCGGCGCACAGATCGCGCGCGCCCTTCTCGTCCTCGATCCGACCGACGTACAGGATCCAGCGGCGCGTGTCCGCGCCGTGCCCGAGCGCCGCGCGCGCAGCGGCCCGATCGCGCGGCCGGAACAGCTCGCCGTCGACGCCGTTGACGACGACATCCACGCGCTCGGCCGGCACGCCCAGGTCGCGGGCCGCGGCGGCGAGGGGGCGGCTCACGGCGACGACGCGCGCGGCGCGGGGCAAGGCCAGGGCCAGCTGGCGGCGGAGCACGGGACGCTTGGCGAGCACGTCCATGTCCGAGCCGTGCAGCTTCACCACCGCGGGCACGCCGAGCGCGCGCCCGAGCGCCACGGTGGCCACGCCGTCCGGGTAGGCCCAGGACCCGAGCAGCACGTCGAATCGGCCGCGGCGCCGCAGCACCGCCGGCAGCACCGACGCCGCGTAGAACGCCGCCGACAGCGCATGCCCGAAGCGCGGGAGGTAGATGGTGCGCGGGTGCTCGACGTCGAGGCCGTCGATCGTATCGGTGCGCGGCACGGCGGTGAGGCGCCCGGCCGCCGACCAGCGCGCGAAGGCGCCCGCGCCCGGGAACCAGGGGATGGTGGCGAGCACCTCGACCTCGCAGCGCTTGCGGAGGGCCGCGAGCTGCTGGCGGTTGAACGGCGCCCACTGTGGCTCGACCGCGTTCGGAAAGATCTTCGTCACGACCAGGACGCGCATGAACCTGCCGCAGTGAGGATGCAGCACCGCTCCGGAAACTTCAACGCGCGCGGCCGCGGCGGCGGCGGGCGAGAGCGCCGACGACGATGCCGATCAGGATCGCGACGCCGGCCGGCGACGGCGGCCCCGGATCGACTTCGCAGACGCAGATGAAGCCGTGCGGGCCGGCGACGACGACGCCGGAGCTGGTGGGGCCGGTGACGCTCACGGCGGGGCACGTGTAGATGTCGGCCGTCGTCTTCGGCTGGCCGATGTCCGTCGGGTTGCAAAACGGCGCCCGGCCGAACAGATCCGCCGGATCGCTGTCGCCGGTGCCGACCGCGCCGATGTTGCGGCCGGCGCCGTCGGCGGGATCGGCCGCCGCGACGAGCGGGCTCCCCGGCGCCGTCGCCGGCGTGAAGACCTGGCGGTAGTAGGCGAGGATCTGGCAGACGGTGGTCGCCCCCGCCTGCACCATGGCCTCGTCGAACGCGAAGTCCCGAGGGGTCTTCTGCGCAAAGATGTTCGTCCGGTTGGTGACGCTGACGTCGTGCCCGCCGTAACCCGGATCGCCCAGGTTCTTTCCGGAGACGGCGACGCTGTAGTGAGTCTGCACCGGCGAGTCGGGCACCGCGAACAGGTTGTAGTCGGCGTAGCCGAGGAGCGGGTCCGGCGGCGCCCCCAGCGGCACCGAGCCGTTCTGAATCAGGGCGGGCGAGCTCGCGCTGACGCGCCCGTCGGCGAAGGCGTTGCTGCGCAAGCTGGGGAGCTGCACGTCCGGACCGTTCAGCAGGACCAGCGACTTGATCGCGGGGGTGCACGTCGCGCCCCCGACGAACGTGTTGTTGAAGATCTCGATGACCGCCGGGTCGGTGGGAGTGTCCCAGTTGAGGACGAACACGCCGTCCGAGTCGTAGGTCGCGTTCCTCTTCGTCTCGATGAACACGTTGTGATGGATCTTCAGCGCGGACGCGCTGTCGCTCAGCACCCATCCGCGTTCGACGTTGTCGATGGCCAGGTTGTACCGGATCTCGCCCTGGCCGAGCGTGTTCAGCGTCCAGTTCCGGCCCCAGAAGACGTTGTGCTGGACGAGGAGGTTCGTGCTCTGCTCGGTGATGAGGTTCTTCACCTGGTTCCAGCAGTCCCCGCTCGGGGTGTTGCACATCTTCGGAAGCTTGAGATCGAAGCCGGAGTAAGTGTGCGCGTAGTTCCCTTCCACGGTCATGCCGTCGGACTGCTCGACGTCGATGCCGGCCCGCAGTCCGATGAGGACGTTCCCGTCGCCCGGCTGGTCGCCGCCGATCATCCAGTTGTTCGTCTTCTCGAACTTCGCCCACGAGCGGAGGATCGTGTTCCCCTGGAACAGCTTCTGACCGTCGGAGGTGAACGTCGCGTGAAACGCGGGGTCCGAGTTGTCGAAGGACGTGGCGTCGATCGATACGACCGAGTCCTGAGCGATGACGTTCTTCTGGAAGACCACGCTCGTCTGGCCGCCGATCTGGAGGTCGATCCGGCCGCTGGTGTCGAACGTCGTGCGCTCGATGGTGATCGCCGCCGCGCCGGCGGAGGTGAGGAGGATCGCGGCGGCTGAAGCGGTGCCCAGGCCGTCCACCGCGCAGTTCCGGATCGTCAACGTGCCCGTCCAGTCGGCGACGGTGCGGATCGTAAAGCCGTTGCCGTGGATCCGGCACTGCGCGCCGGCGTCGTCGCCGGCGGTCAACGTGTCCATCGTGTCGAGGACGAGGTCGGCCGTGAGGTTGTAGTCGCCGCCGGCCGGGATCGACATACCGGTGGCCTGCGCGGATCCCACCCCGATGAACAGCGACGACGGGAGCAGCAACGCGACGAGCGCGCGCCGAGCCCGCCCGAGTCCCCACTGCACGAGCCAATCATTAGCATTCATGCGCCGGGCCGTCTATCCCGCCGGGACTTTCCTGGTATTGTTCCTCGGCC
>DATBHU010000585.1:0-2502 GCA_036557265.1 Polyangia bacterium
GTCAGCCTGCTCTACGCCGGCGTGAAGGTGACGCCGTACCTCGTGCCGTGGCTCAAGGCAGGCGTCGTGGGGAACACGCCGGGCGCGGGCGCGCAGGCGTCGCTCACGGTGGTGAACCCGGCGCTCGGCGTGTCGGGGTATCTGCCCGCGCTGGGGAGCTTCCGCCTCGCGGGCACGCTGGGCCTCGCGCTGCCCGTCATCGTCAAGCCGAACTACGAGGGTTCGTCGAAGGGGATCGGCGACGACGCCGTCGTGCGCGACGCGCGCGCGCTGGCCGAGGTGCTGCCGCAGGCGCTGCGCGCCTATCCGAACGGCGTGCTGGTCGAGGAGTTCGTGGCCGGCACCGACGTGACGGTGCCGTTCCTGGAGGGACGCGGCGACGAGGGCGTGCTGCTCCCGGTCGATTACCTGGTCGATCCGTCGGCGCGCAGCCGGTTCAACCTCTACGACTATCGCCTGAAGTCGGCGGACGCCAGCAAGGTGTCGGTGCGCTGCCCGCCCGACCTGCCGCGCGACGTGGTGTCGCGGCTGCGCGCCATCTCGAAGATGGCGGCGCGCGCCCTGGGCATCCGCGATCTCGGGCGCATCGACTTCCGCGTCGGCGAGGACGGCCGCCTGTACTTGCTGGAGGTGAACGCGTTGCCGTCGCTCGAGCGCGGCGCCAGCCTGTACGCGGCGGCCGCGCGCGAGGGGCTCGACTACGCCGAGACGCTGTACGCGGTCGTGGAGAGCGCGGCGCGCCGGCAGGGGCTGGTGGTCAAGCCGGGCGCGCGGCGGCGGCGGCCCGCCGATCCGCTGCGCATCGGCTTCACGTTCAACGTCAAGCGCGTCGATTCGAAGGCGGGCAACGACGCCGAGGCGGAGTACGACGCGCCCGAGACCATCGACTCGATCCGCGAGGCGCTGGAGAACCACGGCCACGTCACGCTGTTCGAGGCGACCGCCGAGCTGCCGCGGCAGCTGATGCAGACGCCCGTCGATCTGGTGTTCAACATCGCCGAGGGTGTCGCCGGGCGAAACCGCGAGGCGGCCGTACCGGCGCTGTGCGAGCTGATGGGCATCCCGTACACGGGCTCGGACGCGGCCACGCTGTCGATCGCGCTCGACAAGGCGCTGTCGAAGCGCGTGCTCCTGCAGCACGGCATCCTGACCGCGGAGTTCCAGGTGATGGAGACGGGGCGCGAGCGCCTGTCGTCGAAGCTGAAGTTCCCGCTCATCGTCAAGCCGAACCAGGAGGGGTCGTCGAAGGGCGTCAGCGCGTCGGCGTCGGTCTGCGACAACGAGGAATCGCTGCGCGCGGTGGTGCGCGAGCTGATCGATCGCTATCGCCAGCCGGCGCTGATCGAGGTCTACATCCCGGGCCGCGAGTTCACCGTCGGCCTGCTGGGCGATCGGCGGCCGCGCGTGCTGCCGCCCATGGAGATCCTGTTCAAGGACAAGAGCAACACGCGGCCGGTCTACGACTTCCAGATCAAGCAGGAATGGGAGAAGCACGTCTCCTACCAGTGCCCGGCCCACCTGACGCCGGCGGAGCTGAAGGCGATCGAGCGCGTCTGCCGCGAGACGTTCGACGCGCTCGACTGCCGCGACGTCGCGCGCGTCGACCTGCGCATGACCGCCAAGGGCGACATCTACGTCATCGAGGTCAACCCGCTGCCAAGGCTGACGCCCGGCTATTCGAACCTGTGCCTGATCGCGCAGGCGGCGGGGATCGAGTACAGCACGCTGATCGGCGAGATCCTCGACGGCGGGCTGAAGCGGCTGCGCGAGAAGCGGCGCGAAGAGCGGGAAGCCAAGGCGGAGATCCGGCAGGAGGCGAAGGCGGATCAGCGCGCCGCGGCGAGCGGCAACGGCAACGGCAACGGGACGAGCAACGGCAACGGAACGGGCGGCACCGGCGGCGGCAGCAGCAGCGGCGAGAAGACGCCGGCGCCGGCCGTCACCGCCCCCGGCGACAGCGGCACGTCGGATCCCCACCCGGAATGAGAGCCAGACTTCGCGACCTGGGGTTCTCCATCGGGCACTACCCGGTCGGGAGCGCCAACGCGATCACCGACGTCGGCGGGGTGCGCGTCGGGCACACGACGCTGATCATCGGCGAGGGGCCGCTGGAGGTCGGCAAGGGCCCGGTCCGCACCGGCGTCACGGCGGTCGTCCCGCGCGGTGACATCTTCAACAACCGGGTGCTCGCCGGCGGCTTCGTCCTCAACGGCGCGGGCGAGGTGTCGGGCCTGACGCAGGTGCAGGAGTGGGGCCTGCTCGAGACGCCCATCCTGCTGACGAACACGATGGCGGTCGGCAAGGTGTCGGACGCCGCCGTCAAGTGGATGACCAAGAAGTGGCCCAAGATCGGGGGCGAGGACGACGTCGTGATCCCGCTGGTCGGCGAATGCGACGACTCGTGGCTGAACGACGCCGTCGGCCGCCACGTCCGCTCCGACCACGTCTACCGCGCGATCGAGCAGGCGACGGCCGGCCGGGTCGCGGAGGGCTCGGTAGGCG
>DATBHU010000586.1:0-1579 GCA_036557265.1 Polyangia bacterium
CCTCGCTCGCTTATTCCTGCGTCGCGGCGACCGAGACGGCGAGCGCTCCAGCCGCCGCAGTCTCGCGCGGCGTCTTGCTGCGCTTCGTCTTCGGATAGGTCCGTATCTCGATCAGCGTGACGCTGCCGCCCGCCGCCTCGATCTGCTTGCGCGCCGAGTCGGAGACCTTGTGCGCCGTGACCTTGAGCGCGCGGTCAAGCGTGCCCTCGCCAAGCACCTTGAGCATTTCCTTGGCCTGGCTCTGGCGGATCATACCCTTCTCGACGAGCGCCGCCGTCGTCACCTCGTCTCCCGCCTTGAACGCGGTGAGATCGCGCAGATTGACGACCACGTACTCCTTGCGGAAGTGGTTCTTGAAGCCGCTGAGATACGGCATGCGCTGCGAGAAGCGGTTCTGGCCGCCCTCAAAGTACGCCGGAATCGCGCTGCCGGTGCGCGCCTTCTGGCCCTTCTGGCCGCGCCCGGAAGTCTTCATGCGTCCGGAGCCATGCCCGCGTCCGACTCGCTTGGCCTTGTAGCGCGCGCCGTCTGGCGAGCGCAGATCGCTGAGTTTCATCGCGCCGCCTCCTCGACCTCTTCCACCCGCACCAGGTGTGAGACCTTGTTGAGCATGCCACGCACCGACGGGGTGTCGGGATGCGTGATGACCTGTTGTAGCCGCCGCAGCCCCAATGCCTCGATGGTCTGTTTCTGTTTCACGTTATAGCCGATCGCGCTCTTGACGTAGGTGACACGCAACTGCTTGGCTCCGTGCTTCGCCCGCGTCCTGGTCGCGCCGGTCGTCTTCTTCTCTGCCATTGTCTTGCTCCAAACAGACGCGCGGCTCTTCCGCGCTATGCGTCTCGACTAGCGACGGCGTGGCGGGCCACCAGCACGATTGCCGCCACCCGGACGCCCACCAGCGCCGCCACGGTCACCGCCCTGACCACCCGCGCCACGCTCGCCGCCACGGCCGCGCCCACCACGATCACCACCGCCACGTTCACCCGAACGCTCACGGCTGCGCTCCTCGCGCGGCTCGCGCTCGACCTGCATGGCGGCTGCCGCAGCGGTCGCTTCGGCGATCTGCGCCGCGCGCTTCGGGCCGAAGAGGTCGGTGACGGACTTGCCGCGCCGGGCGGCCTCGGCGTCGAAGTTCTTGAGGTCGCGCAGCGCCTCCATCGTCGCCATGACGGTGTTGAGCGCGTTCGAGCTGCCCAGCGACTTCGTGAGGATATCACGAATGCCCGCCGCCTCGACAACGGCGCGCACCGCGCCACCGGCGATCACGCTGGTGCCAGGCGCCGCAGGCTTGAGCAGCACTTCAGAGGCGGAGAAGCGGCCCGTCACCGCGAACGGAATCGTCGTCCCGAGCATCGGCACGCGAATCAGACGCTTCTTGGCGTCCTCAGTGCCCTTACGGATCGCCTCCGGCACCTCGGTAGCCTTGCCCAGGCCGACGCCGACGTGTCCGGCGCGATCGCCGACGACGACGAGCGCGCGGAAGCTGAAGCGCCGCCCGCCCATGACCACCTTCGCCACACGGGCGACCTGGACGACGGTCTCCTCCAGGTTCAGACGGGATGCGTCAATTCTTGGC
>DATBHU010000587.1:0-4579 GCA_036557265.1 Polyangia bacterium
CCGGGCGGCGCGGCCGCGGGCGGTGCCGCCGGTTCGACGGCCGGTCGCGGCGGCAGCGCGGCGGCCGGACGGGGCGGGACGACGGGAACCGGCGGCGCGGCGGGCAGTCGCGGCGGCGCCAGCGGCACGGCCGGCGCGGCGGGCAGCGGCGGCATGGCCGGCGCGATGCCGAGCGCCGGCTGCACGGCCGCCGGCGGCGCCCCCGCCAGCGGCCACTACACGATCGACGCGTCCGGCACGATGCGCGAGTACATCATCAAGATGCCGGCCAGCTACGACCCGCACCATCCCTACCGGCTGATCCTCGCGTTCCACGGCCGCATGTACGACGCCGCCTCGGTCGACAGCGGCGGCGCGCCCTCGAAGGAAGGGGCCTACTACGGGATCGAGCCGATGTCGGGGGGTGGTGCCATCTTTGTCGCGCCGCAGGCTCTCTCCACCAGCTGGACCAACCCCAACGACATCCCTTACGTCGACGCCATGCTCGCCCGCTTCAAATCCCAGCTCTGCATCGACCAGAACCGCATCTTCGCGACCGGCTTCAGCATGGGCGCGATCCAGACCATCGCGCTGGGCTGCGCCGAGGGAAACGTTTTCCGCGCCATCGCGCCGATGTCGGGCGAGGTATCTGGCACTTGCGCCGGCGCGAACCGGATCGCTTACTGGGGATCGCACGGGAAGATGGATCCGACGATCGACATCTCGAACGGCCGCGCCGCGCGCGATACCTTCCGGATGATCGATCACTGCACGACCCAGACGGTGGCCACCACCCCGTCGGGCTGCGTCAGCTACCAGGGGTGCGACGCCGGCTACCCGATCACGTGGTGCGAGTTCGACGGCGTACACGAGCCCCCGCCGTTCTCGGGCGAAGGCATCTGGGGCTTCTTCTCCCAATTCTGATGACCAAACAGATGTCCCCGATCCGCGTCGACATATGCGGCGGCATGCGCGACGGCAAGAGCGCGCTGGTCGCCCGGCTCGCGGCCGGCGCCGGCGCCGACCGCCAACCTCTCGTCGTCGTGGAGGCCGCCAACGACGAGCAATACACGCGCACGCTGCGCGACGGCGCGCCGATCGCGGACGTCAGCGTCGTCGTCGTCGACGCGCGCCAGGGCCTCACGGCCGCGACGCGGCGCCACGGGTTCTTCGCCGGGCTGCTGGCGGTGCGCCACGTCGTGCTCGCGGTCAACAAGATGGATCTCGCCGACAACGCGCAGGCGGCGTTCGCGCGCATCGACGGCGAGTTCCGGCAGCTGGCGGCGCAGCTGGGCCTCGGCAACGTCGCCTGCGTGCCGATCTCGGCGGACAGCGGCGACAACGTGCGGGCGCGCGCCGCGGCGATGCCCTGGTACACGGGCCCGACGCTGGTCGAGCTGCTCGACCGCGTGGAGCCGGCGCCGGCCGCCGGCGAGGCCCGCGCCGCCGGCGCGCCGGTCGAGATCGCCGACCAGTTCGAGGCGACGATCGTCTGGCTGAGCGCGGCGCCGCTGCTGCGCGGCCGCAGCTACACCTTGAAGATGGGCGGCCACACCGCGACCGCGACCATCAACCCGCTCAAGTACAAGATCAACTTGAGCACGTTGGACCGGATCGCGGCCACGACGCTGTCGCACAAGGAGATCGGCGTCTGCAACCTGCACCTCGATCGCGACCTGCCGTTCGCGCCCTACAAGGTGAACCGCGAGGCGGGCGGCTTCGTGCTGGTCGACCGCGTGTCGGGCGAGACCGTCGGCGCGGGCATGCTGCACTTCGCGCTGCGCCGGGCGCAGAACATCGTCTGGCAGAACCTGGACGTGAACAAGGCGGCGCGCGCCACGCTGAAAGGGCAGCGGCCGTGCGTGCTCTGGTACACGGGGTTCTCCGGCGCCGGCAAGTCGACCATCGCCAACCTGGTCGACAAGCGGCTGCACGCCGTGGGCCGTCACACCTACCTGCTGGACGGCGACAACGTCCGCCACGGGCTGAACCGCGATCTCGGCTTCACCGACGCCGATCGCGTCGAGAACATCCGCCGCATCGCCGAGGTGGCGAAGCTGATGGTCGACGCCGGGTTGATCGTCAGCACCGCGTTCATCTCGCCGTTTCGCGCCGAACGCCAGATGGCGCGCGCGCTGGTCACCGACGGAGAGTTCATCGAGATCTTCGTGGACACCCCGCTGGGCGTCGCGGAGCAGCGCGATCCGAAGGGCCTCTACAAGAAGGCGCGGCGCGGCGACCTGAAGAACTTCACCGGCATCGACTCGCCCTACGAGCGGCCGGAGGCGCCGGAGCTGACCCTCGACACGACCGCGCATTCGCCCGAGAAGGCGGCGGAGGTGGTGGTGGCCTTCCTGGAGGAGCGCGGGTTCGTCCGCGCGCCCGCGGCCGGACACGGGCAAGAGCAAGAGAAGGACTGAGCGGATGAACCACAGTTACGTGTTCAACGGCGACGCCGATGGTCTGTGCGCGTTGCAGCAGCTTCGCCTGGCGTCGCCGCGCGCCGCCGGGCGCGAGGAGAAGCTGGTGACCGGGGTGAAGCGCGACATCGCGCTGCTCGATCGCGTCGTGGCGGCGGCGGGCGACGCGGCCACCGTGCTCGACATCTCGCTGGACGTGAACCGCGCCGCGCTCGACAAGCTGCTGGCGGCCGGCGTGACCGTGCGCTACTTCGACCACCACTTCGCGGGCGAGATTCCCGCCCACCCGGGGCTGGACGCGCACATCGATCTCAGCCCGACGGTCTGCACCAGCCTGCTCGTCGATCGCTTCCTGGACGGGCTGTTCCGGCCGTGGGCGATCGTGGGCGCGTTCGGCGACAGCATGACCGCGGAGGCGCGCGCGCTGTGCGAGGCGTCTGGCATCGCCGCCGACGCGGCCGGGCGCCTGCAGGAGCTGGGCGTCGCGATCAACTACAACGCCTACGGCGAGGCGATCGCCGATCTGCACGTGCCGCCGCTCGAGCTGGCCGAGGAGATGCTGTGCCACCCGGACCCGCTCCGCTTCGCGGCCGAGTCGGCGACGTTCGCGCGGCTTTCGGCCGGGTACCGCGACGACATGGAGCGGGCGCGGCGGCTCGAGCCCGCCCGCCAGGCGCCGGGGGCGCTGATGTTCGTGCTGCCGGACGCGGCCTGGGCGCGCCGCGCCAGCGGCACGCTGGCCAACGACGTCGCCAAGGCGCACGGCGGCAGCGCCATCGCCATCGTGTCGCCCAAGAGCGACGGCGGCTACCTGGTGTCGGTGCGGGTCCCGCGCGATTCGGCGATCTCGGCGGAGGCGTTCTGTCGTAGGTTTCCAACCGGGGGCGGGCGGAAGACGGCGGCGGGGATCAACCACCTGCCGGGCGCGGAGCTGGAAGCTTTCGCGGCGGCATTCGAGCGACAGTTCACCGCGGAGACCACGACATGAACAGCATCTTCTCGAGAATGGGCGCCCTCTACCGCGTGCTGCGGCGGACGTTCAACGTCAAGGTCGTCCCGCTTTTTCTGGCGGTGTTCTTCGGGGCGGTGCGGACGGTGGTGGCGATCTTCATGGCGCTCGACCACGTCTTCTTCCCGAAGTTCGCCAAGACGCGCGCCAACCGGCCCATCGTGCTGGTCGGCAACCCGCGCACGGGCACGACGTTCCTGCAGCGCTTCCTTTCGGACGAGGGCTTCGGCTCGGGGATGGAGCTGTTCCTGATGCTGTACCCGTCGCTGACGCTGCAGAAGATGCTGCGCCCGCTGCTGCCGCTGCTCGAGAAGGTGAGCCCGGCCAAGTTCCACCAGACCGACGCGCACCAGACCAGCCTGTCGTCGGTCGAGACCGACGACGTGGCGGTGCTGTTCCGCCACCTGGACGGGTTCTTCCTTTACGGCTTCTTCCTGTCGTTCGAGGACGAGGACATGCTGCCGTACTTCGATCCGCGCGTGCGCGACACCGGCCCGCGCGACTACGACTGGCTGGACGGGCTGTGGCGGCGGAGCCTGCTGCTGCACAAGACCGACCGCAACATCGCCAAGCTGTTCTCGCTGGCGGTGCGGCTGCCGCAGTTCATGGAGCGCTTCCCGGAGGCGCAGATCCTGTACATGGCGCGCGACCCGCTGTCGGTCATCCCGAGCTCGATGAGCCTGGTGGTCGGCGTGCTGGATCGCGCGTTCGGCTTCTGGTCGCTGCCCGAGACGGTGCGCAAGCGCTGGCTGGATCGCATGTACAAGGCGTGGATCCTGCTGCTGCAGAAGTTCCACGACGACTGGACGGGCGGCCTGATCGACAAGCAGCGCGTCTACATCGTGCGCTACGACCGGATGATGGCGGACTTCGAGGGCGTGATGGAGGAGATGTGCCAGTTCCTCGGCCGCGAGATGACGCCGGCCCTGCGCGCCACCATCGCCAAGCGCGGCGAGAAGCAGCGCAAGTACGAGTCCGAGCACAAGTACGACCTGGGCAAGTTCGGCCTCACCGAGGATCAGATCCGCCGCGACTGCGCCTTCTTCTACGACACGTTCCTGCCCCCGATGCAGGCCTCCTCCCGCTCCGCCGGCGGCTGACTTAAGGAAGGTGGCCACTGTCGCGTGGCCCTGCGGTCTCTCCACGGGCGGGCATAACGGAAGCCACTGCT